>JAAFIY010000023.1 GCA_013297985.1 Comamonadaceae bacterium | reverse complement strand
ACCGGCCACTGGGTTTTTGGCCCAGGCATCGCTGGCAAAGCGGCGGTCGCCCACCACGGGTTTGGCCTGCAGGCCTTGGTTCCAAATCTCGGCGGCATCGCGCATGAAATCGGCTTGGATGCGCTGCGCTGCCTGCGGGTCAAACTGCAACTGCTGCAGATCGCCCCAGGCGGGCGGGTTTTGCATGCCGGGCATGGCAGCACCCATGGCCTGCTTAAAAGGCGCGGCCCAGTCCGCTGAGCCACCCAGACCTGCAGAGGCGCCGCTGAACGGGCCGCTGAACGGGCCAGCGAAGGCGCCGCCCGCGCTGCCCAGGCCCTGCATCACGTCCAAGATGGGCTTCATGAAGGCTTGCGCATCTACCGCCGCACCGGAACCCAGGCCCTGGGTGGCCATGCGGGCCCAGTCGGGCATGGATGGCATTTGGGGCATCTGCGGCATCTGCGGCATACCGGCGCCAAAGCCGGGCCAGCCAAAGGCGCCGGGCGTGGTCGCTCCGGTGGCAAACGGGTTGGCTGCGAAGGCGCTGGCGAAGGGGTTGGCAGCACCAAAGGGGTTGCCGGCGCCCATCGGGTTGCTGCCCATCCAGGCACTGGCGGCAGCAAATGGGTTGGCGGCTTGGTCGGTGGCCTGCGCGTTGAGGTTGGCCTGGCCAGCGGCCAGCACCGTGGTCCACGCATCGGTCATGGTCTTGATGAAGCCCTGCAGGGCGTCCAGGCCGTCGGGGGGCTGGGGTGTCATGAGCGCGGTCTCCTCTCAGGCATGCAACGTTTGAGTTCTGCGATTTTTGGGTGATTATGCTGCACTGCAGCAAAACCGTTGTGCATTGCAGCAATTGCGCCCCGACACAGTTCAGGGGCAGGCCTCATGATGTACCGTGATCCTGACTTGAACGTGACCGAAGAAACCCATGCTGATCGTGATCGTGGCCTGGATGTATGTGGCGCTGATGATGGCCATCGCCGAAGCTTTTCACCCCAATGGCGGCCTGCTGGGCGCTTTGATCACCTTTGTGATGTACGGCTTGGCCCCCGTTGCGCTGGTGACGTACTTGATGCGCGCACCCACCCGGCGCAAAGCCATTAAAGCGGCCGAGGCGGCTCAGGCCCAGCAACGCGCTGCAGCCCAAGACGCGCCAGCTGATACCGATGCGCAGGCCCCAGCGGCCAGCGCTGAATCAGCGCAAACCGATGCCAGCCAGCATCCGCCCGCTGACCCGGTCGCGCCGGTGCGAAAAGAAGCGTAAGGGGTTGCGCACCGTGCACCACGGGCTGCTGCCGTCGTTGCCATAAACATCCGCAACGCCCAGACGCTGCAAGCGCTGGCGGGCCAGCAGTGGCAAGTTAGCCAGCCACTTAGGGCCTGAGTCCGCGGCCGCTTGGGGCACAAAGGCGGCCTGGGCTTGCTCGTCAGCCGCGCAAAAGGCAGCCCATACATCGGCGCCCACCTCAAACGCGTCAGGGCCGATGCATGGGCCCAGCCACGCTATTAATTCTGTAGCTGCTTGCGCCCTATTTGACTGCCCTACAGCCGAATTGATTTGCAACACCAGCGCATCGACCACCCCGCCCGCCAGCCCACGCCAACCGGCATGGGCGGCGCCCACCACGCGCCCCTGGCGGTCGGCAATCAACACCGGCAGGCAGTCGGCCACACCGATGACGCAGGCCACGCCTGTTTGGTCAGTCCAGGCTGCATCAGCCGTGGTGGGGCTGCTCAGCTGATGCGCAGCCACCACTTGAGCGCCATGCACTTGGTGCAGGTGCGCCAAAGCCAAAGGCTGTATCGATTCGGCCAAGCGCTGGCGGTTGGTGGCCACGGCCTGCGGGTCGTCGCCCACATGGGTGCCCAAGTTCAGGCTGTCGTAGGGGGCTGTTGACACGCCGCCCCGTCGGGTGGTGCACCAGGCCTGCACCTGAGGCGGCGCGGGCCAATCGGGCCGGATGAGTTCCAGCACGTGCGGGCGCCGCCCTCAGGCCTCAAAGTCGGGGCAACGCTCGGGTGCGGCCGCCGCAAACGCGGGCAATGCCACAGCGGCTTCAAAGGCGGCCATGGTAAGCGGCAGATCATGTAGCGGCGTGGCAAATCGGCGGGCATTGAAGATTTGCGGCACCAGGCAGCAATCGGCCAGGGTGGGCGTGTCGCCCCAGCACAGCGGCCCTGCCGTCAAACCCAGCGCGGCGCGGTCGGTGGCTGCGGTGGCCAGTTGGCGTTCAAACGCTTCCAGCCCGCTGCGCACCCAGTGGCGATACCAGGTGTTTTTGGCCTCTTCATCGGCCTTGAGTTCGCGCACCAAGTATTTGAGTACCCGCAGGTTGTTCAGCGGGTGAATCTCACATGCAATCGACTGCGCCAGCGCCTGCACGCGGGCGCGGGCATAGGGCTCAGCGGGCAAGAGCGCGGGGCTGGGGTGAATCGCGTCCAAGTATTCGATGATGGCCATCGACTGGCCCAGGCGACGGCCGTCGGGCAGCTCGAGCAGCGGCACCAACTGATCGGGTGACAGCTCGGCAAAGGCGGCGGCTTTGTGGTCCCCGCGCGCAATGTGCACCGGCAGGTAGTCAAAGGCCAAGCCTTTCAAATGCAGCGCAATGCGCACCCGGTACGATGCCGACGAGCGGAAATAGTTGTAGAGCTTCATGGGTTGGCAAGGATAGCCGCGCAGCCACTTGGCCACGCCTTTGCCCACCCAAAAACCGCCGGAGACACCAGCGCATGACATCGTCAGTCGAATGGGCCGAACGCCTGGGCCTGCACACCCCCGAACGCCAGCGGCAGTGCGCCGATGCAGCCCAGCGCATCCGCAGCTTAAGCCGGGTGCGCGTGGCCTGGTGTGATCTGCATGGCCAGATGCGCTGCAAAACACTCATGCCCGATGCGGCGGTGCACGCACTTAGCCAGGGCGTCGGCATGGTGAGCACCTTGTTCATCAAAGACACCGCCGACCGCAGTGCGTTTTCAGTTTTCACCGCCGGCGGCGCAGCCAACCTGCCACCGGGTTTTGGCGCGGGCAACAACTGCCTGCTGCTGCCCGACCCCGCGTCGCTCATCACCCTGCCCCACGCGCCTGACACCGGCTGGATGCGCGCGTCACCCCACTGGGCAGACGGCAGCTCGGTGGCGCTGGACACGCGCCAAGTGCTGCTGCACCAGGTAGACGCCTTGGCTGCGGTGGGCTACCAGTTGCGCTGCGGTCTGGAGCTTGAGTTTCACGTTTTCGCGGCTGCGCCCGACCACCCCCAACAGCCCCATCACGCCGATTGGCCCCAAACGGCCTGGCCGGGCCCGGCGCCCGCCCTGCGCCACACCCACAGCGGCTTTGCTTTGCTCAGCGAGCGCTATGCAGACCGCTGCGACGCCGTCTTGCGTACCGTGCAGCAGGTGGCGCAACACCTGGGCTTGCCGCTGCAGTCGGTTGAAGTGGAGTTCGGCCCCAGCCAGTTTGAACTGGTGCTGGCGCCGCAAGATGCCCTGGCCGCGGCAGACACTGCCGCCCTGCTTAAAAGCCTGTTGCCCCAAGCCCTGGCCCGCCAGGGCCTGCACGCCAGCTTTATGGCCGTGCCACCGTTTGAGCCCGCCATGGCCAGTGGCTGGCACCTGCACCAATCGCTACAGACGCTGGGCGCCGACGCTGCGCACAACGCCTTTATGCGCGCCGAACCGGCCGAACACACCCTGGCCGACGACGCTACCCACACGCTCAGCCGGGTGGGCAGCCATTGGCTGGGCGGCCTGCTGCGCCACGCCCAGGCCAGTTGTTTGCTGGCCGCACCCACGGCCAACAGCTACCGCCGTTTTCGGCCCAATTCCTTGGCGCCTACCCGGGTGCAGTGGGGCTACGACAACCGGGGTGCGCTGCTGCGCGTGCTGGGCGCCGCTGGTGACAACGCCACCCGCATTGAAAACCGCTTGGGCGACGCCAGCGCCAACCCTTACCTGTATGTGGCCAGCCAAATCGCCGCAGGCCTTTTGGGTTTGCAAGACCGAGTCAAGCCGCCGCTGGCCACCCGCGACCCCTATGGCGGCCAAAGCGCCGACGGCAGTGCCACCGTGGCCCCAGCCTTGCCCACTAGCTTGGCCGCCGCGATTGAGGCCATGTGCATGGACACCGCCCTGATCGAACAACTGGGCCGCCCCTTTGTTGATGCGCTGGTGGAGATCAAGCACGCCGAAAGCCAGCGCCACGGGCAAGCTGCCGACCCGGTGGAATTTGAGCGGCGCGAATACCTGGGGCGCATGTAGCAGCCGTCTATTCAAAGAAAAAGGGCCGATAGCGCCCTATTTCACTGCCCAAGCAGCTATCAAAAAAGGAGCAAGCATGATTCTGGAACTGGCCGACATCCGCATCACCCCGGGCCAACAAACCGCCTTCAATGAAGCCATCGAGCGTGGCCTGCTCACGGTGGTCGGCCAAGCCAAAGGCTTTCGGGGCTACAAGGTCAACCACAGCATTGAATCGCCGGATCGCTATGCCTTGATGATTTTTTGGGACACCTTGGAAGACCACACCGTGGGCTTTCGCCAGGGCCCGCTGTTTGCGCAATGGCGCGCCATCGTCGGCCCGTTTTTTGCCCAGCCCCCGCTGGTGGAGCACTTCAACTTGATCGGGAAATCTGGGGCTTAAGGCTGTCGGGCGCCCAGTGGCTAAGCAATTGGCGCAATTCGTCGAGCTGGGCGGGTTTGGTCAGTGCGCCATTGAATAGGGCTTGAGCGCCCGGCGACACGGCGGGTATCACCATGGCGTTGGCCGACAAGCCAATGATGGGTACGCCCCCGCCGGTGAGCGCAGACATCTGCCCATGCTGTTCAAGGTGCCGAATGGCCTCGGCCAACTGCGTGCCGTCCATCACCGGCATTTGCAAATCAGTTAGCACCATGGCGTAGGGATGCCCGGCTTCGGCTGCGGCACGCCAGGCAGCCAGGGCCTCGCGCCCATCGGCGCGCAAGTCATGTGCCACGCCCAGCAAATCAAGCTGTCGCATGATGAGTCGCTGGTTGATGGCGTGGTCTTCGACCACCAACACACGGGTGGCGGGCGCCCGCCCAGCAGCGGCGGTGCTGCCCTCAGGCGCAGGGCTTACTAGCGGGATGGCTGCGCTGCGGGCCAATCCCCCTTGCGGCGCGGTGACGCTCTTGAGCGGCAGCCACACTTCAAATGTCGCGCCCTTGCCCGCCTGACTGCGCACTTCAATCTTGCCGCCCATGCGCTCGGCTATCCGCCGGCAAATGGCCAAGCCCAGGCCGGTGCCGCCATATCGCCGGGTGGTAGAGGCCTCAGCCTGCACAAACGGCGCAAACAGTTTGGCCTGCGCCGCGTCGGTCAGCCCGATGCCGTTGTCTTTGACCCGCAGCACCAATTGGCCTCCCTCTTGCGTACCCTCTCGCCTCCCGTCTTGCCCTGCCGCTGTATCGGCCAGCGGCACCCAGTCAGCCTGGACTTGAACCACACCCTTCACGTCGGCGCGACCGGCGCTGAACTTGATCGCATTGCCCACCAAATTGGTCAGCACCTGACGCAGTCGCACGCTGTCGCCCAGCAACCACGCGGGCACTGTGGGGCCCAATGACCACGACAGATCCACCACCCGCTTGGCAGCCACCGGCATCAAGGCCATGCAGGCCGAGCCCAACACATCACGGATCTGCAGGGGCTGCTCATCCAACTCGAGCAGGTTGGCTTCGAGCTTGGAGAAATCCAGGATGTCGTCCACCAGCCGCAGCAAGAAATCGCCCGAGTCCCGAATCGCCTGCAGCGCCTCGGCCTGGTCAGGCTGCAATTTGGATTGGGCAAGCAGTTCGGCCATGCCCAGCACGCCGCTCATGGGCGTGCGAATTTCGTGGCTCATCACCGCCAAGAAGTTGGACTTGGCGCGGTTGGCGGCTTGCGCTTCGTCGCGGGCGATCTGCAGTTCGCGCCGATCGGCCAATTGCTGGGTGACTTCACGGTACTGAATCACCAAATGCCCTTGCGGGGTGGTGCGGTGCTCACTGAGCACGGAGCGCCCATCGGGGTATTGATGCACCGCCGCACTGCCCGCCGTGCGCATTTGCTCGATGCGATAGGCAGCCCAGGCCTCGCGCTCGGCCGCGTCGCCGTCGGGCTTGATTTGGGCGGCGGTCAGTTGCATCAGCTCGCGCAGCTCTACCCCGGGCGCCGCACGTTCCCGCAGCCACGGGAACATCACGCAAAACTGCTCATTGACGCTGATCACCCGCAGCGAACGATCCAGCACCAAAAAGCCTTCGGTCATGGAGTCCATGGCATTGACCAAAATCTGCTGGGTCGCGTGCAGCTGGTCGCGCAAAGCCGCTTGCAGCGTCAAGTGCCGCCACACGATGATGGCCAAACCCACCAGCAAGGCCACGCCGGCCAGTGCTACGGCCCAGATCTGGTCGCGGTGCGGCGCCGCGTGCCCCACCAGGTTGTCGTGCGGCACGCTGGCCACTACGCTGAGCTGCGGATACAAGGTAGGCCGAACGGCCACCCAACTCGCGACGGAATCCGCACCATTGCCCAGCTGCATCAGCCGTGCCCGACCGTCGCGCAATGCGGCGCCTTCAACGCCAGAACCTGGCTGCGCGGCGGTGGCGCTGAAGCCGAAAGCCAAGGCACCTTCGGGCATTTGCGCCAGCCACTGCCCGTCTTGCGTCACCAGGCCCACCGAGGCGCCCACCCAATCACCGCCGTGGCCCAGGCTTACACCCAGCAAGCCCACGCTGATCTGCGCCATGGCCACCAGGGGCGATCCGTCCGTGCCGCGAATCAGCCGGGCGGCGTACACCATGCGCTCAGCCGTATTGGGCGAAGTGATCACCTTGCTGAAGTGCAGGGTAGACGGCCCTCGCGCCAGCACCTCTTGCACAAACCCGTCGGGCCAGCCAGGCCCACCCGCAGCGCGCAACACCTGCGCCAGCACGGCGCCGTTGGGCTGCACGATCAGCAGATCACGCGCGGCCAAGCTGTGCTGGGCGTTAAGCCGCATCACCTGGCGCAGGCGGGTCAGGTCAAGCTGACCACCTGACGCGGTGGCCAGTGCCAGCCAGCTCGGTTGGCTCAATAGCAAGCCGTCGATGCTGACCAGCACTCGGTTGACGTGCGCCTCGGCGCTGCTCACCGATTGCTGCGCAGCGGCGCGCCCATGCTGGTCGGCCTCTTCTATTTCGTCGGCCAGCAGCTTGGCGCTCAGCGCTATCACGGCGGCGCACAACATCAATGCCACCACTGGCACGGCCCAAAAACGCGCCAATTGCGCCCGACGGGGCAAGGAAAAGCCCGAGGCCAAATATTGAACAAGCGGGAACGACATGGCGCGCAGTGCTTTAGGGCGTCTTCAGGGTGATGCCCGTCGTGGTGCGCAAAGTCTGGTTCCACGCCATCACGCACGCAGCCCCACAGCGCTTGGCCCATTCCGGCAGGATGCGAGCGTTCAACAAGGCCCGCATGCGCGCTTCGTCGGCAGGGTCATGGGGCACTTGGATCATCTTGCCGCGCCGCGCTGAGGTACACGAAGCGGCGCCCGTGTTGCAGGCAATGCCGTTGGCCGCTTCGGTTTCAGAGTCGTCCCAAATGCTGCGCTCTAACTCTGACAAGGCTCGTTGGATGGAGTCGGTGCTTTCTTTGGGCAACTCGCTCCACGCGGCTTCGTTGGCCACCAAAAACACCATGCCCCAAGATACCGCGCTGCGGTCAATGTGGGTCATGACCTCATGCAGCCCTAGCAGATTGCCGCCGGTGGCGCTGGTCAGTGCGCAATCAATGCTGCCGCTGCGGGCGGCGCGCACGATATCAGCGAATTCCGTGTGTACGGGCACCCCGCCAAAGGCCTTAATCATTTCGCCCTGCGCACCGTCCGACACCCGCACGCGCAGGCCTTCTACCGCTGTCAATCCGGCAAACGGGCGGCTGCAAAACATGACTTGGGGCGGGTAGGTGTACATCGCCAGCAGGCGCACGCCGTGGCGCTCTCGCAGCACCCGCACCAAGTGCGGCCTGTAGGCCGCTGCGTTGCGCCGCAGGGTGGCCATATCGGCGTTCATGCCCGGCAGATCCATAGCCACCAGTTCGGGGTCAAGCCCGGCGCTGCGGCTGGCCAACACAGTGCCAATCGGCACCACGCCAAGCTGCACCAAACGCAGCATGTCGTGGGCTGGCACGCCTGCTTGGTCAAAGGGAACAATGCTGGCGCTGATGCGCCCGCCGGTGAGTTCGCGCACGCTGCGAGTCCAAAAGGGCTCCTCGAACTCGCGGTACTTGCGGCCATTGGCCAAGCCACCCACCACCCGCAACTGAATCGGCGCGGTGGACTGCAAAGCCGTGTTCGACCCCGTACCGGCGGCTCGCTGTTCAGCAGCAAACGAGGGCGGCAATAAAGGGAGCAACAAAGCCACCAGCCAAACCGCGGCCAAAGCCCGCCCATGCTGCAGCGCAGTCCGCCATGCGGATTGCTCAAAGACCCTAAGGCCCCCGCGCTGCCGAACCAAAAAATGAAACCGCATGTGCACCGCTTTGCCCGAGATTCGTCACGACGACCGACTTACTGCCACTCACCCTCACTATGCGCTCGAGATGGTGGCTTGCGATGTGGGGTGATCACCCATGGACCACCTTGACACGCGGCACAGGTTGATAGCAATCCCGTAGCATCAGTTGACTACGCACTGCGCCACACAGCATGAACGAGCCAATAGAGCCGCTACACATCATCATCGCCGGAGGGGGCATTGGTGGCCTGGCGGCCGCATGGGTACTAGGCCAACAGGGTCATCGAATCACCGTGCTGGAGCAGGCCAGCAAATTCGGTGAGATTGGTGCGGGCATCCAGCTGGGGCCCAACATTTTTCGGATGTTTGAGCGCTTGGGGCTGACCCACGCGGTCAATGCGGTGGCGCATTTCCCACCAGGCATGCAAATGAACGATGTGCGCACCGGTGAACGCGTCGTCAGAGTGGCTTTGGCTGATGCCGCTCGTGCGGCTTATGGGTTTGCCTACGGTGTGATCTACCGCGCCGATCTGCATGAGGTGCTGCTGCAAGCCGTGCGCACGCTGCCCCAGGTGGCGCTGCGCACGCAGGTCAGTGTTGAAGGCTTTGAAACCTTGCCCAACGCCTCGGGCGTCAAGGTCAGCTTGGCGGATGGCCACAACCTGCAGGCCGACGCCTTGATAGGCGCAGATGGCCTGTGGAGCCGCGTGCGCGAAACCATCGTGGGCGACGGCAAGCCGCGCGTGTCGGGCCACATTGCGTATCGCGCGGTGCTGCCCCGCGCAGAGGTGCCCGCGCACCTGTGGAGCGACGACGTGGTGCTGTGGGGTGGCGAAAAAACCCACCTAGTGCACTACCCGCTGCGGCGCGGCGAACTGTTTAACTTGGTGGCGGTGTTTCACAGCAGCAAGTACGACGAGGGCTGGAACAGCTTTGGCGACCCTGCTGAACTCACCGAACGCTTCGCCCAGGCCGCACCCCAAGTGCGCGAGCTGCTCGGCAAGATCAACACTTGGAAGATGTGGGTGCTGTGCGACCGTGAACCTGTTGCCAACTGGAGCCAGGGCCCTGTCACCTTGTTGGGCGATGCCGCCCACCCCATGCTGCAGTATCTGGCCCAAGGCGCGGGTCAGGCCATTGAAGATGCCGTGGTGCTGGGTGCCGCCATTGCCCGTTGGCCGCGCGACTTGGCACAGGCCTTTGTGCAATACCAAAAAGCCCGTTACCTGCGCACGGGTCGCGTGCAGCTCACCGCGCGCTTGTATGGCGACATCTATCACGCCAGCGGTGTGCAGCGTGAGCTGCGCAATCACCTGTTTCAAAGCGGGCAAGAATCGCCCGGCTTTGCCGGTCTGCAGTGGATGTACAAAGGCATCGACCCTGACAACCTGTTTGCGCCCACCGAAGACGCAAGCCCATCTTGACCAGCCCCACCCTGGTGTTTGAGCCCGCCCGGCACACCCCCGTCTGGGGTGACTATGACGTGGCCGTGCTGGGCGGCGGCCCTGCAGGCATTGCCGCTGCGGTGGCTGCCCGCCGACTCGGCCGACGGGTGCTGCTGGTTGAACGACACGGTTTTTTGGGCGGCATGGGCACTGCAGCGGGCGTGACCAATTTTTGCGGCCTGCACGGCTGTGTGGATGGCGAGCACTTGCAGGTGGTGCGAGGGGTGGCGTCAGATCTGCTGGCGCGCATGCAGGCGCTGGACGGGCTGGCCCCGCCTCATTTGATTGCCGGGCGCATCCTGGCTCAGGCCTATGACATTCCCGCTTACAAGATTGCTGCCGATTCGCTGCTGGCCGATGCGGGGGTTGAACTGCTGTTTCACACCCAAGCCTGTGGCGTGCAGACAGACGCCACCGCCCAGGCGGTGCAAGCGCTTTTGATTGAAAACAAATCAGGCCGCTTTGCGGTGACTGCGCGGCGCTTTATTGACGCATCCGGTGATGGCGATCTGGCAGCCTGGGCCGGTGTGCCCTTTGTCATGGGAGATGGCGAAGGCGGCTATTTGTTTCCGTCCACCATGTTCCGCTTGAACGCGGTGGATGCGCCCCGCGCTGGCGCCGTGTGGGAAACCATGGGCGAGCGCATGGCGCAAGCGCAAGCCGAAGGCCGCTGGCGCTTTCCGCGCAAAACGCCCATCGTGCGGCCCCAGCGCAACCCGCTGGAATGGCGGGTGAACCTCACCCAGTTGGCGCGCAATGACGGCCTGGCCTTCAATGGCGCTGATGCGCGCGAGTTGTCGGCGGCCGAAGTGCAGGGCCGCGCGCAAATTGCGCAGGTGAGTGGCTTTTTCCGCGAGCTGCCGGGTTTTGAGCAGAGCTACGTGGTGGACATTGCGCCGCAAGTGGGTGTGCGAGAAACGCGCCGTATCCAAGGCCTATACGAACTGAGCGAAGCCGACGTCTTGGGTTGCGCCCGTTTTGACGACAGCATTGGAGTGAACAGTTGGCCGCTTGAGTTGCATGAAAAAGGCGACATCCGATTTGTGTGGCCAGCCGCTGGCGGCCCCGGTTACAACCAACTGCCCTATCGCATCACCGTGCCGCAAAAGTTGAGCAACACCTGGGTGGCGGGCCGCTGTGCCAGCATGAGCCACACCGCCCAAGCCGCTGCCCGGGTGAGCGGCGCCTGTTTTGTGATGGGCCAAGCTGCGGGCACCGCGGCCCACTTGTCTTTGCTGCAAGATTGCAATGCCGCTGAGGTGCCGGTGAAAGCACTACAAGCCCAACTGCAAGCCGACGGCGCTTGGCTTGGCTGACTTAAGGAGTGTGTTTGGCATGAACGCATCGCTTCCCACCCGTTCCACCCAAATGGTGTCTGAGCGCGAGCAGCTCTATGCCGATATGTCACCGCACCACCTCACGCCGCTGTGGGAGGTATTGCACGCGCTGGTGCCGCCTGCGCCCCAGACACCTTGCGTGGCAGGGCATTGGCGCTATGCCGATGTGCGGCCGTTTTTGATGCGTGCGGGTGCCGCCATCACCGCCCAAGAAGCGGTGCGCCGGGTGTTGATATTGGAAAACCCCGCCTTGCGCGGCCAATCAGCCATCACCCAAAGTCTGTACGCCGGTCTGCAGTTGATCTTGCCCGGCGAGGTGGCGCCCAGCCACCGGCACACCCAAAGCGCGCTGCGCTTCATTGTGGAAGGCTCGGGCGCCTACACCGCGGTCGATGGTGAGCGCACCACCATGCATCCGGGTGACTTCATCATCACCCCCAGCTGGACCTGGCATGACCACGGCAGCGAAGCCGCCGAACCGGTGGTGTGGCTCGATGGCCTGGACATTCCCATGCTGCGCTTTTTTGACGCCGGTTTTGCGCAGAACGACACCCGCGGCGACAGCCAAGCGGTGCAGCGCGCTGAAGGAGAAAGCTTTGCCCGCTATGGCCATAACATGGCGCCAGTGCGTAAGACAGCGCCCTTTGGCGCCACATCGCCCATCTTCAGCTACCCCTATGCCCGCACCCGCGAGGCGCTGCACGCGCTGGAGCGCGACACCGCACCCGACGCACACGACGGCTTCAAGCTGCGCTATGTCAATCCATTGACCGGCGGCTGGCCCATGCCTACCTTGGGCACCTTTATGCAGCGCTTGCCCACTGGCTTCAGCGGGCTGCCGTATCGGCAAACCGACGGCTGTGTGTTCAGCGTGGTCGAAGGCCAGGGCCAACTCCATGTGCAAGCGCCAGGCGCCACGCAAGAGACCACCTATGACTTTGGCTCCCAAGACCATCTGGTGGTGCCGTCTTGGCATCGCACGCGTTTGAGCAGCGCCAGCGGCGCCGTGTTGTTCAGTTTTTCAGACCGCCCGGTGCATGAGGCCCTGGGCATTCACCAAGAGGAGCGCTTGAGCGCATGAACTACGTCTTTACCCCGCCCGCCGTGGTGTCCGTGCCGGTGGTCGGCAGCAGCCAGAGCTTTGCGGTGCACCGCGTGTATTGCGTGGGCCGCAACTATGCCGAGCACGCCAAAGAAATGGGCTTTACCGGCCGCGAGCCGCCCTTCTTTTTTCTAAAGCCCGCCGATGCGGTGGTGCCCGTGGCGGCAGGGGCCACCGGCCACATCACATACCCCAGCCTCACCAAGAACTTTCACCACGAGATTGAGTTGGTGGCGGCCATTGGCGTGGGTGGCTCCAACATCCAGGCCGCCGACGCCATGAAGCACATCTATGGCTTTGCGGTGGGGCTGGACATGACCCGGCGCGACCTGCAAGGCGTGATGAAAAAAGAAGGCCGGCCCTGGGACATTGGCAAATCGTTTGACCATTCGGCGCCCATTGGGCCCATCACGCCCCTGGCCCAGGCAGGCGCCATTGAGCAAGCCGCCATCGGTCTGCAAGTCAATGGCCAAGACCGCCAGCGCAGCAACGTGAGCCAGCTCATTTGGAACTTGGGCGAAATCATCGAACACCTGTCGGCCGCCTGGGCGCTGGCCCCCGGCGACCTGATCTACACCGGCACGCCCGAGGGCGTGGCCGCCGTGGTGTCGGGCGACACGCTGGTGGGCACGGTCGACGGCCTGCAGTCGCTGACGGTGGTGGTGGACTAGTTTATGAGTCTAAGCAGGCTGTTGCGCCCTGTTTATCAGCCCAGCCAGCTACACTTTCTATAGCACCCTCTTTCACGCGAAAGCCCCTACAAACCACCTGCGTTGGGGCCTTCCCGCTGGTGCGTTGGGCGTTGGGTTCTTACAGTGTTTGCTTGATTCGCTTCACCCCCAAAGGAGACCTCTTCATGTTCCAACGCCGTCGCGTGCTGCAAGCGGGCGCTGCCGCTGCCACCCTGGGCACCGGTCTGGCTGCCATCGCGCAGCAAGCCGTGTCGCTGAAGTTCCATACCTTCATGTCGCCGATGTCCAACGTCTGGCTGAGCATGCACAAGCCCTGGATGGACAAGGTGGAGCGCGAATCGGCCGGCCGTATTAAGTTCGAGCCCTTCCCTGCCATGCAGTTGGGCGGCACGCCGGTGCAGTTGTATGACCAGGCGCGCGACGGCGTGGTTGACGTGGTTTGGACCCTGCCCGGCAACACGCCGGGCCGCTTCCCCCGTGTGGAAGTGTTTGAGCTGCCCTTCATGATGACCAATGCTGAGGCCACCTCCAAAGCCTATTGGGAATACGTGCAAACCGTGGCGCCCGATGAGTTCAAAGAAACCCAGGTGCTGGCGCTACAGGTGCACGGCCCCGGCATGTTTCACACCAAAGACAAGCTGGTTAAAACCCCGGCCGATCTGCGCGGCATGAAGGTGCGCGGCCCCACCCGGCAGGTCACCAAGTTGCTCACTTCAGTGGGTGCGATTCCAGTGGCTATGCCGCTGCCGCAAATTACTGATGCCATGAGCAAAGGCGTGATCGACGGCGCCGTGATCCCCTGGGAAGTGGTGCCTTCGGTCAAGGTCAATGAACTGGCCAAGTTCCACACCGAGTTCCCGGCCAACACCTCGCTATACACCACCACCTTTGTGATGGCCATGAACAAGGCCAAGTACGACGGTTTGTCGCCCGACAACAAGCGGGTGATTGACGCCAACTCTGGCATGGCCACCAGCGCTTGGCTGGGCAAAACCCAGCAGGGCAATGACCCCCTCGGTCGTAAGTCAGCGACTGACCGCAACAACACGGTGTACACGCTGACGGCTGCCGAGTCGCAAGAGTTCATTCGCTTGTCGGCGTCGGTGGACGACGAATGGGTGGCCGACATGAATAAGCGCAACTTCAACGGCAAGCAGCTGCTGGACACCGCCCGCGCCCTGATCAAAAAGCACACCACCTGAGGCGGCGCGGCGCTGGCGGTTTGGCGCCGACCCCGAGTCAGTTACAAGGGCTCTGTCGCACAGCGACAGGGCCTTTTTTTACGCCCCTACACTCAGGCGCGTGACAGCCCCCACCATCAAACACTGCCGCCAATGCGGCACCGCCGTGCAGTACCGCGTGCCCGACGACGGCGACACCAAGGTGCGCGCTGTCTGCCCCGCCTGCGGCACCATCCACTACCAAAACCCATTGAACGTGGTGGGCACCTTGCCGGTGTGGCAAGGCAAGGTGCTGCTGTGCAAACGCAACATTGAGCCGCGTTTTGGCAAATGGACGCTACCAGCGGGCTTTTTGGAGCTGGCCGAAACCACCGCCCAGGGCGCCTTGCGCGAAACCGACGAAGAAGCCGGGGCACAAATTCAGTTAGGCCCGCTGTACACGCTGATTAACGTCCCACAGGTCAGCCAAGTGCATTTCTACTATCGAGCCGAGCTGCTGAGCGACGTGTTCAACCCCGGGCCCGAAACCATTGAAGCGCGCTTGTTTGATGAGGCCGACATCCCCTGGGACGAGTTGTCTTTTCGTACGGTGCGCGAAACCCTCAAGGTCTTTTTTGCTGACCGTGCAGCCGGGCATTTCGGCGTGCACACCATCGATTTTTAAGGCTTGCTCAAGCCGGCATGGCCGCCGGGCGGCTACTGCTTGCTTTGGGCACATCGCCCACAAAGGCAAAGTCCACCTCGGGCGCCAAACCGCTCACGATGCGCGCCATGCTCTTGCCTGATCCGCAGGCGTGCGTCCAGCCCAGCGTGCCGTGCCCTGTGTTCAAGAACAGGTTGGGCAATTTTGAGCGGCCAATGATCGGCACGTTGCTCGGCGTCGCCGGGCGCAGCCCCGTCCAGAACTGGGCATGGCTTGCGTCTCCAGCGCCGGGAAACAGGGCCTCGACCCGCTTCACGATGGCTTCGCAGCGCACTCGGTTGAGATCGCGGTCATAGCCGTTGAACTCTGCCGTGCCCGCAATTCGCAAACGGTCACCCAGACGCGAAAACACCAGTTTGTATTCGTCATCGGTCAGCGACACCTGGTGCGCCATCGATGCGTCTTTCACAGGCATGGTGACCGAGTAGCCTTTGGCCGGGTAGATCGGCAGCGAGATGCCCACCTGCTGGGCATACAAGGGCGACAAGCTGCCCATGGCCAGCACATAAGCATCTGCGCGCAGACGCTGAAATCGGCCTTCGCCGTCGGTGGCTTCGATATGGTCGATCTGGCCTGCCGCTTCGCGCAGGGCTGTGACGGTGTGGCTCATCAAAAACTGCACGCCGTCGGCTTGGCAGCGCTTGACCAGTTCGCGCGCAAAGCGATTGGCGTCGCCCGATTCATCTTCTGCGGTGTAGGTGGCACCGGCCAGTTGCGGGCGAATGTGGCGCAGCGCTGGTTCAATGCGCACTGCCTCGTCAGCCGAGATCACGCGCCGGTCACAGCCCAGAGCACGCATTTGGGCCGCAGGCGCTTCCGCCCCATCGAACTCTTTTTGGCTGGTGTAGAAGTGCAAGATGCCTTGGGTGCGCTCGTCATAGGCAATGCCAATATCGCGGCGCAGTTGCTGCAGCATGTCGCGGCTGTAAGTGCCCAGGCGCACGATCTGCTCAATGTTGTGGCGCGTGCGTGCGGGGGTGCATTCGCGCAGAAACTGCAGGCCCCAAAGCCACTGGCGCATGTCGGCGCGAAGGCGAAACAACAGCGGCGCGTCTTCTTTGCCCAGCCACTGCAGCACTTTGAGCGGCGCGCTGGGGTTGGCCCAAGGCTCGGCGTGACTCACAGAGATTTGCCCGCCGTTGGCAAAGCTGGTTTCTGCGGCGGGTGTGGCTTGGCGATCCACCACGCACACCTCATGACCTTGCTGGCGCAAAAAATAAGCTGAAGTGACGCCGAGCAGGCCAGCGCCCAAAACGATGACTTTCACCATGATTCTCCAAGGACAGATCGACCACCCTGTGTGCACTGGGTGCCTGGCCGCTCCCCCTGTCCTTGGTACCTGAGAGATTCAGCTGCGTTGGCAGAATCGCCAGCGGGCTTTGCTCCTTCGGTGCGTCACGGCTGTGACGTCTCTCCAGACGGCGTTGATGGTGTGCAGTACTGAACCTGAGCGTGCATGGGAGTTTGCGCCTTCGGTGGCTTCGCCATGAGTGCGAAGCTCTCTCCTGCAGGGGTAGAAATTTAATGGATCGGCTGCAGCGCCTGTTTGGACGGCGTATTGACCCCAGGGCCTACCAGGCCAGTCCTGCCGCTCGCGGGCAGATACCGCTCGGTCATCAGCACCCAATAGGCGCTGCCCACCGCCACGTTGTCGTCGTTGAAGTCATAGCCCGGGTTGTGCACCATGCAAGCGCCGCGCACGCTGGCCTCGTCGCCATCACCGGCGCCATTGCCTATGAGCAAATAGCTGCCCGGCACTTGTTCGAGCATGAAGGCAAAGTCTTCGCTGCCCGTCAGCGGCGGGCCCTGCAAGGTGACTTTGTCGGGCCCCACCAGTTCAACCGCCACCTGACGGGCAAAGTCAGTTTCTGCGGGCGTGTTGACCAGCACCGCATAACCTGAGCGCCAATCGACCGTAGCCTGCACCCCGAAGCTTTGCGCCTGGGCTGCAACCAGGGCCTTGATGCGCTGCTCTAGCGTGGTGCGAACGTCGCGGTCAAGCGCTCGCACGCTTAACTCCAGGGTGGCCACAGCGGGGATGACGTTGTTGGCCTTGCCTGCATGCAAGGCGCCCACCGTCACCACCGCAGCGTGCAACGGATCAATATTGCGAGACACGATGGTTTGCAAGGCCATGACGACGCTGGCTGCCGCCACGATCGGGTCGGCCGCACGGTGCGGCATGGCGCCATGGCCGCCCACGCCGGTGATCGTCACGGTTGCATAGTCCGAAGACGCCATGGCGGGCCCGTCGCGCAGCACCAAGTGACCCTGGGGCACCCCCGGCATGTTGTGCATGGCAAAGACCGCATCGCAGGGAAAGCGACCGAACAAACCGTCGGCCATCATGCGCAGCGCGCCGCCGCCGCCTTCTTCAGCAGGCTGAAAAATCAGATTGAGCGTGCCGTCAAAGCGGCCGTGCTCAGCCAGGTGGCGCGCTGCCGCCAGCAGCATGGCGGTGTGCCCGTCGTGGCCGCAAGCGTGCATCATGCCGCGGTGGGTGCTGGCCCAGGCCGCGCCGCTGGCTTCATCAATGGGCAGCGCATCCATGTCGGCGCGCAAGCCCAGGCGTCGGCTGGAGTGGCCCCGCACCAGCGTACCCACCACACCGGTGCCGCCCACGCCTTCGGTGACTGCGTAGCCCCAGCTTTTGAGCTTGTGCGCCACCAGCGCGGCGGTGCGGTGCTCTTCAAACGCCAACTCAGGGTGGCGATGGATGTCTCGGCGCAAGCTGATGAATTCACCCGCGCGAGCCGTCAGCGCTTGCAAGAGGTAAGTCATGTACGCCTCCGGGGCCCAGCAGGCGTTACTGCGGCTGCAGGTTGATCTGGCCGGCGATGTCGCGGTAGCGCGCAGTTTCGGTTTCAAAGAGCCGTTGGGCGTCAGCCAAGGTGGTGGGGGCCGCCGCAGCCTGGGTTTGCGCGGCCAGTTGCGAGCGCACGGTGGGGTCTTGCAGAGTGCGACCAATGGCGGTGTGCAGGCGTTGCACGATATCTTCAAGCGTGTTCTTGGGCACCATGAAGCCCGACCAGATCTTGTAGTTCATGCCACGCAGTTCGCGGCCCTCACCGGCAGTGGGCACGTTCTTCAGCAGATCAGACCGCTGCGCGCCCAGCTGCCCAATGACCCTCACGCGCCCCTGGTCGACCATGCCGCCCATGGCCGCGCTGTGCACCAACACCGCAAAGTCCACCTGACCGCCACCCAAGTCTTGCAGCAGCGGTGCGTTGCCGCGATAGGGCACGTGGGTGAGTTTGGTGCCGGTTTGCGCCTGTACGCCTTCCAGAATCAGGTGATACAGCGAGCCCAGGCCCACGCTGCCATAAGACAGCGGTTTGTCGGCCGAACGGCGTGCCAGCGCAATGAGTTCATCCACGCTGTTCACGGGCAAGTCTTTGCGGGTGACGAACACCATCACTGCGTCAGCCACCGGATGCACCAGCCGGAAGTCTTCGGCTTTGAGCTTGACGGCTGCATTCGCCAGCGGCGCCAAGATCACCTCGTTGGGTGAACCCTGAAAGATGTAGTAGCCGTCAGCCGGCGCGGCCAATACCTTTTGGGCACCCAGGGCGCCGCTGGCGCCACCCAGGTTCTCTACCAGCACCGGCTGGCCCAGCTCTTTGCCCAGTTGGGTGTTGAAGATGCGCGCGATGGCGTCCGATGGCCCGCCCGCTGGGTAAGGCACCATCAAATTCACCGGCTTGACCGGATACGCTGGGGCCTGCGCACCCGCAAAGGTGGCGCCAAACAGCAAGCCAGCTGACACCGTCAGCGCACGAAGCAAGTCGCGTTTGAGCATGAGAAGGTCCTTGAAAAACAGGGGGTTGGCAAGCGCAGGCAGACCAATGGAACGTCAATGTAGGTGTCGACAATTCGAATGTCCAATGCATTGCTAGTTCGATTACGATGAGTTTCACGCTAGGTATTGCAAGAGAGGAAGGCGATGACTTTGGTCCAGCTCAGGCACTTCATTTCAGTGGCGCAGACGGGTTCATTTGCCAAGTCGGCGCAAGCCATGCACCTGACACAGCCCGCTTTGAGCCGCAGCATTCGCGCACTAGAAGACGAGTTGGGCGAACGCTTGTTTGATCGCGTGGGACGTTTAAGCGAACTCACCCCTTTTGGCCGCCAAGCGCTTGCGCAAGCCCAAGAGTTGGCCGATGGCGCGGATGAACTGGCCCGCAGCGCCAAGTTATCGAGCCAGGGTGAGCAAGGCAGCTTGCGCATCGGCATGGGCTCTGGCCCCGGCGCCATGCTCATGACGCCGCTGCTGCTTAAGGTTGCGCAAGAACGGCCGCAACTGAGGCTGCAGATCAGCCGAGCCAGCACCGAGCTGCTGGTGCAGGCCCTGCGCGACCGTACGCTGGACGCCTTGGTGGTAGATGCCCGTTCCATGCGCCCCGCGCCCGATTTAAGCGCCCAAATGCACTTTGAAATGACCGGTGCCTTCATGGTGCGGCGCGGCCACCCGCTAACACGTCGACGCACAGAGGTGGACTTTGATGACCTGTCGCGCTACCCGATTGCCAGCACGCCGCTGTCTGACGAAGTCGCACGCATGCTGGTCACCCGTTATGGCCCCTTGGCACACCCCGATGCCTGTATCACGCTGCGCTGCGAGGAAATCCCCAGCTTGGTTGAAGTGGTTCGCCGAAGCGACGCGGTGTTGCTGGCCATTCGATCCGCCGCGCCTGATTTGGTCGAAATCAAAACCCGGCCACTGCTGGCAGTCACGGCGCGCTTTGGGCTGGTGACCCTTAGGCGTCGGACCTTGTCACCGGCCCTGGAGCTGGTTCGATCCCTGATGGCTGAGCAGTTGGTAGACGCGCGCTGATGCGGCACGCCGCTGTACCCGCGCCGGCGGGCACGTGCCGCCGCTGGGGCGCTGGGCTAAGGGGCCGACAGCGTCACCGTCAGCTCATCTCCGGCCGCGCGCAAGCGCTGCACCAACACCGCACCGAACGCACTGGCCGGTGTGAGCACCCCACCCCACTGCGGCCCGCCAGGCAGTTGGGGCAACTGGTGCACCAGGGCCAGGGCGGCTTCACACACAAAACGGGTGGTGGCGCGGTTGCCTGGGTCACCGGGCCCGGCCACACGGGCGCGGGCCAGCACCTCCCCAGACGGGCTGCGGGCCACCAGCTCGGCGCGATAGCGGCCATGGTCCATCACCCACTTCGAGGGGCCTTGGCCAGGCGCGGGCACCATGCGCGAGGCCGCTCGGCGCAGGGGCTTGATCTGCAGGGCAGCTTGGCCGATCTGCATGCTGGCCGCGATCAAGCTCGCGGTGGCACCCGCTGCGGGGCCACGGCCAACACGCATGTATTCCTGGTACACAAACTCAGGCCCATAGCCCAACAGAGCCGCGCTGCGCCGCACCACGCGGGTGTTGATGACGCTCATCACAAACGGGGCCAGCCAGCCGCCAAGCTCGGCGTCATGATGCGCGCCGGTGGGGTCAGCGTGGGCGCGACTGGCCGTGGGCGTCTGCGCGGCCGGGTTCAGCAAAAACGGCTGGCGCATGCGCTCAGAACCCCCGCTGTCGATCATGTTCAGTGCCGAGGCCAGCGTGCCGCCATTGATGCCGCCGCGCATCGAATAGGCCGCGCTGATCTGCACGCCAGCAGCAGCGCCATCCGGCCCTAGCGCGTTCAGCAGCATCCAGGCGCCAATGTCAGCGGGCACGCTGTCAAAGCCGCAGCAGGGCACGATGCGGGTGCCGTTGGCGCGGGCGGCGTCGTGGTGCAAATCCATCTGCTCGCGCACCCAGGACGTCTCACCGGTAATGTCCACATAGTGCGTGCCCGCAGCCACGCAGGCCGCCACCAACGCGCTGCCCACCTTGGCAAAGGGCCCTGCAGTGGCGATGACGACGCGGGTGCGCTGTGCCAAGCCGGTCAGGGCTTGCGCATCATCGGCTTCGGCCACCAAAACCGGCACCGGCATGCCAGCGGCGTGGGCATCCACCACGGCCTGTAGCCGCTGCGCGCTGCGCCCAGCTACGGCGAAGCGCAAAGGTGCCGCAGTGCCCGCGTGCTGAGCCAAATAGGCCACCACCTGACGCCCCACAAAGCCCGTGGCACCCACCACGATGACGTCAAATTCACGCGCAGCGCGGTCGGTGGCAGCGGCTGTTGCGGCGGGGCGATAGGGCATAAAGGGCGTGGGGTTCAAAATCGGATATTGCTACAAAAATAATAGCTGCTTCGGCAATAAAACAGGGCGCAACAGCCCTTTTTTTGCAAAAGGCCAGCAGCTACACGGCCTCGAGGGCCGCCAGCGACGTTTCACCCAGGCCCAGGCGGCGCGGGTCCAAATAGCTTTGCCGGAAGGCCTCAAAGCCCAATGTGTCGGCGGCTTCTACCGCGCGTTGGTCGGCCAAGGAGCGCTCGGCCAATTCCGCAAAGTGCGCCCCCAACTCGGCGGGCACAGGTGCGGCCAGCACGGTGTCGCGCGCCAAGCGCGACTGGGCCAGGGTGAATTGGGTAAACGACACCCGTTCGGTTTGCTCAATGGCGCGCAGTACGCGGGCCGACGGCAATTGCTCGGGCTGCGTCAAGCGCTGCACAGCGCCCTCCAGCGCGGCGGAGTGCTCGCTGCCGCCCAACAGCGCATCCAGCCGTTGCGCAATAGGCGCCATTTCAGCCAACAGCGCTTGGCCCCACTGCAGCAAGCTCACGCTGCGCAGGCTGCCGTCTGCCAAGGGTTGCTCCAGCGTCAGGCCGGGCTCGCGGCCACGGCTGGCGGCCAGCAACTGGTTGCGCTGCAGCGCCATGATTTCCGTGGGCGAATCAGGCGGGCTGTCGCTGAGCAGGCAGTGCAGCAAAAACACATCCAGCAGCCGCATCGTGGCCGCGCTGATGCCCAAGGGCTCAAACGGGTCTAGGTCAATCAAGCGCACCTCGACGTACTCCACGCCGCGCTGGCGCAGGGCGTGCAGCGGGCGTTCGCCGCGTTCAATGGTGCGCTTGGGTCGAATGGTGCTGTAGAACTCGTTTTCAATCTGCAGCAGCGTGGTGGCCATTTGGTTGTAGTCGCCACCGGGGTTACGCACCCCCACGCGTTCATACGCCGGGTAAGGCTGCGTCAGCGCTGTGTGCAGCGATTGCGCGTAGCCGTCCAAGCCGTTGTAGCTCACCTGCAGCGAAGCCTGTGCATCGCTTTGGTAGCCCAGGCGGCCCATGCGCAGCGTGGTGGCGTGGGGCAGATACAGGGTGTGTTCAGACAAACGCTGCAACTCGTGATTGCGGCCCTCGACAAAGGTGGGACACACGGCCGGTGAGGCGCCCAACAGCGTCAGCAGCAAAAACGAATGCCTGCGAAAGTTGCGAATCAGACCAAAGTAGTCGTCACTGCCCAAACCCGGCAGCGACCAGTTGTAGTGAATGCCGCTGATGGTTTGCATGCGCCGCCCATAGCGGTGCGCCAGGCCCATTCGGTAGACGCTTTTGGCGCGGCCCACGTTGCTGGTGCCGTAGCGGCCAATGGGGATGTTTTCATCGGTGGGTAGGCCGCACGGCATGGAGCTGACCCACATCATTTCGTCACCATGCTCGCGCAGCACCTGGGCGGTGAACTGATGCAATTGATGCAGCTCTTGCACCGTTTGCGCAATGCTTGGGTGCGCGCCGGTGATCAGCTCCAACTGGCTTTCGCTGTAGTCGGTGGTGATGCTGGCGTGGGTGAGTGCCGAGCCCAGCGGCGCCGGGTGAGGCGTCAGCGCTAAGCCACCACCGGCCAGGCTGCGCAGGCTTTCTTTTTCTACCCCGCGGCGCATGCCTTGCAGGCGCTGGGCGCTCAAGGCTGCCAGGCGGTTGGCCAGCGTCGGGGCATCAGTGGATTTGTTGGAAGATTCGGGCATGGCAGTTCCATCAAGGCAGACCAGCATTCAGAGCGATTGCCACGGCAACACCGCCGCTCAGCGCCGATGCGCCGCATGTCCAAACAGGGGGCGGGGGGCGCACGGTAGCACAGGCGCGTGTCCCGCGCCGTCACCCACGCGGCGCGCCGTGCACATGGGTCAGAAATGGGGTTGGCCCTGGGCCTTGCAAGGCCGGGGTTGAAACATGTTGCATCTGCATCGTTCCAACCACTACGAGAGCCTGCGCGCGGCGTGCTTGCACAGCCTGCAGCGCAGCGCCCAAGCGCCAGATACCGACCCGCTGGCCGCACTTACCGTGGTGGTGCCCAATCAGGCAGTGCTAGACGACCTGCGCCGCGCCTGGGCCGACCAGCACGGTGTGGCCGCTGGGCTAGACACCCCGTTTCTGGGTCAATGGCTGTGGCCGCTGGCCATGCGCTGGGTGCCCAACGCCACCCAGGGTGCCCCGGTGGCTGCGCAGCGCTTGGTGTGGCCGATCTGGCACGCTCTATGTGACACCCCTTGGGTGGCGCAACAACCCCGTTTGGGCCGCTGGCTGGCCAGCCGCGACGCCAGCGGCGTGTTTGAGTTGGCCCAGCACCTCGCCGAGCTGTTTGAACGCTATGCCAACCACCGCCACGAGTGGCTGACCCACTGGGCCACCGGCCCGGTGGCGAGCGCCACCCAGGCCGCCATGCACCCAGACGCCGCGTGGCAAGCCGCCCTGTGGCGCCGCCTGGCTCAGGCTCTTGGGCTCGACCGCGAACACCCCTTTGTCACCGCGCTAAAAGCCCTGCAAGCGGGCCGACTGCCAACCGACGGCGCCGGGCTACCGCCGAGCCTGCAGGTATTTATGCCGGGGGCCATGCCGCCGCTGCATGTGGATTTCTTGCATGCCCTGGCGCTGCACACCGAGGTACATGTGTACCTGCTCGACCCCAGCCGGGCCTTTTGGTACGACACCGTCAGCCCCCGCCGACTGGCGCGCCTCAAGCAAAGCGGGCGCGCAGCCGGGCATGAGGTGGGCCACGAGCTGCTGAACCCGTGGGGCGCTGCCTTGCGCGACAGCTTGGCCAAGTGGCAAGACCCACCCGCCAACCTTGACTTCAACGAAAAGGACCACCACCAAGCGCCCACGGGGCTTCATCGGCTGGCGCAATTGCAGCGCAGCATTCTGGAACTGACGCCTCTGGACCGCGGTAGTTTGGTGCACGAAAGCGGTGACCGCAGCCTGGAAGTGCACATCGCGCACAGCCTGACGCGCCAAGCCGAAACCCTGCACGACCGCTTGCTGGATCTGTTGGGCCAAGACCGCAGCTTGCAGTTGGACGACATCGTGGTGCTGGTGCCGCAACTCGCCGATGCGGCCCCCCTGATCGACGCCGCCTTTGCGGGCGTGCCCGACGCCATGCGCCTGCCTTGGCAGATCGTGGGCCAAAGCGGCGAGGCTGTCAGCCCCTGTGCCCAAGCGATGCTGGCGCTGCTGCAAATGGCCCAAAGCCGCTTGCCCGGCCCCACGCTCACCGATTGGCTGCATCACCCCGCCGTATCCGCTGCCTGGCAACTTAGCGCGGACGCCATCGACGCACTGGCCACCGCGCTGCAGGCCAGCGGCCACCGCTGGGGCTGGGACGCCCAGCACCGCGCGCAAGTCATTGCCCACCACAACGACACCGCTGCCGAAGACGCCGCGCAGGATGCCGATGAAGTCGGCACCCTCGACCACGCCCTGCAACGATTGCTGCTGCGCCACTGCGTAGGCCCAAGCACCCCCAGCGCGCTACCGGGTTTGGCGGCGGCGCCGCCCACTGCGGGCCTGGAGCCCGAACAACTGGCCCGCCTGTGGCCCGAGCTGGCAGCCCTGCGCGACTGGTGTGCCCAAGCGCGCCAGGCCCACACCCTGCCGCAATGGATGACGCTGCTACAGCAAGCCTTTGGCCGTTGGATAGGCCCCGGCCCCCAGCCGGGCGGCGCCGACGCGGCGCTGTGGCGCGACGCGCAAGCGCTGGCCCAGTCATTGCGCGACTTGGGCGCCGATGCGGGGTATGGAACAGCGCCGGATACGGCCTTTGATGCGGCCCCTGGCGCGGCCTCTGGTGCGGGCTCCACCACAGCCCCCTCGGCGGCCCAGCCATCGCTGCCCGCGTCGGCACTGGCGGCTGTATTGCGCCAGCGGTGGCAGACTTTGCCGCGCGGCGCATCGGCTCGGGGCGCTATCACGGTGGCCCCCTTGAGCGCCCTGGCTGGGCTGCCGTTTCGGGTGGTCGCGGTGTTGGGCTTGGACGACGGTGCGCTGGGCGCCAATCGCGCTGCGGCCGAGCTCGACCTGATGGCCGAAGCCCCCGCTGCGGGCGACCCACACAGCGCCAATACTGATCGCCAGCACCTGTTAATGGCCTTGCTCGGTGCCCGTGACATGCTGTGGCTGAGCTACAGCGGACGCACGCCCCAAGACCATACGGAACGCGCACCCAGCGTGGTGCTGGCTGAGCTCATCGCGGCGGTGTTGGGCGCTAGCACTGGCCCCGGTGGTGCTCAACTCAAGCCCCAAGCCCTGCACGACGGGCTGGTGGTAGAGCACCCAGCACAGGCTTTTTCACCGCGCGCTTTTTTGGCTTTGGATGCGTCGGGCCAAATCGCTGATGGGCGGCTGCACAGCCATCGTTTTGATTTGCTGCCCCCAGCGGCACAAGCGCCCCAAAGCAAGCGCCAAGCCGAAGTGGCGACAGCCGCTGGCGATGAACCCGAGGAAAACGATTCGGAAGACGAGGATCTGGCTGACCCCTCTGAGGCTGATGCCGAACCCGCCCTGGCTGGCCCGCGCTTTGTGCGCGGCGTGCTGCCAGCGCCCAGTGCGCCGCCCTTGCCCACGCTAGAGCTCTCGCGCCTACAAGGCCTGTGGGCCGACCCCGCCACCGACTTTGCTCGCCACCGCCTGGGGCTAGACCTGCCTAAGCACATCAGCGCCTGGCCCGACACCGAGCCGCTGGCCGAGCCGCTTGGCGCCGCTCACTGGTGGGCCACAGATCAGCAAGCCCTGCTTGACCAAGTCACCGCCTGGGCCCGCACGGCACCCGGCGACGTGGTCACCCCACAGGCCTTGCAGCACGCACTGGCCCGCAGCATTCAAAGCGCTGCCTTGTTGCCCCACAGCCAAGACCGCGCGGAGCTGGCTGCGCAGGCGCAGGCGCGCTTGTGGCCTGCACTGCACGCCTGGTGGGGCTTGGGCGGCCACAGGGCACAAGCACAGCCGCTGGCGCTTGCGCTGGCACCGCCAGGCTCTGGCGCAGGCAACGGCCACCCAGATAGGCGCGTGGACACATTCAGCCTGCGCGGCGGCAGCCTGCCACTGGGGCCCTGTGGCGCCGTGCAGCTGTCGGCCCATGCGGCCCAGGGGCGGCATTTGCTAAAGGCCTGGATCGCCCATCTGGCGCACTGCGCCGCGGCCACCAACACCGGGCCCACCTTGACTTGGCTGATCGACTTGGACGGCCTCTGGCTGCTCAACCCGCCCGACCACGCGGGCCAACTGCTGCAAGGCTTGCTTGACCACGCACACACGGCCGAGGCGCAACCGCTGCCCTTCTTTGCTCACCCCCAGTGGATAGAGCGCTGCGACCAGCGCCCCGGTGCGCACCGCAAAGCCTGGGACGCTGAAGCCCGCCGCCCTGCCACCCAACTGGTCTGGCGCGGTCACGCCGACTTGCGCGCCTGCGCCAGCCGCGCCTTGGCCGATGAAGTGTTGGCGCCACTGCTGGGCCACGCCCAGCGCATCGACATCGCCGCCCTGCCCGCCGAATCGGCCCGGCGCGGCTTGCCCTTCGATTCGCTATCGTTTGTATAGCTGTCTACGCCCTATTTGACTGCCTAACAACCGTTTTCATGCTCCGATATCCAGCGCCACAAGTCTCTGCCTCAGCCGCGCATGAGGCTGGCCCAGCGCTGCCTGAGCCCGCCTTGTTTGACCCGCTCACCGTTGACCTGCCCGCCGCAGACGGCCGCTTTGTGGTGGTCGAAGCGTCTGCGGGCACTGGCAAAACCTACAACCTCACGGCCGTGGTGCTGCGCCTGGTGCTTGAACACGGCGTCGCGCTCAAGCACATGCTGGTGAGCACCTATACCAAGGCGGCGGCGGCGGAGCTCGGCACCCGCATCCGCACCCGTCTGCAAGACACCTTGGCCTATCTGCAGCACGGCAGTCCACCGCCCGACGACTTCACCCAAGGCCTGCTGCAAGCCTTGCAAAAACAACACAGTGCGCAGACCTTGTTAGAGCGCCTGCAACTGGCGCTAACGCAGTTTGATGAAGCCACCATCACCACCTTGCATGGGTTCTGCCAGCGCGCACTGGCCGAGTCGCCTCTGGCGGCGCAGCAGCCGTTTGCCACCGAGCTGATCACCGACGACGCTGATCTGCGCCTGCAAGTCGCGCAAGACTTTTGGCGCACCACGTTGGGCGGCGCTCATGTCTCGCCCGCGCTCCTGCGCGGCGTGCGCGATGCGGGCGACACCCCTGAGCACTTGGCCCGGCTGCTCAGCGATTTAAGCCGCTATCCGGGCGGCCAGGCGCTGTGGCCTGCTGATCTAAATGCGCACACCGCAGCAGACGCCCCCCCAAACCCACACGCATTGCAGCGCACCGTGGACGCAGCCCGCCACATCTGGCACAGCCAAGGCGCCGACGCGATCGACCTGGTCTTGCGACTGCCCGCCCAAACGCTGCGCAAGGCAGTCACTGAAGCGGTGATACGCACCGCTCAGCACTGGTGGCAGGCTGCTTTGGCCCAAGCCGATGTGCTGGCCACGCCGCCCATAAAGGCCAAGCCTGAGTTGCTCACCCAGTCGGGTCTGGACGCCGCCGCGTTGAGCAACAAGACCGCTCCGCAGCACGCTGTCTTTGCCGCTCTGCAAGCGCTGTGGGACGCGCGCCAAGCCCACGCGCAAGCCAGTGCGCGGCTGCGGCTGCGCTGGCTGCAGGCGTTTGTGCAAGCCGGGCCTGGGCAATTGTTGGCCCTTAAAGATCAGCAGCGGCAGGTGTCGTTTGACGACCTGCTGCCGCGCTTGGATGCGGCTCTGCGCGGCCCCGGCGGAGCCACGCTCAAAGACCGACTGCGCCAGCGCTATCGGGTGGCATTGATCGATGAGTTTCAAGACACCGACGCGCTGCAATACCGCGTGGTGCAGCGCCTGTTTAGCGCCGACCCTGGCGCTAGCTCAGGCGCTATCCCAGGCGCTCAAGACCCCGCCATCGTGGTGCTGGTGGGTGACCCCAAGCAAGCCATCTATCGCTTTCGCGGGGCAGATCTGCACACCTACTTTCAGGCCCGAAACGCCCAAGGCCAGTACCAGCAGCTGGTGGCCAATCAACGCTCTTCTAACGCCATGTTGGCGGGCGCCAATGCGCTGCTGCGCCATCGCGGCGGTGGGCTCATCGACCCGCAACTGCGCTTACAGGCCGCCACGCCGGGCGCCAAACGCCCACCTGCGCTGGTTGACCCACGGGGCTCTCACAGCGCCGCGCCCGCCCTGCACCTGTGGGGGCTGCCGGTGCAAGACAACGGCCACCCTTTGAGCGGGCCCGCCGCCTTGCGGCTGGCTTGCAACGCTGTGGCGCAAGACATTGCCCGCGCCTTGCAGCGCCCCGCTGATGAACTGCCCTATTTGCAAGACGACACCGCATCGCGCAAGCTGCATGGCGGCGATGTGGCGGTGCTGGTGCGCAGCCACACGCATGCGGCCCAAATGCGCGATGCTCTAGCCGCCCTGGGCGTGCCCAGCGTGCTGCGCTCGCAACAGCATTTGCTGGCCAGTACCGAGGCGGTGGACCTCTTGCGCGTGCTGCATGCCTGGCTGCAGCCCCAACGCGATGGCCTGGTGCGCGCCGCGCTGGCCACCCCCTTCATGGGCTGGACGGCGCAGCAGATTCACGCCGCTTCTTGGGACGAAGCCGCCCCCGCCGCCAGCGATGCGCCGTCTGCACCAGAGCCCGTCGCCGACATTGCCCAGCGCTGGGCGCAGTGGGCTGCCGATTGGCACGGCCAGGGCCCCGCCCAGGCGCTGCGCCGCTGGATGAACCACGAAGCCGTGGCCCAACGTCTGTTGGCCTTGCCTGATGGCGAGCGTCGCCTCACCAACCTCTTGCACCTCATTGAAACCCTGCAAACCCAGGCCCGCAGCCACCCACAGCCGCACGCGCTGCTGCGCTGGCTGGAGCGCGAGCACCAAGCCACGCGGCAACGAGACGCGGGCCGCCCGTCTGATGACTTGCAATTGCGCCTGGAATCTGACGCGCAGCGGGTGCAGATCCTCACCGTGCACGCATCCAAGGGCTTGGAGTATCCGCTGGTGTACGTGCTGTCGCAGTGGACGGCGCCGTCAGGGGGCCGAGGCGGGGCCACACCCCTGTTGAAAACGCTGCGTGAGGCAGACGGCGTGTTGCATTGGGTGATCGGTCAAAAAAAGCACCCCAATGACGCAGCCAAGCAAGACCGCATCGGCGACCAAGAGCGCGAAGCACGCGTCCAAGAAGATCTGCGCCTGAGCTATGTGGCCATCACTCGCGCGGTGCACCGCTGTACCGTCGTGGTGGGGCCTTATGGGGCCACCCACGCCAAGTCGGGCGTCGCCCTCAACTGGCTGGTGTGCCCTGAGTTTGCAAGCAAAGATTTGGCGGCCGGCACGGTGACGGACGCATGGCGTGCTTTCGCACCCCAGCACCCGGATGCCATCGCGTGGCGCGAGCTGGATGTAAGCCTTCAATCGACGCCTTACACCGTCGATACGCCACAAGCAGCTACTGATTTGATAGCAAATCCGCTGCAAGCCAAACCCCTGGGGGCCATCCAACGCCAGCCCTGGAACTGGGCCAGCTTCACCAGCCTGATGCGCCAAGCCGAGCGCGCCCGCGCAGTCGAATCGCCTGACGCAGCCCGCAAATCCGGCGCGCTGGCCGAAGGCCCCGCAGAAGCGCCGGTGGCCGATCACGATTGGCCCGCTGCCACAGCGTCTGCCCACGCGGACGGTGATATCGCATGGCCCAGCCCCACCAGTGCCGTGCAAGCGGATGCCAGCGACATCTTGCATTTTTCGCGCGGCCCCGAAGCAGGTGTGGCCCTGCACCGGGTGCTGGAGCTCGTCCGGTGGCAAGCGCCCGACACCTGGGCCGCCAGCATTGCCCAGGCGCTTACCGAAAACCCTGCGCTGCTAGCTGACCCCCTGCAGGCCACTCGGCTGCAGCACCTGTTGGCTGACTTGGCCTGCGCGCCGCTGGCGGGGCTTGGCGCAAAAGCACCCGATGCGCCCTTGGTGATGCAAAACATCGCCCATGCCGACATCCGTACCGAATGGCCATTTGCCCTGGGCCGCTGCCAGGTGCCTTTGCCGCAACTGCGAAGGGTCTTGCAAGGCTTTGGCTACGCCGACATGGCTTTAAGCCATCACACGCTAGACAGCTACTGGCAAGGCAGCATCGACGCCTTGGTGCGCCAGCGCGGGCCGGGCGGCCGCTATTGGGTGATTGACTGGAAAAGCAACTACCTGGGCCACACCGCCGCTGACTACGAGCCGCCCGCCCTGCAAGATGCCATGCACAACCACGGCTACACCCTGCAGGCCTTGCTGTACGCGCTGGCGGTGCATCGCCACCTGCGCCTTCGCTTAGGTGGCTACTCGGTTGAGCAGCATTTGGGCGGCGTGCTGATGGTGTTTGTGCGCGGTGTGCGCGCAGCCGGCCACCCGTGGGCCATGCCCGCTGATAGCGCGGCCGCTGAACGCCGCGGCGTGGTGCACATCCAGCCCAGCGCAGCCTGTTTGCAGGCCTTGGATGACCTGTTCACGCCCCAACGCACGGGGGTTGCCGCATGACCCCGGTGGGCGGCCAAGCGCTGGCCGAATTGCTGAGTGAGCAGTTCGGCCGGTGGGCCCGCCAACGCGGCGCATCGGCCCCGTCGGTGCAAGCCGCAGCTGATGCGGGCCATGCCTTGGGCTTGGCCGACGCGCAGTCTCAGGTCTGCTGGCAAGCACCCGCTGATCGATTAGATCTGCGCGCCCTGTTGGCCAGCGGCTTGGCCTGCACCGGTGCGCAGGCGCGCAGCGGCAGCTTTGCGCCTGTGCCCATGGTGGTGGACGAGCACTTGCGGGTGTACCTGTGGCACCGCTTTGTGCAGCAGCAGCAACTTGCACGCGCGCTGCACGCGCGCCACGCTGCGCTGCCGCCCGCTGAAGGTGAAGCCGCTGCCCTGCAACGCCTGCGCACGCTGTTCGGCGACTCCGCCGTGCTGGCAGACCGGGAGCAGTGGCGCGCCTGTGCCATGGCCCTGCGCCAGCGCTTGGTGGTCATCAGCGGTGGCCCAGGCACCGGCAAAACCACCACCGTGGTGCGTTTGCTGGCCGCGCTGCTGGCCCAAGCGCCGCAGGCCCACATCGCCCTGGCCGCGCCCACTGGCAAAGCTGCAGCCCGCATGAGCGAAGCGATGCTGCAACGCGGCGGCGAACTCACCGACGCCGAACGCGCCGCCCTGCCCACCCAAGCCAGCACGGTGCACCGCCTGCTGGGCCTGCGCCCCGACGGCACCGCGCGCCACCACCGCAGCAACCCACTGGCACTTGATGTGCTGGTGGTAGACGAGGCGTCAATGCTCGATCTGAACCTGGCCCATCAACTGCTGGATGCCCTGGCCCCGCAGAGCCGGCTGGTGCTGCTGGGCGACAAAGATCAACTGGCCTCGGTTCAGGCGGGCAGCGTGTTTGCCGACCTAAGCCACACCCGCGCGCTGGACGCCCCCACGCACCACTGGCTGCAGCGTCTGGGCCTGGCCGCCGACCTGCCCGCGCCACTTGAAGCACCACCTGAAGCACCACCCCCTTTGGCCAACCAAGTCGCCTGGCTCACCTTCAGCCGAAGGTTCTCGGCCCAGTCGGGCATTGGCCAACTGGCGGCCTGGGTGCGTGACGGGCCGCACCGGGCGCTGCCTGCTGCGTGGGGAGCCAGCCAAGCGGACGGGCCCAACCGCTGGGCTGACGTGCAATGGCTGGCCACGGAACCGCCCGCTCTTGAACCAACCCAGGGCCAAACTCCAGCCCTGCACCCCGACGCGTGGAAAGCCGCCCAGCAGGGCTACGCCCCCTTTCGTGCCGCCGCCCAGGCATGGATCGACACCACCCACCCAGATGCCGCTCTGCAGGCCTTGGCGCTGGCCTATGCCGCCTACAACCAGTTTCGGGTGCTGTGCGCCCATCGCAACGGCCCGCACAGCGTGGCTGCGTTCAATCAGGCCTTGGATACGGTGGCCTGGCAGGAGCACCTGGGTGCCCGTGGCCCGCAGGGCCAACGTTGGGTGCTGGGCCAACCCTTGCTGGTCACAGCCAACGACACCCAACGCGAGGTATTCAACGGCGACATCGGCCTGCTCGGCCGACTACCCGCTGCGGGCCCGCAGGCCTCCACCTGGGCACTGTGGTTACCCGATGCGCGCAGTGGCGGCCGTGCGGCATGGCGTGCGGTGCCCCAGCATCGCTTGCCCGCCCTGCAAAGCGCGTGGGCGCTCACCGTGCATCAAAGCCAAGGCTCTGAATTTGAGACGGTGCTGCTGCAACTGCCCGAGCCCGGCCCCGATGGCGCACCCAGCCCCGTGCTCAGCCGCGAATGGCTCTACACCGGCGTGACGCGGGCCAGGTCGCGTCTGCTCATCGCGGGGCCCGCCCAGAGCTTGTTGGATGCCGCTGTATCTCCCCTGGCGCGGGCCAGTGGCTTGGCCAGCGAAATGGGCCTGCTGCAGGCGCAAAAGGTTTCAGTTGAAATACAAAACCACGACCCCGTCGACTGATTCCCGCGCGAATCGAAGGGCTTTTCTTCTAGCATCGGCTTCGCTTGATCAAACGGAGGAACCCATGCACAAGCGCATTGCCCAATTCACCCTGATCGGCGCTGTCGCGCTGGCCGCTGCTGGTGCCCAAGCGCGCAGCGAAGTCTGTCACGCGATTGCCCCCAAACAAGTGGCCAGCCTGTTTGACCGCTGGAATGCGTCGCTGCAAACCGGCGACCCGCAAAAGGTGGTGGCCAACTACGCCAACAAATCGATCCTGCTGCCCACGGTGTCCAACAAGCCGCGGCTGAGCGCAGAAGAAAAGCTCGACTACTTTGAGCACTTCTTGGCCCGCAAACCGGTTGGCAGCATCGACAGCCGCAGCATCGAAGTGGACTGCAACACCGCTATTGATGCTGGCCTGTACACCTTCAAGTTTGGTGACGGCTCTGAGGTGCACGCACGCTACACCTTCACCTACAAGTGGAACGGCAAGCGCTGGGAAATCACCAGCCACCACTCCTCGGCCATGCCCGAAAAAGGCTAAGCCCAAGCGCGCTGTACCCGGCGCCAGCGAAGCGCCCAAAAAGAAACCCGCCAAGGCTGCCCGTGGCGGGTTTTTTTGTGGGTGCAGCAAGGGGTGGTGGGTCGTGCAGGATTCGAACCTGCGACCAAAGGATTAAAAGTCCTCTGCTCTACCAACTGAGCTAACGACCCACGCTGCAAAGCCTTCAATTATAGCTCGGTTTTTGGCCTCTTTTCAGGGGCTGCCAGCTGGTTGATCACCCACCCCGCTGCACACAAGCCGAAGGTGGCAGTGACGCTGACCATCGATCCATAACCGGCGCAGTTCAGGCTGCCGTCTATCCGGGCGTCGCACGCGTCCGCGCCGCCGCGCTGCGGATTGGCGACGCTTTCACGACTGAATACCGCCGTGACGCCCAAGGTGGGCTCTACCTTGGGTGGCTTAGATGATCGGTACGCTGGCACTGGCAACGCAGCACTGTGCCGCGCATCGCGCCGCAATGTGGCACGCAGCCGCGCCAAGACGGGGTCGTGCGTGGCGCGGGCGATGTCGTCCACCTCAACCGCGTGGGCCAAGCGTTTGCCGCCCGCCGCGCCCACAGTGATGAAGCGCAACCCCAGGCCCCGCTGCGCCAGCGCCCAGCGCGCCAGCACCTGCTTGGCCTGCGCTTGGTCACAGGCATCCACCAGCGCGTCAGGCCTTGGCAAGTCATGCAGCAACGCAGGCCAGGTGGCGGCGTCCACAAACGCATCCACCGCATGCACCTGGCAGGCGGGCGCAAAACTGGCGATGCGCTCGGACATGGCCTGCACCTTGGCTAGACCCAAGGTGGTGTCAGCGGCGTGCAACTGGCGGTTGACGTTGCTCAAAGCCACGTGGTCCAGATCAATCAGCGTGATACGCCCCACCCCGCTACGTGCCAGCGCCTCCGCCGTCCACGAACCCACGCCCCCGATGCCCACCACCACCACATGGCTCGCGGCGATCTGTGCGGCGCCCGCGGCGCCATACAAGCGGGCCATGCCGCCAAAACGGCGGGCGTGGTCTTCGGCTTGCGCAGCGCTCGGCAGATCTGCCAAGGCGTTCACGCCATGCGCTCCAGCCGCCACACTTGGTATTTGATACCCGCCACAGCGCCCGCAATGATGAAGGCCAGCGCCACCACGCTGGTCAAGCTCAGGGTGCTGATACCGGTGAGCCCCTGGCCCACCGTGCAACCCATGGCGGTGACACCGCCCACACCCATCAGCAAGCCGCCCACGATGTGGTTGGCGGTGTCTTCAGCACCCGCAAAACCTTCCCAGCGAAAGGTGCGGGTGGCCAGCGCCACCACGGCTGAGCCCAGCACCACGCCCACCACCGACATCACGCCCAGGCTCAAGGTTTTGCTTTTGTCGCTGAACAAAATCAGCCAATCGAGCGTGTAGGCCACCGGCGCCACAAAGCTCAGCGCCTCGGCCCGGCCCGAATCGGTGGCCACAAAGACTTCTTCTAGCGTTTCGGGGTGCTCGGCTACAAAGCCGAGTTTGGCGCTCACGATCCACATGCCCACCACCGTGGCACCAATGCCCAAGCCCGCCCATAGATTTTCAGCCCGCCGAAACTCGCGCGACGACAAGGCCCAGCCCAAGGCCGCACCGCCCAGCACCACACCCAGCAGCAAGCCCAGCATGCCCGGCGCCATGCCGGTGGGACCCGCCAGCGCGGTCGATACAAACACGCCGCCCGGCATGTCCACGGCGATTTTGTCGACGGTGTTCACCCGCAGCACGCCGGTAATGCCACGCAGCGTGGCGTAGGCGGCCACCCCCATCACTACCATCACCACCAGCGACTTCAAGCTACCGCCACCTATGCGCACCAGGGTTTTGCTGCCACAACCGCTGGCCAGCACCATGCCAAAACCAAACAAGGCGCCGCCCACGGCCGCTGACAACCAAATCCAGCGCGTGCTGGCCTGAATGGTGCGGCGCGGGTCAACCCAGCCCAGCCAGAAAAGCACGCCAAACCCAATGGCAGCCACCCCCATGGCGGCCACCCACTGGCGCATGCGGGTGCTGTCGCCCATATTGACTATGTCGCTGACCGCGCCCATGGTGCAAAAGTGGGTGCGCTGCGCAATGGCGCCAAACACCATGGCCAGGGCCAAAGTCAGAAGCAGCACCTGGGTGTGCAGGCGCTGCAGATCAGCAAGTTCAATCGGAGGCATGCCCACATTTTACCCGGCCACCTACTTGGGCCGGGGCGCCGGGCTGTGAATCAAAACTGGCTATTGCGCTCTATTTATAGGCGCGAGCAGCTACAAAAAACGTAGCGCCAGCGGGAGGCGCTACACCCGTAAGCGCGGCAGGCGTTCGCGCGCGGTGTTGGCGGCTTCAGTTTGCGGGTGGGCCGCGATCAGGTCTTCCAGCGTTTTGCGGGCGCTGCGGTTGTCTTTGAGCTCAATCTGGCAGTTGGCAATGGCCAGCATTGATTCAGCCGCGCGTGGGTGATCGGGCGCGCCGCTGAGCAGGGCGCGAAAGCTGCCCATGGCCTCTTTGTAGTCTCGCAAGCCATATTGCGCATTGCCCAACCAGAACAGCGACGAAGCCCGGTAGCCCGACTGCGGCCAGCGCCGTAAAAAGTCTCTGAACGCGCCTTGCGCACCGGCGAAGTCGGCGCTGCGCATAAAGCTCAGGGCTGCTTCAAATTCGCGCTTTTCGGCGGGGTCGGCCATGAAATCACGGCCATCCATTTGCACCTTGACCGGGTCAAGCTTGCGGATGCGCTCATCCACCGCTGCCACCGCCTGCGCGGCATCGCGCTGTTGGCGTTGGGTATCGGCCAGCAGACGGCTGAGTTCGGCCTGATCGCGTTGAATCTGTTCATCTCGGCCGCGGGTTTGGGCAACTTCGGCGCGCACTTGTTCAATTTGCGATTGCAGCTCTAGCAGGCCCCGACGCAGTTGGGCGTTTTCTTCTGATGAGCGGCGCAGTTCGTCTGTCAAGCGGGCCTGTGCCGCCTCGCTGGCCTGGCGCTGCGCTTCCATGCGCTGGCGCAAATCCAAAATGGCGCGGCGGGCTTCGTCGTCACCGCCAAACAATTGGGCGTGGGCTGCGGGCACAGCCAGCAAGGCGCTGGCAGCCAGCACAAACGCCAAGAGCGCTTGCAGGGTTTTGGGCAGATGGCGCGTCATGGCCGACTTTCGCGCTTAGCGGTAGGTGAGTTCAGTGCGGCGGTTCTTGGCGTAGGCCGCCTCGGTGGCACCTGCTTCTGCGGGCTTTTCTTCGCCAAAGCTCACGGCTTCGATCTGGCTTTCTTGCACACCCAACAGCACCAAGGCGCGGCGCACGGCTTCGGCGCGCTTTTGGCCCAGTGCCAAGTTGTATTCACGCCCGCCACGCTCATCGGTATGGCCTTCTAGCGCGGCGCGACGATTGCGATCAGCAGCCAAAAAGCGGGCGTGGGCTTCAATGATGGGGCGGTCTTCGGCACGCACCACAAAGCTGTCGTAGTCAAAGTAGACGATGCGGCCCACGCCCTGCGGGCCAGGCGCGGCAGCGGCGGGGCGGCTCAAGTCCACCGAAGCCACGCCGCTTTGCGCCGCCTGACCACTGCCTGTGCCCGCAGTGGCAGGCGACACAGGCGCGGGTGGGGTGACGACGGGGCGAGCGGTTTTGTCTTCCACTGGCACATCGTCGAGTTTGACGCTAGAGCCACATCCCACCAGCACGGCCAAGGCCGCCAGGGCAAGCCATTTCGACGCGGTGCGGCTTAGTTTGAAGTAAGGCATGAACGGGTTCTCCAAAAACGAAAAGCGGGCAAACAATCAAAAAAGTGCGGCGGTTGAAGCAGACAAGGCTCAGCGCAAATAAGGACCCCAATCGGGTTCACGCAGGTCGCCGCTTTGCCCGCCTAGGCGCGCCTTGATGCGGCCATCCACGGTGGTGGTCATGAGCGCTTCGCGCCCCTGGATTTGTGTGGCGTACACCAGCAAGCGGCTGTTGGGAGCAAAACTGGGGCTTTCATCGGCGGTGGTGTCGGTCAATGCGGTCACGGTGCCAGCGTTGAGGTCCATGACATGCAGCCGATAGCTGTTGCCATTGCGGCTGATGTAGGCCAGCCAGCGGCCGTCGGGGCTGATGGCGGGCGAGATGTTGTAGCCGCCCTGAAACGTCACCCGCTCGGCCTGACCGCCGGTAACGGCCACCCGATAGATTTGCGGCGCGCCGCCTCGGTCGCTCACAAAGTAAACGCTGCGCCCACCAGGGGCGAAGGCGGGTTCGGTGTCAATGCCGCTGGACTGCTGCAAGCGCCGTGGCTCGCCGCCTGCGGCGTCCATTAAAAACAGTTGCGAGCCACCATCGCGGCTAAGCGTGAGCGCCAAGGTGCGCCCATCCGGCGACCAGGCCGGCGCGCTGTTCGAGCCGCGAAAATTGGCCACCATGCGGCGTCGGCCATTGGCCACTTCGTGCACGTAAACCACTGGCTTGCGCGATTCAAAGCTCACGTACGCCAATTGCAAGCCACTGGGCGACCACGCGGGTGAAATGATGGGCTCGGGGCTGGCCAGGGCGCTTTGGGCGTTTTCGCCATCGGCGTCGGCCACCCACAGGGTATGGCGCTGGCCCACCCGGGTGATGTAGGCCAGCCGAGTAGAAAACACGCCGGGCTCACCGGTGAGCTTTTCGTAGATGTAGTCCGCCGCCCGGTGCGCGGCCAGCCGCAAATCAGAGGCCACCACCGCGTAACTTTGCCCCCCCTGGTCGGCGGCCTTGACCACGTCCCACAGGCGAAAACGCACGTCAAAGCGGCCGTCGGCCAGCCGGGTGACGCTGCCCACCACCAGGGCATCGGCGGCGCGCTGGCGCCACACAGCCAAGTCGGGCCGGGCGGCTTCATCCAGGCCAGCGCCGGGGTTGCTGGCGTCCATCAGCTTGATTTGGCCGCTGCGCTCCAAATCGGCCGCGATGATGGCGCTGATGCGTTGTGGCACGCCGTCTTCGCCGCGAAACGCCGCCACTGCCACCGGGTACTGCACCAAGCCGACGCCGGTGACTTCCACCCGAAACTGCGCGGCCGCAAAGGGGGCTGCGCCCGTAGCAGCCAAGGCCGCACCGGTGCCAAGCCAGCGCCTGCGCGACCAAGCCGCTGGGTGCGTCGAATGAGGGTCGAGGGGGGGCAAAAAGCTCATGGGTTTGATTGGCGCTGCAGGCAATACAGCGCAAAGTATTTTCCAAATGCCGCCTGCGCTTGCATGGTGCACACCGCAAAGCCCATGGCGCCGTCCAAAAAGCCGCGGCGCAGCACATAGCTGCGCACAAAGGCGGCCAGCGCTGCGGCCACTGCGCGGCCCATGGACGTGCGTTGGCCTTGCGCGTGGCGCTGTGCAGCCCAGGCTTGGCTATAAGTTTCAAGCTTGCGCCAATAGTGCGCGGGAGTCGGGTAACTGAAATGCAACATCGGTGTGCTCAGCGCAAAAAGGCGTTGGCCTTTGTTGAGCAGCACACGCTCGTGCACCAAATCGTCTGAGAACCGCGCCTGGCCGCGCTTAAACAGCCGCAGCACCCTGTCAGGCGTCCAGCCGCAATGGCGAATCCATTGACCGCAAAACTGGGTCAGCCGCGGCAACTCGTAAGCCACGGCCTGCGGGTCTTGTCGCACCACCGTTTGGATTTCTTGGGCCAAGCCGGGGCTGATGCGCTCGTCAGCATCCAGGGACAACACCCAGCGCCCGCGAGCCAAGGCCAGCGCGCGGTTCTTTTGCGGGCCAAATCCGGGCCAATCGGGTGCCACCTCCACGCGGGCGCCATGGGCGCGGGCCAGAGCGGCGGTGTCGTCGGTGCTGGCGTTATCTAGCACCACCACCTCGTCGGCGAAAGCCACCGAATCTAGGCAAGCCAAGATGTTGGCTGCCTCATTGCGGGTGATGATGACCACGCTCAACTGCGGCTGCGGCGCCGACACCAGCACCCCCGCAGGAAGCGGGCTGGGCGGTTCAGCGGCCGGTGGTGTGGACTGCGGTGTCATTTCAAATTTGATAGCAGCAAATTATCGCCGCAACGGCGGTAGAGCCCCAAAAGCCCTCCTAGCCTTAGCCTGAAAGCCATCACCCGGCGCGTGCGGGCCCGCCACCCGGCCAGTTCAGGCGCTGGGTGTGGCAGGCGCGGCCGCGCCCCAGGCATCGCACAACGCGCCCAGGGCCACCAGGGCGGCTCCGAAAAACACCACGCCGCTGCCGTGGGACAGCACGTTTTGCGTGAGCCCTGCCAAGGCAAAGGCACCCAACACCATGATGGCCGCCCAGGCTGCGCCCGCGGCGCCGCTGGGGCGCATTGGGTCAGCCGCCGGGGCCGTGCGCCGCATGCAGCGCCAAAAGGCATAGGCTGGCAGCAGCCAAAGCGCTGCCAGACCCAAGCCACCCAACAGGCCTCGGGTGGCCAGGGTGTGTAGGTATTCGTTGTGGGCATTTTGAAAAGTCGACGCGTAGGGCGCCAGTTCGCCGCGCACCCGCTGTCGTTCGCGTTCGGCCAGATAGTGCCGGTAGCCTTGGCCCACCCAAGGCGAGGCTTCAAAAAACTGCCAGGCGTTGACCCAGTTCGCCAAGCGGGCGCCGTTGGACGATTCAGCGTCGCCCCCCGCGTAGGCTTGGGCCTGGGTCACCGCACCCTGCAGCCGGTGTTGCCACTGATCGGACTGCGCCACGCTGGCCAAGCCTGCAGCCGCCACCGCCACCGCCACCCCAATGCCCACGCCGGGCCGCACCCGACCGGAGCGCTTTCGGGCTAGGCGCGCGCGCCAGTGCCACAGGCACCAAGCGCCACCCAAGGGCAGCAACACCAAAGCGGCCAAAACCGCCGTGAGCGAGGCGGTAAACCAAGCGGCTGCCGCTGCGCTGAGGGCTGCCACGGCCAGCACCGATCGTCTGCGGCCCATGCTCAGACGCGCATCGGGCCAGCGGCCCATCAAGCCCACAGCCAGCGCCATGGCTGCAGTGGCAATGGCCAGCACACCAAACTGAATTTCATTCATGAAGCCGCCCACGCGATTGGCGTCGTTCACCACCAAATCCCACAGCGCATAGCCCAAGGCCGCTAAGCCACTGGCGGCCAGTGTCAGCGCCAAGCCATCGGCGCCGTGTCGCCGAACCCCCGCGCCGCCGCCCCGCTGCAGCCACCGGTGCAGGCCGTAGGCGGCCAACGAAAGCACGCCCAAGCGAACGGGTTTGTCCAGCGTGCGCAGCGCGTCACCCTGCCAGATCACCGCAGGCAAAAAGCTCATGAAATAAAGCAGCAAGCCAGCGGCCACCCACGGCAGTACGGCGAACGGCACGCTCGGTTGCGCAAGCTCCAGCGGGGCGCCGCGCCCCAACACGCGCAGGCGCCAAGCCAGCGCAGCCACACACAAAGCCGCCAAAGTGGCTGCAGCCGTGGGCTCGCCCCAGGGCAAAAAGCTCAAGGGGCCCACGCAGGCCAGCGCCGCCAAGGCGCACGCGGCTGGCGCGGCTATCCTTGGGTGGTCGGGGCTGGTGACACGCACAATCATGTTCTCTTGCGGCAGTTGGCGCTTGCGGTTGCCATGTACCCAAGTATCGCAACCTGAAGCCCCCTGACCGTTTCACTTTTTTGGCCCACTCACCGCCTCGCATGCTCAGCATCATTTGCGCCGTGCACAACCAGTTGGGCATGAACCGCTTGTTCTGGCGGCATTTGGTGGCCGCCACCCGGGCGCCGTTTGAGTTGATCGTGATCGACAACGCCAGCACCGACGGCAGCGCCGATTTTTTTGAGTCGGTGGGCGCCCAAGTGGTTCGCAATGCACAAAACCATTCGTATCCCTTCAGCCAAAACCAAGGGCTGGCGCGGGCCAAACACGAGTGGCTGGGTTTTTTGAACAATGACATCGTGGTGGCCCCGGGGTGGGACACCCTGCTGACCCAGGCCGCCCTCACCCACGGGCTGGACGTAGTCACCCCCTGCGGCGTGGAGCGGCTGCAAACCCCCGCTGCCACCCGCCGTTTGAAGCGCCGCTGGCACGCGGTGCGCAATGCCCTGAGCCCCTGGGGCCACACCGAAGCCAACCTAGAGCGCATGCACCGCTGGATGTATGGCAACACCTTGGGCGGCTGGGCCGCGTTTTGCCAACGCCGCCAGCGCGACTTTGCGGGCCAGGTGCTGCAA
>JAAFIY010000022.1 GCA_013297985.1 Comamonadaceae bacterium | reverse complement strand
CCGAGTTTTTGCGCCGCTTCCACCGCTTCTTGCACGGTAAAGGCTGCAATGCCGCGCGGCACCGGCACACCGAACTGGCGCAAGATCTCCTTGCCTTGGTATTCGTGGATCTTCATGGAATGGCTTGGGATGAAGGAATAACGCTGAACACTCGGGGCAGGCAGCGGCCCTGGCAAAGGCCCCCCGCACCGCTCTACGAAACGGCGCGAATGTAGCACGCACCCCCGCATAAACACTGACAAGGCGCTACAGTCAGCGGTTCACTTAGCTGTAAGGGGTTTGGCACCATGGCCCAGGTCTTCATCGACGGCGAAGCTGGCACCACTGGCCTGCAAATTCGCGAACGCCTGCAAGGCCGGGCTGACGTGCGCCTGCTGTCGATTGCCGCCGAAGATCGCAAAGACCCCGCCGCCAAGCGCACGCTGTACGCCCAGGCCGACTTGGTGGTGCTTTGCCTGCACGACGACGCCGCCAAAGAAGCCGTGGCCATGATGGACGCCATGGACAGCGCAGGCGAACGCGCCCCCAAAGTAGTGGACGCCAGCACCGCCCACCGCTTGGCACCAGGCTGGGTGTATGGCTTTCCTGAACTGAATGCCGCCCAACTGGTCGCGGTGCGCACCGCTCGGCGCGTGGCCAACCCGGGCTGCTACCCCACCGGCGGCATTGCGCTGATGCGCCCGCTGATTGACGCCGGGCTGCTGCCCGCCGACTACCCCGTGGTGATGCAAGGCTTCAGTGGCTACAGCGGCGGCGGCCGCCAAATGATCGAAGCCTATGAAGTCGCCAAAACCGCGCCCCCATTGGATGTGTACGGCCTCTCGCTAGAACACAAACATGTGCCCGAGCTGCAGCGCTACAGCGGGCTGACCCGGCGGCCCATTTTTGTGCCCGCCGTGGGTAACTTTCACAGCGGCATGATTGACCACATCGCCCTGCACTACGAGCTGCTGCGCGGCGTCACGCGCGGCGCCCAGCTCGAAGAGGCGCTGCGCGAACGTTATGCGGGCAGCCCGTGGGTGAAAGTGGTGCCGCCCGCAGCAGGTGGCCGCATGGAGCCCCTGGCCCTGAACGGCACCAATCAGTTGGAGCTGAGCGTGTTTGCCAACGACACCCGTGGCCAAGCGGTGCTGGCCGCCAAGTTTGACAACCTAGGCAAGGGCGCCAGTGGCGCTGCGGTGCAGAACCTAGAGTTGATGCTGGGCTTGGCCTGAGTCGTCCGCGTCAGCAGCACCCACCCGCGGCGCTCAGTCGTCCAGGGTGTGCGCCGTGCCATAGCGAGTGACCCTAGCGGCCCGCAGCACGCGTGCCACCACTTCGGCGCTAAACCCGCGCTGCAGCAAAAAACGCTGCTGTTTGGCGTTGGCTTTGGCGGCAAGCAGCCGGTCAATGGGCGGCGGCTCATCACCAAAACGGCGCTGCCACAGCGCTTGGGCATCAGCCAGTTCGCCTTCGCGGGCTTGGGCCAGGGCCACGCTGCGATCAGCGTCGGCCACGCCACGTGCTTTGAGCGTTTGGGCCAATCGCGCGGGGCCGTAGCGCCCGGCGTGCTGGCGGGCCAAGGACTGCACCGCCCGCGCGTCGCTCAACAGGCCGTGGGCCTGCAGTTCATCCAAGGCCGTGTCGATCCAAGTCGGTAGCACAGCCCGCTCGGCAGCGGCGGCCTCGGTATCCGCAAGGGCTGCATCGCCGCCCTGCCGGGGCGTTAGCGCACGCAACAGCTTGGCGCGTAACTCGGCGCGCGTGTGCTCACGCCGCGCCAGCAGGCGCAGGGCTTTTTGTTTGACCAAACTGGGCTGCACCGCTTATCAATAGGCCGCAAGAAGCTATTTATTTTGTAGCAACACCTTCTGCGCTGGCCACGGCAGCGGGCAGCAAGGCAATGCCCAGATGGGCGCGAATTTTGTTTTCAATCTCATGCGCCAGGTCGGCGTTTTCGCGCAGAAACTCACGGGCGTTGTCGCGGCCTTGGCCGATTTTTTCGCCGTTGTAGGCATACCAGGCGCCGCTTTTGTCCACGATGTTGGCGGCTACGCCCATGTCGATCACCTCGCCTTCGCGGCTGATGCCTTCGCCAAACAAGATGTCGAATTCCGCCGTTTTAAAAGGCGGGCTCACCTTGTTTTTGACCACCTTCACCTTGGTTTCGTTGCCGATGGCTTCTTCGCCGCGCTTGATCGTGCCGGTGCGACGGATGTCGATGCGCACTGACGCATAAAACTTCAGCGCATTGCCGCCGGTGGTGGTCTCGGGGCTGCCAAACATCACGCCGATCTTCATGCGGATCTGGTTGATGAAGATCACCATGCAGTTGGTCTTTTTGATGGTGGCAGTCAGCTTGCGCAGCGCCTGGCTCATCAGCCGGGCCTGCAGACCGGGCAGGCTGTCGCCCATTTCGCCTTCGAGCTCGGCCTTGGGCGTGAGCGCGGCCACCGAGTCAATCACCACCAAATCCACCGCACCTGAGCGCACCAGGCTGTCGACAATTTCCAGCGCTTGCTCGCCGGTGTCGGGCTGGCTGATCAGCATTTCAGGCAAGTTGACGCCCAGCTTTTGGGCGTATTGCACGTCCAGCGCATGCTCGGCGTCGATGAAAGCGCAGGTGCCGCCTTGTTGCTGCATTTCGGCAATGACTTGCAGCGTCAGCGTGGTTTTGCCCGAGCTCTCAGGGCCATAAATTTCAATGACACGGCCGCGCGGCAAGCCGCCCACACCCAGCGCAATATCCAGCCCCAAGCTGCCGGTGGACACCACTTGGATGTCTTCAATCTGCTCGCCTTCGCCCAGCCGCATGATGGTGCCCTTGCCGAACTGCTTGTCGATCTGGGCCAGCGCGGCGGCCAGCGCCTTTGATTTTTCGCTGTTGGCGGGATTGAGCAAGCTGCCTTTGACGACGGTGTCCATTTTCAAAAACTCCTTAAAACAAGCGATTGGGCGAGAGTGAACACTCGCACTTAAGAGAATTCAAGCATTCGTTACTGGATGCGTGGACAGCAGTGTATCAATACAGTAAATTCAAGAAAACACGTTTTTTTAATCAGTTTACCTGACTAAATACATGGCACCGATTTCCCCCGCCGACGACACCTGGCGCGCCACCCACTTGGGTCGCTGGCTGGGCCATGCGCTGCGCCGGTTTGATGATCGGGTGCTGCAGTTGATGGCCGCGTCGCCCCGCGCGCCGCTGGCGCTGTCACGGCTGGCCGAGCGTGCGCAGATCAGCGCGGCACACATTCACCTCACCCGCCACTTGCCCTTAGACGGTGCGCGCCCGGGGGAGCTGGCGCAAGCCGCTGGCATGACGGCCCAGGCCATGGGCGCGCTGATCGAGCAGGGCCTGGCCTGGGGCCTGATCGAGCGCACGGCCGACCCGCGCGACGCCCGCGCTCGCTGGCTGCGATTCACCCCGCTCGGGCTAGATTGGCTGGCCGCCTTTGAAGACGCGGTGCGCCAGGCGCAAGACGAATTTCGCGCTGAAGTGGGCGACGCCGTGGCCACCGTGGTCGCCCTGGGCCTGGAGGCCTATGCGGGCGCGGCCGCCAGCGACGCCGCCCCGCCCGACAGCGGCAGCCGCAGCGCCAAGCAGCCCAGACCGAAGCCGTCAGCGGGGCCTGCCAAGCCACTCAAGCGCCGCGCCACGTAGGCCGAAGATCACGCCGGGCCTTGGCGCCAACTCCAGCTTCTTTGATGTGGGTCAGCGACACCCGCGCCGCCGTCCGGCACGCTAAGCATCCCGGCCAAAGCGCCCCAGCGTGCCTTGCTGGCGCGACAATCGCCCACTGGGTCGGTCGGGATTTGCATCCCACAACGAACCCGTACAGGGCCCACCAGCAGGCCCGGCAAAGGAGACACACATGCGCATTCTGATTGCCGAAGACGACCAAGTGCTGGCCGATGGCCTGCTGCGCACCTTGCGTGCGTCGGGTGCGGCGGCCGACCACGTGCCCGATGGCTCGCAAGCCGACGCGGCCTTGGCCACCAAAAATGAGTTTGATCTGCTCATCTTGGACCTGGGCTTGCCCCGCATGCACGGGCTTGAGGTGCTGCGGCGTCTGCGTGGGCGCGGCTCGGCCATGCCGGTGCTCATCTTGACGGCCGCCGACAGTGTGGAAGAGCGCGTCAAGGGCCTGGACCTGGGCGCTGACGACTACATGGCCAAGCCCTTTAGCCTGCATGAGCTGGAAGCCCGCGTGCGCGCCCTCACGCGCCGCGGTCTGGGCGGCGCCAGTGCCACCATCAAGCACGGCCCGCTCACCTATGACCAATCGGGCCGGGTGGCCATGGTGGACGGCAAGATGGTGGAGTTGTCAGCCCGCGAACTGGGCCTGCTGGAAGTGCTGCTACAGCGCGCGGGCCGCCTGGTGAGCAAAGACCAGTTGGTCGAGCATCTGTGCGAATGGGGCGAAGAGGTCAGCAACAACGCCATTGAGGTGTACGTGCACCGCCTGCGCAAGAAGATTGAAAAGGGTCCGATCCGCATCGCCACGGTGCGCGGCTTGGGCTATTGCCTTGAGAAAATTCCGGCTTGAGCGCTTATTCAATCAGCCTAAGTAGCTACGTTTTTTGTAGCAACTTGATGCGGGTGTCGGGGCGTTGAGCAAGCCGCGCTGCCTTTGCCGTGGCCGGTGCAGCATCGCTGGTGCCGCGCTTTGAAGCTCAATTTGTTTCAGCGTGAGCAGCGCTCGCTGTTTGGCGAGATTCTGGATTGGATGCTCACGCCGCTGCTCATCGTTTGGCCCATGACGCTGGGCCTGACCTGGCTGGTGGCGCAGGGCCTGGCCAATCGGCCGTATGACGACGCCTTGCAGGCCGACGCCCGCGCCCTGGCGCAACTGGTGCAGACCACTGGCAACCGCGTCACCTTTGCCCTCCCCACCCAAGCACGCGATTTGCTGCGCGCGGATGAGCGCGATGAGGTGCTCTACCAGGTGCTGGGTGGCCGCGGCGAGCTGCTGTCAGGCGAGCGCGACCTGCCCCTGCCCGCTGCCGACAAGGTGCCTGGCCTGGGCGTGGTCTACATGCGCGACCAAGACTGGCGCGGCAGTGATTTCCGCGTGGCCTATGTGTGGGTGGGCGTGGCCGCGCCCAACGCCCAGCCCGCTTTGATCCAAGTGGCCGAAACCCGCGAAAAGCGCTCAGAGTTGGCCACTGAAATCATCAAAGGCGTGATGCTGCCGCAGTTTGCGGTGCTGCCGCTGTTGGTCGTGTTGGTGTGGCTGGCGTTGGGGCGCGGCATCCGCCCGCTGCACCGACTGGAAGACCGCATCCGCCAACGGGCCCCCGACGACTTGAGTCCGCTTGACACTCAAGAAGTGCCGCTAGAAGTGGCGCCGCTGGTGGCGTCGGTCAACGATCTGCTGGATCGCTTGCAGCAGTCCATGCACACCCACAAACGTTTTTTGACCGATGCCGCGCACCAGCTTAAAACCCCGCTGGCGGGCCTTCGCATGCAGGCCGAATTGGCTCTGCGCGAAGGCACCCAGCCGGATGATTTGCGCCAGTCGCTCAAGCAAATTGGCCGCTCGTCGGTGCGGGCCACGCACACCGTCAACCAGCTTTTGTCTTTGGCGCGAACCGAGGGCCAGGTGGCCGGGCTGGCCATGCAACGCTGCGATCTGGCCGAGCTGGTGCAAGACGCCCTGGCCGACGCCCTGCCCCGCGCCCTGGAGCGCGGCGTCGACCTGGGCTACGAAGGCGCTGAGCCTGGCAGCCGCGGCGTGGTGGTGCACGCCAATGCCACGCTGATCCAAGAGCTGTTGCGCAACCTGATTGACAACGCCCTGCACTACACGCCCAGCACGCCCGAGCGGCCCGGCGTGGTCACCGCCCGCGTGTTGGCAGACCATTTTGGCGGCGTGGTGCTGGCCCAGGTGGAAGACAACGGCTTGGGCATTCCCGAAGCTGAACGAGCCCTGATTTTTCAGCCGTTCTACCGCGCGCTGGGCCATACCGCCGAAGGCTCGGGGCTGGGCTTGGCCATCGTGCAAGAAATCGCTCAGCGCCACGGCGCGCAGGTGAGCGTGAACGACGCCCGCCCGGGCCACCGACCGCCCGGGGCGCTGTTCACCATCCGCCTGCCCAGCCTGCCCGATACCGTTGAAGAAGAGATCGACACCGGGGCTGATGCGACCGCCCCGCGCGTCGGGCGTGCGCCGCCCCTAGCCTGACGCAGGCCGGGCGCACACAGCCCGATCGGCCCAGGACAGCGCGCTGGGCCCTAAGCCGCAGGCTTGGCGCTGAGTTCGATGCGCTCGCGTGCCATGGCTCGCTCGCCTGCGGGCGACAGTGCCACCCGTCGCGCCAGACCCCACAGGTGGGGCAGCGTGTCGCCATCGGCGCCCATCAGGGTGCCCCAGCGCATCAGCACCATCGCGTACGCATCGGCGGGGCCCGGCTCGCTCGCCCCGCCCAAAAAACTGGCGCGTGCCGCCCCGCCCTCTTCAGGCTCCAGGGCCGCCATTTCGTCCAGGCGCACCAAAGACTTCATGAAGGCGCGTTGCCCAGAGGCTTTGACTTCAGCCTGCGCCGCCTCGGTTTCCGCAAACGCAGAGGGCCTGAAAAAGCGCGTGAACTGCGGGTGAATGGTGCCGTTCATCCACGCCAGTTGCTGCCACGCCCGAGCCCGCGCCAGCCCTTCAGCCGGAAACAGCTGCGCTTGCGGCGCCAGGCCGTCCAGCGCATCCACGATGGCCATGATCTGCGTCACCGGGTGGCCGTCTAACAGCAACACCGGCACCTGCGACAGCGGGTTCATTGCCTTGAAGGCATCGCTGAACTGCTCGCCCTTGTGCAGCTTCACGATGTGCGCTTCAAACGGCAGGCCCAGCCGCTCCAGCAGCAAGTGCGGCACAAACGAACACGCGCCGGGTGAAAAGTACAGCTGCAAAGCAGGCATGGCAGAACTCATGAGGGTCTCCTGAAGAACTTGAATCAAGCGATGGGTTACGCAAAGAAAAGGGATCGGCGGCCTCAGCCCTTGGCACATGGCTCCCACACCCGCTCACCCAGCACCGAGCGGATGGCATCGCCAAATGGCGGCGGCAGCGGCCCTTGGGGCGCCACCAGCCAAGTGCCGCGGCGTTCGGGGCGCTCTTGCACCACCCGGGCGGTGCGCACGCCGCGTTCGGTGAGTGTGTCCAGGTGGCTCACGGCTTCGCCCAAGGTATCAAAGCCGCCCAGCGAAAGGCCGGGCTCCAAGGCCGCGTTGCGCACTGGCTCAAAGGGCACTTTGCGGGCGCGCAGTTCGCTTTGCTTGCGCGCCAGCAGTTCGGGCTCGGGGTAGCGGCCCATGTAGACGATCCAGCGCGCGCTTTGCACGCCCGTGTCCAAGCGCCAGGTGGCCGCAGACGCCCGCGCCAAGCGCTCACGCAAGCTGGCTGCTGCGCGCTCGTCAAACAAACCAATGCGCTGGCAGGCAGGCGCAGGCGGGCTCAGTGGCGCGGGCGGCGTGGCTTGCGCCACCACCACCGCAGCGCTGTCTGCTGCTGCAGCGGGCTTGGGCACGTTAGGCGGCTCAGGCGCCGGGCTGGCCACAGCCGGAGCAAGATTGGGCTGAGGCGCCGCCTCGACAGGGGCGGCAGCGGTGGCAGGGGTGGTTGCTACGACTGCGCTCACCGCCTGCGATGGGGCCGTGCCCGTGGGCACAGGCGCGTTGGACGGGGCGGCAGCGTCGGCCCGCATCGGCACCACCGGCCGCACCCTGCCGTCCGGCGCACGCACCTCCAACTGCTCCGCTTGCAACTGTTGCGCGATGCGCTGCGGCTCGGTGGCGGCCACTCGGGGGGCCAGGCCCACCGCCGTCAACCCGCCTTGTTGGTAGGCCCAATAGCCCCCATTGGCCAGCAACAACACAAGCAGCAGCACACGGCCCATGGCAATTGGCGCCGCCTTAGGGGCGGCTACCGGTTGCAACCCCGGTGGCGGGCCGCACACTGACTTCGCCGTGGTGTTCGGCGTGTTCACGGCCGCTGTCGTCGCGCAAGCGCAGCGCGCCGTCAGCGCCCACGCCCAAGCACAGGCCTTCGCGCAGCCACTGCGGGGTGTCACCGGTGCCCCAGATGCTGATTCGCTGGCCAGCCAAGGCGTCGCGCGCTTCAAAGCGCTGCGCGAAGGCGGCAAAGCCGCTGGCCTGAAAGCGCTGCAGGGCATCCACCAAGGCGGGCACCACAGCGGCCAAAGCCACCGGCGCCGTCCAGTCAGGGCCCAAAGCCTGCAAACCCGTCACGGCTTGCGGTGCGGGCCCGCCGACCGGGGCGGCGAGCGCGTCGGCCGGTGGTGGTGCGATGTTCAACCCGAAGCCAATCACCGCATAGCGGGGCACCGAACCCGCCGCTTCAGGCGACGCGGCAAACCCAGACGTGTGCCCAGAGCCAGCCGCCAGAGTAGCTGTCTCCACCAAGATGCCGCCCAGCTTGGCGCCGCCCAGCCACAAGTCGTTGGGCCATTTCAGGCAAATGTCGGGGTGCAAGGCTTCAGCCAGCGCCACGCCCACTGCCAGCGACAACCCAGACCAATCGCGCGGCGCCAAGGCCAAGCCCAGCGATGCAGTGAGCGATTGCCCTGGTGCGCTGTGCCAAGTGCGCCCGCGCCGACCCCTCCCCGCGGTCTGCTGCTCAGCCACCAGCAAGGTGGGCGCGGTGTCGCCGCGGCGGGCGCGGCGCATCAATTCGTCGTTGGTGGAATTCACCTGCGCCAGCACCTCTACCGTGAACCCATCTAGCCGAGGGTGCAACTGCTCCCACAGGGCTTCGGCGGGCCACTGCGTGGGGGCGGTTGCTGGGGCAGTGGACATAGATGGACAAACGCGAGCGCGAGACAGCAAAGGTGAGCCTGGCGAGCGGTGCAGGCTCAGGCCTCAGTCATCGCGACGGCTGCGCCGCTTGGGCGCCAGCAGCGTGCGGCGGCAGTTGGTGCTGCCGCACCAGCAGGCGTATTCGGCCTTGAGCTTGGGGGTGAGGGGCTCGTCCAAGATCAGGCCGTAGTCATAGCTCAGCTCTTCGCCTGCGCGGATGCGGCGCAGCGGTCGGATGAACACCCGGCCTTCGTCTTCGCTGGCTTCGCAGTTGGGGTTGCAGCTGTGGTTGATCCAACGCGCGGCGTTGCCACCCACGTTGGCGTCAATCACCCGACCGCCGTCGAGTGAGAAGTAAAAGGTGTGATTGGGCTGGCTGGGGTCATGCGGATGGCGCGCCAGCGCTTCGTCCCAACTGATGATTTCGCCAACGTACTCAATGACGTCTTCGCCCACAGCCAAATCCCGCAAGGCAAATATGCCCTTGCCATGCACGCCCGAGCGGCGCACTTGGATGCGGCGCCCCGCATCTGGCGCGGCTGCGACGGCGGGCGCTTTACGGCCGAGCTTGGGCGCAGGTGGGGCCGATTGCTGCACCTTGGGCGCAGGTGGGGCCGATTTCTGCGCCTTGGGCGCAGGTGAGCGACGGGATTGGACACGGCTGTCAGATTTCACGACGCAATCTCTGCTACCTTAAAAAAGGCCCCTGCGTGTGCGCATACGCACCTGCGAGCGCGCACGCGAGGCAGCGGCATTGTAGGGAGCGCACCGCCCAAGCGGGGCGCGGCCCCGCAATGGCCCGAGGGCAAAGCCCCGGCAGCCGCTGCTTTGACTATTGAAGCAACGTATCCATGAGCAAAACCCTTGTCATCGCTGAAAAGCCTTCTGTGGCCCAAGACATCGTGCGGGCCCTCACGCCCGTGGCGGGCAAGTTCGACAAGCACGACGACCACTTTGAAAACGAGCGCTACATCGTCACCAGCGCCGTGGGCCACTTGCTGGAGATTCAGGCGCCTGAGGCGTTTGATGTCAAACGCGGCAAATGGAGCTTTGCCCATCTGCCCGTGGTGCCGCCCTACTTTGATGTGAAGCCGGTGGACAAGACCAAGAGCCGCTTGGCCGCCGTGGTCAAGCAAGCCAAGCGCAAGGATGTAAGCGCGCTGGTCAACGCCTGCGACGCGGGGCGTGAAGGCGAGCTGATCTTTCGCCTGATTGAGCAATATGCCGCCGCTGGCAGCACCGCCAAACCCGGCAAAGCCGCTACCTTGGGCAAGCCCATCACCCGGCTGTGGCTGCAAAGCATGACGCCGCAAGCCATTCGCGACGGCTTTGAGCACCTGCGCACCGACGTGCAAATGCAAGGCCTGGCCGACGCCGCCCGCAGCCGATCAGAGGCCGACTGGCTGGTGGGCATCAACGGCACGCGGGCCATGACGGCCTTTAACAGCCGCGACGGCGGCTTCTTTTTGACCACCGTGGGCCGGGTGCAAACGCCCACGCTGGCGGTGGTGGTGGAGCGCGAAGAACAGATTCGCAAATTCGTCTCGCGCGACTACTGGGAAGTGCACGCGACCTTCGGCGTGGCTGCCGGTGAATACGCAGGCCGCTACATCGACCTGGCGCACAAAAAAGACCCGGCCGACGCCGAGAAAAAGCAAGACCGCCTGTGGAACGCCGCTGCCGCCCAAGCCATTGCCGACGCCGTGCGCGGCCAAACTGGCACCGTGGCCGATGAGTCCAAGCCCAGCAGCCAAGCCAGCCCACTGCTGTTTGACCTGACCAGCCTGCAGCGCGAAGCCAACGGCCGCTTTGGTTTTAGTGCCAAAACCACGCTGCAACTGGCGCAAAGCCTGTACGAGCGCCACAAGGCCCTGACCTACCCGCGTACCGATTCGCGCGCCCTGCCTGAAGACTATGTGCCGGTGGCGCGGCAGACCATCGACATGCTGGCCGACAGCGATTTGCGCCACCTGGCCCCGCATGCCCGCGTGGCGGCCAACAACGGCTATGTGAAGCCCACCAAGCGCATCTTTGACAACGCCAAGGTGTCGGACCACTTCGCCATCATCCCCACCCTGCAAGCGCCCAGTGGTTTGAGTGACGCCGAGCAAAAAATTTACGACCTGGTGGCGCGGCGCTTTCTGGCGGTGTTTTTTCCTAGCGCCGAGTTTTTGAACACCACCCGCATCACCACTGTGGCGGGCCATGCCTTCAAAAGCGACGGCAAGGTGCTGGTGAAACCCGGCTGGCTGGCCATCTACGGCAAAGAAGCCACTGCCGAAGACGACACCAGCGGCAAAACGCTGGTGGCGGTGGCTGAAGGCGAAAAGGCCAAGACTGAATCGGTTGACGCCCGCGCGCTAAAAACCAAGCCCCCCGCCCGATATTCCGAGGCCACCTTGCTGGGCGCCATGGAAGGGGCCGGCAAGCTGGTGGAAGACGACGAACTGCGCGAAGCCATGCAAGAAAAAGGCTTGGGCACCCCCGCCACGCGCGCGGCCACCATCGAGGGCCTGATTCTTGAAAAGTACATGTACCGCGAAGGCCGCGAACTCATCCCCACCGCCAAGGCGTTTCAGCTCATGACCCTGCTGCGCGGCTTGGGGGTTGAAGAGCTGTCGCGCCCCGAGCTGACCGGCGAGTGGGAGCACAAGCTGGCGCTGATGGAACGCGGCCAACTGAGCCGCGACGACTTCATGCGCGAAATTGCCGACATGACGGCGCACATCGTGCAAAAGGCCAAAACATACGACCGCGACACCGTACCCGGCGACTACGCCACGCTCGACACGCCCTGCCCCACCTGCGGCGGCATCGTCAAAGAAAACTACCGCCGCTACGCATGCACTGGCGCGGACGGCCAAAGCGAAGGCTGCGGCTTTGGCTTTACCAAGTCACCCGCAGGCCGCACCTTTGAGCTGGCCGAGGTACAAGCCCTGATGCGCGACCGCCACATCGGCCCGCTAGAAGGCTTTAGATCCAAAGCCGGCTGGCCCTTTGCGGCTGAACTGAGCATCAAGCACGACGGCGACACCAACCAGTGGAAGCTGAACTTTGACTTTGACGACAAAGGCGAAGACGGCGACGACGGCGAAATCGTGGACTTTGCGGGCCGCGACAACTTAGGGCCTTGTCCCAAGTGCGGCGCACCGGTGCATGAGCACGGCAGCAACTATGTCTGCAGCAAATCCAAACCCACCCAAGCGCAACCCACGCCCAGCTGCGACTTCAAAACTGGCATCGTGATCTTGAAGCAAGCGGTGGACGGTGAACAAATTCGCAAATTGCTGGCCACGGGCAAGACCGATTTGCTGGACAAGTTCGTGTCAAACCGCAACAACCGCGCCTTCAAGGCCTTTTTGGTGTGGGACGCGGCACAGGGCAAGGTGGGCTTTGAATTTGAAGTGCGCGAAGGCAAACCAGGCCGCCCGGCACGCAAAGCCGCCGCGCCAGCGGTTGCTACAAAAAAAGTAGCTGCTTCCGCAGCAAAGAAGGGCGCTGCAGCCGCAAAAACCTCAAAGCCTGCTGCGGCCAAAACCCCCGCAGTCAAAAAGCCTCGCGCCACCAGCAGCGCGGCAGGCGCGGTGCCCAGTGCCGCGCTGGCCGCCATCATTGGCACCGACCCGGTCACCCGCCCGCAGGCCACCAAAAAGCTGTGGGACTACATCAAGGCCCACAACCTGCAAGACGCCAAAGACCGCCGCCAGATCAACGCCGACGCGGCTTTAAAGCCGGTGTTTGGCGGGGCGGAAAGCGTGAGCATGTTTGCTTTGGCCAAGGTGCTGGGGGCGCATTTGGGGTAGTTGGGTTGGCTCGCGCGGCGGGGTTGGGTGACGAACTTGCCGCCGGTGGTGTGCGGCGGTTGTGTCGGTGACGAACTTCCGCACGTGGTGTGCGGCAGGGCCTTGGGGGCTTAAGGGATCGCCGGTCGGGCGGCACACCGCCCGACTGCCCTGCTGGTACTCGCGATCACAGGCCGCCGCAGAACTCGGCTGGCGCCTCAAACAGCTGCGGCGGACCCCTTCGCCGCAACCTGTGCTCCCTGCGTTCCTCGGCGGCATCCATGCGCCCCCAAGGCCCTGCCGCACACCACGAGCTAAGGGGTGCAGCACCCCCGGTTCGACGACCGTGAGCGAAGCGCGACAGCCGAGTGGGTGGCCCGATAGCGTAAGTAGAGGAGGAGAAGAGTCCAGTGGACTCTTCGGGGGACATGGAGCTATCGGGCTGCCCGCTCGGCTGTTGTGCTTCTGAGCAGAGCGCCCAAACCAAGCCCCAAAAAACCTCAACACTAAAACAACCGCTACCGCCCTAAAACACGCCGCACCAAGCTATCTTTTAAATAGCAAACCACAAGACTCAGAGCCAAACAATTGGGGTCTGACCCCAATTATTTTCAGCGGGTACTCAAGCGCCGCCGCAGCCACCGAAAGAACACACCCAGCACCGGCAGGTGTTGGTAAATCTCAGTGGCGGGGTCCCAATAGTCGCGGTGGTCGGCCACCATTTCAGCGCCTGGCTCGCCCGCCCAGGTGATGCGCGAACAGCCATGTACCCGCCAAGCGGGCTGGGTGCTGCCTGGCTTGGGTTGGCCAAAGGTGAAGTCCCACACGATGAAGGTGGTGGCGCCTTCGGTGGTGGTGCTCAACACCGCAAAGCGCGGCTCGTGCGCGGTGGCAAACATGTGGGCAAACACCGCGCGGATGCGGTCGCGGCCGCGCACATCGTTGTAGGGGTCCACAAAGTGCGCGTCGGTGGCGTACAGCGCCATCAGCGCGTCCAGCGTATCGGGGCGCAGGGCCTCGTAGGCCGCCACCAGGCGCTGAACTGCTGCTGCGGCCAAGGCTTCGCTCATCACAGCCCAGTGAGCTTGCGCACCAGCGGAAAGTACAAGCGGTAAGGCAGCAGCCGGGCCGCCTTCAACCAACGGGTAAAGCGCTTGGGAAAGTGAATCTCAAAGGCGCCCGAAGCCCAGCCCGCCAAGATGTGGTCTGCCGCCTGTTGGGGCGTGATCAGCGCGGGCATGGTGTAGTCGTTTTGCGCGGTCAATGGCGTGTCGACATAGCCCGGGCAGATCAGACTCACGCCCATGCTGCGGTCGGCCAAGTCCAGGTACAGCGTTTCAGCCAATGAAGCCAGCGCGGCCTTGGTGGGGCCATAGCCCAGCGCCTTAGGCAGGCCCCTGTAGCCCGCCACGCTGCCCACCAAGCTGATGTGCCCGGGCTCGCCAACAGCCGCTGCTTGCAGCATGGCCGGCATGCAGCTGGCCAGCAGGTTCAAGCCGCCGATGTAGTTCACCGCCAGGTGTTGGTGCATTTGGGCGCTGTCGTAGTCGGTGGCGCGCAGTTCGCGGTAGTGGCCCGCGCAGAACATCAACAGATCGATGCGGCCCGTTTGGGCCAAGAGCGATTGGGTAGCAGCTTGCACCGCAGCGGCGTCGGTCACATCCAGCGGCAAGGCGATGCTGCCGGGGTGTTCGGTGCAAAACGCATCCAAAGCCGCTGCGTTGCGCGCCGACACCGCCACCCGTGCACCGGCGGCATGCAGCGCCTGCGCCGTGGCGCGGCCAATGCCGCTGGATGCGCCCACGATCCAAACCGTGCGGCCACGCCAGCTGGCAATGGGCGGGTTCATCGGGCCAAACAACCCGGGCCGCGGTGGGGCGGTGGCCGGGGCGGCGGCGCTTTCGCGGCGCACGGCGATGGGAGTGGAGGTGGGCACGGCAGACCTTTTTCAAGTAAAGCGGGTTCAGCCGCGAATGGGTTGGGTGCGCTATCAGGCGCGTTTGGTGAATGACAACAACACTTCGCCCAGCCGAATGCCGAACTTGCTCATCACCGCGCGGTTGAGCATGGTGCGTTCGTCGATGAGGTACATCCAGTCGTCGAGCTGCACATTGATGACCCGGCCGTCCACTGGCAGCGCCAGGGTGTAGGCCCAATAAAACGCATTACCGCTTTGCTGGCCGCTGGCGGTGCCCACCACGTCACCGGCGGTGCCGGTAAAGCGGCCGTCGCCTTCGTAGGTCAGGCGCCAAATGCGCTTTTCTTTGGTGCCGTCGCTGTAGAAAAAATCTTCATCCAGCACGCCTTGGTTGCCGTTCCAGGTGCAAGTCATCAGCACCGTGAAGCGGCGCACCACCTTGCCGCCGCGGTCGGTAAAGACGCCGTAAGCGTCGATGATTCCGTTGAAGTAGCGGCGCAAATCCAGCACCGGTTTTTCAGCAGCGTAGTCGGCCGGGGTCGGCGCGCTGGCGCAGCCCACCAGCGCCGCGCTGGTGGCGCCCAGGGCGCCCAGCAGCAAGGTGCGCCGCTGGGGCAGCCTGGCCGATTCAATCGGTGAAATGGAGTGGCTCAGGGGTGTCATGGCAAGGCGGGTTTAGTTGGGGGGCTCACGCCCATTTCATGCGGCCTGCGACGCAGGCAAGGGCAGGCCCAGCGTGGACTGGGTGATGGTGCGGCGATAGGCCAGCAGGGCGGCCAGTGCCAGCGCCTTGAGCACGCAGGGCAGCACGCAATAGGCCAAGGTCAGCGCCAACAGACCTTGTTCGCTGCGGGTGCCGGGCTCGTAACCGGCCCAGCCCAGCAGCGGCAGGGCCACGCCAGCGGCCAGGGCTAGGCTAAGCTTGGCGGCCATATTCCACCAACCAAAATAGGCGCCTGCGGCCTGTTTATCGGCCGGAGCAGCTCCTGTTTTTGTAGCATTTGCGTCCGCTTGAAGCTGCCCGGCCAACAACGCAGGCGGGCAGGCCAAATCGCCGCCCAGCGCCGCGCCCGACAAGGCACAAATCACCAAAAAAGCGGCAATGTCACCCGCGCCTAAAGTGCTGGCCCAGGCAAACACGGCAATCGACAAGACCATGCCCGCGCCCCAAGCCCGCACCAAGCCAATGCGGCCCACCAAGCGCAACCACAGGGGAATGGCCATGGCCGCGCAGGCAAAGTAGGCCAGCAAAAACAGCGGCTCTTGCGCGGGGCTGGCCTGCAAGCGGTCTTGCACAAAAAACAGCACCAGTGTGGCGGGCACGGCGCTGGCCATGCCGTTGATGACAAACACCGCCAGCAGGCGCACAAAGCGGCCGTCGCGCAGGGGTGCGGCCAGGTTCACCGGCGGCGTGGCGGCCGTGGGCGCCAGCATCACCGGCGTGGGCGCCCAGCGCCACAGCCACAGGCCCAGCGCCAGGGTGACGACAAACACGGTGGTGGACACCGGAAGCCCGACCCAACTCGGCAAGGCCGACGCCAACACCACGCCCAAAAGCCCAAAGCCTTCGCGCCAGCCCACGATGCGGGCGCGCTGCGCTTCGTCACCGCCCAAGCGTGCGCCCCAAGCCTGGTGCGCCACGCTGATCAGGCTGTAGGCGGTGTAAGCCAACACCAGCGCCACGCCAGCCCAGACCAGCAAAGCGCCGTAGCGGCTGTCGGTGGCAGAGCCCAAATCACCCGGCGGAAAAAACAAGGCGACAAAAGCCAAGGCCAGCACCACACCCGCTGCCGCGCACACCGCGCGCACTCGGGCGCTGCCACGGGCTTGCAGCCGGTCAGCTAGGCCGCCCAGCCAGGGGTCTACCAGCGCATCAAAACAACGCACCAACAGCAGCAGCAAGCCCAAGGCGGCCAGCGGCACGCCAAACTGCGCGGCGTAGTGGTTTGGCAGCACCACGTACAGGGGCAAGGCGCAAAACGCCAGCGGCAGGCCCAGGGCGCCATAGCCCACGCCGTCACGCACCCGCCAAGGCGTGGCAAGCGACGAAGCAACAGCTGGCAAGGTGCGGGTCATGGTGGGGCTGGCGACAGGGTGTGTGTTCAGCGCGGCACACTGGCCACCAGCGCGTCGCGCAGGCGGGGCTCAGACGTGGCGTCGCTCAGCCAAATGCCAAAGAACTTGCGGGCGGCCACCGGGTCGGCCAGCTTGCCGCTCAAGCGCCCGTTGTGAATGAACGCCGCCCCCGCGCCCGGCCGGTACACGCCAATGATGCGATCGCCCTTGACCACATTAGGAATGGCTTGCGTCAAAGCGGCTTGCCATGCCGCAGCTTGGGCGTCGCTGATCGGGCCTTGGCGGCGCATTTCGCCCAAAGATCGGCTGGCGATTTGGTCACTGCGAAACGCCCGCTTGTAGGTGAGCTCTAGCGACAAGGTATGCGCGCCAAAGTCTTTGGCCTCAAAGCCCGGCGACACCCACAGGCGGGCGTCGTAGATGTCAAAGCCCAGCACCTTCAGGCTGCCGCTGCCCGCCATCGTTAAGGCGCCGTCAAAACCTAGTACCTGGGCTGCGTCTGGGCCTGCGAAGCTCACAACCGCAGACGGCGCACCGGGCGATGCCGCGGCGCCCCCAGAGGGCAGCCCAGCGGCGCAAGCCAGAGCGAAAGCGGCAAGGAGGTGAGACTTTTTCATGTCAGGTGCGGTGCGGGCGTCAGTCAGGGCGGCGCAATGTCACCTGCACCACATCAATGCTGCGCTCAGCAAAGCCCGCTTCGCAGTAGGCGAGGTAGAAGCTCCAGATGCGCAAAAAGCGCTCATCAAAGCCCAGCGCGCGCACCTCAGCCGCTCGGGCATTGAAGCGCTGATGCCACCAGGCCAGGGTGTGGGCGTAGTCGGCGCCAAAGGCTTCAGTCACTTCCACTTGGAGGCCCGCTGCTTTGGCCTGGCGCACGATTTCGCCCTGGCTGGGCAAGCAGCCGCCGGGAAAGATGTACTGCTGAATAAAGTCGGTGCCGCTCAAATAGCGTTCAAAAAACTCGTCCGCAATCACGATGCTTTGGATGCACGCGCGGCCACCGGGCTTCAAGAGCCGCGCCACCGTTTGGAAGTAGGTGGGCCAGTATTCGCGGCCCACGGCTTCAACCATCTCGATAGAGCAAATGGCGTCAAACGGCGCATCGGTGACGTCGCGGTAGTCCTGTAGGCGCAAGTCGGCTTTGGCGCTTTGGCCAATGGCGGCCATGCGCTCTTGCGCCCAGGCCAGTTGTTCGCTGGACAGCGTCAGGCCGGTGATGTGGGCGCCAAAGTCGCGGGTGGCGGCTTCGGCCAAAGCGCCCCAGCCACAGCCGATTTCCAACACCCGCTGACCGGGCTGCAATTGCACTTGGCTCAGCGCCCGGTGCACCTTGGCCACCTGGGCTTGCGGCATGGACAACGCCGCGTGCGGCTGGCCGCTGTACCAGGCCGATGAATAGTTCATCGTCTCGTCGAGCCAGAGCTTGTAGAAGTCATTGCCCAAGTCGTAGTGGGCGTGGATGTTCTTTTGGCTGTTGCGCTTGGTGTTGCGGTTGAGCAAATGGCGCAGGCGATAGGCCAGACGGCCCCACCAAGTGCCAAAAATCATGTCGTCCACCGCGCGGCGGTTGCCCACGAAAAAGCGAATCAGCGCCGTCAGATCCGGCGTGGTCCAGTGGCCGTCGATGTAGGTTTCGGCGAATCCGATGTCGCCGCTTTTGAGCGCCGCCCCGCACACGTCCCAATTGCGCAGCACCAGGGCCGCATGCGGCTCGCCCGCCCGGGCCTGACCAAAGTCGCGCACCGTGCCGCCGGGCTCGATCAAGCTCAAGCGGCCGTAAGTCACGCGATCAAGCAATCGGTAGATGGTGCGAACCGTGCTGGGCAAGCTGTCAGCCGACAGGCTGCCAGCGTCGTCGGACACGGTAGAGGTGCTGGTGGTGTTCATGGGCGTAAGTTCAGCAGCAACAAAAAACGAAAGTGTTCAGCGGGTCAAAAATTCGGTCGGCGGCGCGGGCTTGGTGAAAAACGGCACGCGCTTTAACCACAAGCGCACCGCTTGCCAATGGATGCGGGCGATCACGCCCACCGTCATCCACACAAAGCGGCTTAAAGCCTGGCGCGCGCTGCCGGCGGTGAGAGGCTGCAGCTCACCGCTGACGCTGGTGAGGATGAGCGGGCCCACCGCGTCGTCGTAGTCAATGCGCACCACCACCCGAGGTGGCTGTTGCGCGTCAGTGCGCTGCAGCGCGCGCAAAAACCGAAAGCGATACGTGCCCTGCACCGGGCAAAACGGCGACACGTGAAACACCTTGGCGGCCGTCTGCTCGGCGCCTTCCACCGGCGAATCAAGCAAATAGCAGTGCCGTTCACCAAAGGTGTTGTTGACTTCCACCACCACGGCACGCAAGGTGCCGCTGGCGCGTTCGCAGTACCAAAAGCTCACTGGCTTGAAGGCATAGCCCCACATGCGCGGATAACACTGCAGCCAAATGGCGCCGTCTGCATCGGTGATGCCTTGGGCTTGCAGCAATTCGCGCAGCCAGCCCAGGGCGCCACCGGCGTCGGGGCTGCGGCCGTCGCCGTGGTCGGCATCAAAAAAAGCCATGCGGCCCCAGCGGTTGAGCGCCAAGCCTTCAGGCGGCTGGGCGTGCAGGGTGTGCATGGGCAGCAGCACAAACAAGGTGGGGTAGGCAAAGGCGTGGTGTGCCGGGCGCAGCCGGGTGTGGCGCACCACCCCTTGGGCAATCTGCGCCACAGCCGGTGCGTGCGGCATGCGGCGCGCCTCGGGCGCTGGCGCTTGACTGGCCGTTGCGGTCGCGTTCACGCCGCCACCTGCGCACCTGCAGGACGGGGCGCTGCCACGCCGGATGTTGACGCATCAAAAAGGCCTGCTGCGCCCTTTTTATCTGCCGAGGTAGCTACGTTTTTTGTAGCATCGGGCCAACCGTATCGCTGGCGCAAGCCGGCCACCACGGCCAAGCCAGATTTCAGGCCGTCTTCATGAAAGCCGTAGCCCGTCCAGGCGCCGCAAAACCAGGTGTGGTGTTGGCCTTGCAGGCTGGGCAGGCGCTGCTGAGCGGCAATGGCGGCGCCATCAAACACCGGGTGGGCGTATTCAAAACGGCCCAGCACTTGGGTGGGGTCAATTGGCGCCACCGGGTTCAAAGAAACCACCACCGGCTGCTCAAAGGGCAGCGGTTGCAGCATGTTGAGGAGGTAGTGCAGGCACACCCGGCCACGCTCGGTGCCTTCGTCGCTGGCGCGTTCGTAGTTCCAGGCGGCCCAGGCGCTGCGGTCCGCAGGCAGCACGGCAGCATCGGTGTGCAGCACCGCCACATTGGGCTGGTAGCGCACGGCGCCCAGCACTCGGCGCTCGGCAGGGGCGGCATCGGCCAGCAGGCGCAAGGATTGGTCGGAGTGGGTGGCCAAGACCACTTCGTCAAAGTCTTCGCGGCCACGCTGGCTGTGCACCCAAACGCCGCTGGCGTGGCGCTCAATGCGCTGCACGGGCGTGTTCAGACGTGCGTCGCTCAAACCCGCCACGATGGCTTGGACATAGTGGCGCCCGCCGCCGGTGACCGTCCACCACTGAGGGCGGCCCGTGATCTGCAGCAGCCCGTGGTTATGACAAAAGCGCACCATGGTGGCCACCGGAAAGGCCAGCATCTGGTCGGTGGGACAGCTCCAGATGCAGCCGATCATGGGCAAGAAATACCAGTCGCGAAATTCGCGCGAAAAGCGGTTGGCCTGAAGCCATTCGCCCAGGGGCTGCTGCAACTGCGCCTCAGCCCCGCTGGCTGCCAGTTGGGTGGTGAGGCGGTTAAAGCGCAGCAAATCCGCCAACATGCGCCAAAAGCGGGGGCGCAGCAGGTTGCCGCGCTGGGCAAACACGCTGCCCAGGGTGCGACCACTCCACATCAAGGGGCGGCCTGGCCCAAAGCCGTCGGGCACCTGCACGCTGAACGACATGTCGGACTTGGCACGTTCAATGCCCAATTCGTCGAACAGCGCGATCAGGTTGGGATAGGTGCGCTCGTTGTAGACCAAGAACCCGGTGTCCACGCCGTGGGTGACCGAGCCCTTCGGGGTCGGCAGCGTGACATCGACCGTGTGGGTGTGGCCGCCAAAGTAGTCACCCGCTTCAAACAAGGTGACGTCAGCGTGCGCACGCAAACGATGCGCCACCGCCAAGCCCGAAATGCCTGACCCAACCACGGCCACCCGCACCCGAGCCCCGGGCTGCGGCCGGGCATGGGGGCTGGAGGCGATGGCGTGGGTGTCCACAGGGTGCATGGGTCAACCTTGGGCAAGATGCAGGGAAAGAAACAACCGTCTGGTCGCATTGTGACTGAGCAGTTCAGATAAGTGAACTGCTCAGTCTGAATAGTTGAGTGCGCTGCTGGGGATACTGCTTGGCCGCAGTGCGGCGCTGGCGGCTGATCGCCGTCAGGGTCTACAGGGACAACAGCGCACCGAGATGGCCCTGGGCCCCGAATGGCCTAGGGCCTTGCGAACGACTTGTCAGGGGGGCTTCCTACAATGGAAGGCTAACTAGGGCGGCCATACGGCGGCCCACAGGGATGCCCCACATGCTGTACCCCGAACTTTTCAAGCAACTCGAAGCCGTCCGCTGGGACATGGAAAAAGACATTCCATGGGCCACGTTCGATGCATCGCAACTGTCTGACGAGCAGGCGCAGACCATCAAGATGAACGCCATCACCGAGTGGGCGGCGCTGCCCGCCACCGAGATGTTTTTGCGTGACAACCGGGGCGACAGCGACTTTTCAGCCTTCATGTCGATCTGGTTCTTTGAAGAGCAAAAACATTCGCTGGTGCTGATGGAATACCTGCGGCGCTTTCGGCCCGACCTGGTGCCCAGCGAACAAGAGCTGCACGACATCCGCTTTGAATTTGACCCCGCCCCGGCCCTTGAGACGCTGATGCTGCACTTCTGCGGCGAAATCCGGCTGAACCACTGGTATCGCCGCGCCGCCGAATGGCACACCGAGCCGGTCATCAAGCACATCTACCAAACCCTGAGCCAAGACGAGGCCCGCCACGGCGGCGCCTACCTGCGCTACATGAAGCGCGCCATTGGCCAGTTTGGCGACGAAGCCCGCGCCGCTTTTGCCAAGGTGGGCGTGTTGATGGCCAGCGCGCGGCGCACCGCGCAAGCGCTGCACCCCACCAACTTGCATGTGAACAAGGCGCTGTTCCCGCGCGACACCATCCAAAGCCGCCTGCCCAACCCCGAGTGGCTCGAGCAATGGCTAGACAGCCAAATCCGCTTTGACGCGGTGTGGGAAACCAAGGTGGTGGACCGCATCCTGCACAACATGAGCCTGCTCATGGAGCGCAGCTTTCAGTCGGTGCAAGAGCTCAACCGCTTTCGCAAAGAAATGACGCTGCGGGTGGCGCCACCCACCGCAGCAGCTTGAAGGTTCAGGCCACCAACTGCACAAACTTGTGAAGCTGCAATTGCAGCTTCACCTCGCGCCGTGACACGGGCGCCGTGATTTTGTAGTTGGGAAATCCGGTGTCGCGCACGATGGGCTCGAGCATCGACATGCCCTGCCGGTTGAGCACACTGGCCACCTTGGGCGTGGTGGTGTTGGTGCCCCGTTTCAACACAATGGCCACTTCGTTGGTGACCAAACGCACGAATGAGCCGGGCGGGTACACGCCTACGGCCTTGATCAAGGCGGCACCGGCTTCATCAACTTGCTTGAGCTCATCAAAGTAACTGGCTTGCATGGCCTGCGTACTGCCCATGGGCGCCCGCGTAGCGCGGGGCGACAAGCGTGCCGTGAAGCTGTCGGCGCGCTGAATCAGCCGCGCCAGCCGTTGGGCAGGTGTTTTGTCGGCCAAGGGGCCGGTGGTGCGCGAATGGTGCAGGGCCACCGCTTCTAGCCACAGTGCATCGGTCACGCCCATGGTCTTGAGCATGGCAGCCGAGCGCAGTGGGTGCTGCTCAATTAAGCGCATCTGCTCGCCCGACAGCGGGTTGGTTTGGGAGCTCAAGGTGTCTTGCAGGCTGGTCATGCTGATGTTCATCGTCAGCGCCGCCAGGCCCACTGATCGGCATTCGGCTTCAGACCAGCGCAAGATGTCGTTGGCAGCCAGTTGGCACAGCACGCTCACGATCAGCGCATGGGTGGCGCTGTACAGCCGGGTTTCGGTGCCGCTTAAGTACAGCAGGCTCAGCAGGGTTTCGTCAGGCTGCGCCTGGGTGTAGTAGGCCAAGTCAGCGTACAGCGCTTCAAACCGGGTGGCGGCTTCGGCGCCGTCGGCCCCGCGCAGGGCGTTATTGGTGCGCTCTTGGTAGTCGATCCAATCCGGAAAGCGGGGACGCTCGGCCACTCGGGCGACGAAATCGGTGGTGGCCATCTTCACCGTTTCCAAGTCACCCAAATTGGTGTCTTGGGCCACCAGGTCGTAGAGCTTGCTGACATAGGCACGGTGGTGCTCTTGCTGCTCGTCTACGTCCACGCAGAGCTTTTGGCCGCGCTGAATGAGCACGTCCAACTCGCTGCGCGAGCCGATCACATAGCCTTTGCGCGCCAACAGCACGCCAGTGACCGACCGCAGCGCAAAAGGCAGCGGCGTCCCCAGGCGCAGCGAATCGACATCCAACTCAATCAGGTTCATCGTGGCGGTTGCGGCAAAGCGGTTGCGAAGGCAGCCATGGCATCATGCCTATCGTGTTCTCAATTTGATAGCGGTGAGGGCTTGAAATGTCGGTGGCTGACCCTCTTTTTCTCGACAAATTGTGCAGCCGCTCGGCCTTGGTTTCGCGGGCCAGCCCCCTGCCGCGCCCCCTGATCTTTACCAACGGCGTATTTGACATCCTGCACCGCGGCCACGCGGTCTATCTGGCGCAAGCCCGCAGTTTGGGCGCCAGTTTGGTGGTGGGGGTGAATTCCGACGCATCGGCCCGCCGCCTGGGCAAAGGGCCTGATCGCCCCTTGAACAGCGAAGCCGACCGCGCCGCCTTGATTGCCGCCTTGGACAGCGCCAGCTTGGTCACGGTATTTGACGAAGACACGCCTTTGGAGCTGATTCAACTGCTGCGACCGGACACCATCGTCAAAGGTGGCGACTACGACATGGCCCAACTGCCCGAAGCCCAATGGGTGATGCGCCAAGGCGGCCAGGCCCTGGCGCTGCCGTTTGTGGCGGGCTATTCCACCACGAGCTTGGTGCAACGCATTCGTAACTAGTGTCCTGCGGGAAAGCACCCAAGCCCCCGCGCTGCGCCTAGCGCCAGGGCGTCGCTACAGTGTTTAGCCATGGATGCCGCTGCCACCTGGGCCGACCTCAACCGCCATCTGCCCGCTGCCTTGGCGGCTGCAGTGCCCACCCCGGCGCTCAGTGGTGGCATCTGTTTGGGTAGCCACGAGTTAGCACCCGCCGCACTTCGCGACCAAGTCACGCCGCTATTGGCGCCCCACGGCTTGGCCCCCCACGTGCAATGGCAGCCCGACGCCGCTGGCGGCACCGCCGGCTGGCGGCTGGAGCTGACAGCTGAGTCAGCCGCGCGCTGGACCCCATCAGGCTGCACCCTTGAGTTAGCCAGCCGCTTGGCCGCAGATGCGCAGCAAGGCCTGCTGCCGCCGCCCGAAGACGCCCATGCAGCGCTCGAACGCGAAGTGTGGGTGAGCCTGCTGGCCAGCCCCCGCCCGCTGCGCTTTGCATCAGCCGCCGAGCTGGCGTCTAGCGTGCGGGTGCGCCGCCACATTGCCCAGGCGGGTGCGGCCACAGCGCTGGCCTTTAAAACCGAGGCCGCCGAGCGCCCTGCCGCGTACTGGCACTACGACGAAGTCCACGGCTTTTTGTTGCACCCGCACAGCGATCTGATTGAAGCCCTGCTGCACGCCACGCAGCCCGCAGTGTCGGGACGGCTGTACGACTTTTCTTGCTACCGCGCCACGGAATACGTGATCTTGCTGGGCATTGCGCTAGAAGCCCGCGCCCACCAGCCCCAGTTTTACGCACAGCTACAACACCAGTGCCGGGTGCACGCCATTCGCTCGGCGCAGTTTCACGATGTGTTTCTGACGGAGTTCGGCAGCCTAGAAGACCCGCTACCCGCAGGCTACTACGTGCCTGGCGACCGCTTGTGGTTTCGCAACCCCGACACCCATTCGGCCGATGTCACTGGGTTTGAGGGTTCGTGGGTGGTGTACTTGGGCGGCGGCTTGTTCAGCAACTTTTGGACACAAAACGCGCCCTTTTCACTGCTGTCCAAAGCGCTAGAGATCTACCACTGGCGCGACGGCGTGGTCACCGACGCCGCAGGCGAACTGCAGATGGATGAGACCGTCGTGGAAGCCAAGGTGGCGCAGACCCTGTCTAAGCCCGACGAATTGCGCCGGGTAGCCGCCCGCATGCTGCGCCTGCGCGATCCCAAGGGGGTGTATGCCGAAGGGGGCTGCATTGACGCCACCCGAGAAGCCCCGCGCCCACTGGCTGCGGGGCCTCAAGGCATCCACTTGCCGGATGCGGCGGCCTAAGGCCGCGCCAAGCGCCTGGGCTGCTACCACTCACCCAACAAACGCGCGCGCTCGTCGGGGCTCATCGCATCGAGCGCAGCCGCGCTGGGCACGGCGCGGTCTGCCAAGGCCACTTGGCGCAAGCTGGGCACCTCATGCGCCAAAGGCGCGCGCTGCACCACCGAAGGCACCCAGGCCGCCATGCGGGCCGTGCCACGCCCGCGCCCTGAAGCCCCCATGCCCAGCGCTGCGGCCACGCCCAACGCACTCACGCCACGGCCGGTGGGTTGAAACTGCGGTTGAAAAGCGTTTGAGTACATGGGCTGCTCCGTGGTGCGGGGTGCGCATCGGGTAAGGGGGCGGATTCGGTTTTGGGGGTGTCTCGCCAAGGGTTGTAAAGACGGGTGATGAACGGCTTCAAACAAGCCTTTTCATCACCACGCAATCATGAAGCGAGATGCCATGACGTGGGTGTGACCTAACGCACAGTAAAGGCCCAGACGCGCCCCAAGGTGTGTAGGAATGCAACGCCCCAGACCGCCCAATCGCTGACCTCACCTCGCCCGCGCTGCAGTACGGTGGCCCCGGGGCTTCCCTGATGCGATTTGGGGGGGCGGCTCAAATGGCCGCTTTGGTACACCCACCGCGCAACGTGGCCAACCCGTACCAACCGCAGTAACTGCTTGCACATGAAAACTCCTGTAACCGGCGTTTTAACTGCCTAAGCAGCTCTTATTCTTATAGCAACCAGGCCGCCGCAAAACCGGGGCCTCACTGGCCGTGCCAGGCTACCGCAGGGCCCACAGATGTCCCCGAAGCTGGCGGGCTTGTAAGTCCCCAGGCATAGCGGGCGATTGCGTCAGCGCTACCTTCGGCCCCCTCCATGAGGGGCGTCGCGTCTGTGCAACGCGCGCACCTTGCCGCTGGCAGCGCCGCTGCCATCGACCTCTGCACCTGAAGGAACTGCCGCCATGAACGCGCCCCTGTCTGCATATGCCCTGAAGCCCTGGCTGGCCCAGTACGGCACCCACATCGCCGCCGACCTGGCCACGCCCGTGCACGCCAGCCTGCCCGCGCTGGCCAGTGCCGCAGCCGCGCGCTACGCCACCCAAACCGCCTTTACGTGCGTGATGCCCAATGGCATGTACGGCAGCCTGAGCTACGCCGAAGTCGACGAGATGAGCGACGCCTTTGCCCGCTACTTGCGCGGCACGCTCAAGCTCAACGCCGGTGACCGCGTGGCTGTGCAAATGCCCAACTGCCTGAGCTACCCGGTGGTGCTCTTGGGCATCTTGAAAGCCGGTTGCGTGGCGGTGAACACCAATCCGCTGTACACGCCCACCGAAATGGCGCACCAGTTCAACGACAGCGGCGCCCGGGTGGTGGTGATCGTGGACATGTTTGCCGACAAGATGGCCGAAGTGCTGCCCAAGACCAGCGTGCAACACGTGGTGCTCACCCGCGTGCCCGAGTTCTTCCCTGCGGTGGTGGGCCCCATCGTTTACGGGGTGATGAAGTACTGGAACAAGCTGATCCCGTCGGCCAACCTGAACGCGGTGCGCCTACCTGACGCGCTGGCCCAGGGTCGTGCCGTAGGCGGCGAAGCAAAAAGCTACTGGGGCGGCCTGAAACACAGCGATCTGGCCCTGCTGCAATACACCGGCGGCACCACCGGCGTGGCCAAGGGCGCCATGCTCTCGCACGGCAACCTGCTGTGGAACCTGTCGCAAATGCGGGCCATGTGCGCCAGCCACATCGACGACGGCAAAGAGGTCGTGCTGACCGCCTTGCCGCTGTATCACATCTTTGCGTTCACTGTGAATTTCTTGAGCATGTTTGACGCCGGTGCGCGCAACATCCTCGTGCCCAGCCCGCGGCCCATCCAGAACCTGCAGCGCGCCATTGAAAACTACAAGATCACCTGGCTGACCGGCGTGAACACGCTGTACAACGCGCTGCTCAATGAAGAATGGTTCACCGCCTACCCACCCAAGCACATCAAGGCCGCTGGTGGCGGCGGGGCGGCGATGCACCGCGCGGTGGTCGAGCGCTGGGAGAAAGTGGTGGGCGCTCCGCTGGTGGAGGGCTACGGCCTGACGGAGACCTCGCCCGTGGTGTGCTTTCAGCCGCTTAACGGCGGGCGTGAGCTGGACACCATCGGCATCCCGGCGCCCATGACCGAAGTGCGCTTGGTTGACGACGACGGGCGCGACGTGCCCCTGGGCCAACCCGGCGAGTTGTGCGTGCGTGGCCCGCAGGTGATGGGCGGCTACTGGCAGCGCCAAGAAGAAACCGACAAAGTGCTCAAAGACGGCTGGCTGTACACCGGCGACGTGGCGGTGATGAGCGCGCAGGGCACCTTCAAGATCGTCGACCGCAAGAAAGACATGATCTTGGTGAGCGGCTTTAACGTCTATCCCAACGAAATTGAAGACGCGCTGGCCAAGCATGCCGGTGTGATGGAAGCCGCCGTGATTGGCGTGCCCGACAACAAGACCGGTGAGGCAGTGCGCGCCTATGTGGTCAAGGCCCAAGACACGGTGAGCGCCGAAGACCTGCTGGTGCACTGCCGCAGCTTGCTGACGGCCTACAAGGTGCCCGCCAAGATTGAATTCCGCGACGAGCTGCCCAAGACGCCCATCGGCAAGATCTTGCGCAAAGACTTGCGCGCCCAAGTGCTGGCGCAACTCAAATCCAAATAAAACACCACCCTAACCTGACGAGGCACTGCGATGTTGTCCCAAACCGAGACCCAGCTATTGGGTGTGATGATGATGGTGATCATGCTGGGCATGGGCGCCAGCTTGACCTTCAAAGACTTTGCCATTGCCCTGCGCAAGCCTCAGGGCGTGGCCGTAGGCCTGCTATGCCAATACGGCCTGATGCCCGCCATTGCATTCTTTTTGGCCAAGGCCTTGGCGCTGCCACCGGCCTACGCCATTGGCCTGATCCTGATGGGCTGCATGCCCGGTGGCACCACCAGCAACATCTTCACGTACTTCAGCAAAGGCACGCTGAGCTTGTCGATTTTGATGACCATGGGCTCCACCATCGTGGCCATCTTCATGGTGCCGCTCACGCTGGCCTTCTACAGCCAAGGCATTGAAGGCGACTGGAAGATTCCGCCCGGCAACGTCATCCAAGTGCTGTTTGTGCTCTTGGTGCCCACCGTCATTGGTATTGCTCTGCGCAAGTGGAACTCCAACGTCGGCGCTGTTATTGAAATGGTGGGCGGTTTGCTGGGTGTGTTCGTGATCCTGTTCTTGATCGGTTCGTGGGTGCCGCGCAACTACCAGCTCCTGTTGGACACGGGCTTCCCGGTCTACGCGGCCAGCATCGGGCTGGGCCTGTGCGGTTTCTTGCTGGGCTACTTCCTGAGCCGCACCTTGAAGCAAGACACCCGGCGCTCACGCACCATTGCGCTGGAAACCGGCATCCAAAACGGTCCCTTGGCAGTGCTGATCGTCACGCTCACCTTCACGGGTACCCAGCAACAAGAGGTGCTGCTGATTCCGGTGCTGTATTCGCTGTTCATCGTGGTCACCTCTAGCGTGGTCACCATCTGGTTCCGCAAGATCACCACCCGCGAAGAAGTTCAGCGCGACCAAGCCAAAATTGGCGCTGCTGCGGCTGCCTAAACCCATTTGCTACTTTTTTGATAGCTGCTTGCGCTCTGTTGAAGGGCGCAAGCGGCTTTTTTGTTTTGCGGCCCGCACCTTCGTAAGATGTGCCCCAAATGGCACGCGTGGCTCCCACCTCCTTCGTCTTTGCGCCGGTGCAGTTGGTGCGCCCGGCCGAGGTGGTGGCATTTCGCATCACCGAAGCCATCCTGGCCGGAGACGTGAAGGTGGGCGAAAGGCTGCCCTCGGAGCAAGCCTTGTCGGCGCAGCTGGGCATTAGCCGCCCTACCCTGCGCGAAGCCATCAAGCTCTTGGTGCACGCTGGCTTGGTGCAGGTACTGCCAGGGTCCTCTGGCGGCTTGTTTGTCATCAGCGAAAGCGTGCCGGCCAACCTGGCGGGTTTTCCGGTGCCCGATTTGCCAGGCGATCAAATCCCGGCGCTGCTGCAAGCACGGCGTCTGTTTGAGCCTCAGGTGGCGCTGATGGCAGCCCAGCGCGCCACCCCAGCCGACCTTGAACGCATGCGCGACGCCGTGACCTTGAGCTTTGCCGCAGGCCAAGCCAACCGCGAGCGCACGATCAGCCACGAAACCGCGCTGATGATGACGATTGCAAGCACGCGCTTCAACATCGCGGTGGCCCGCGCCACGCAAAACAGCGTGGTCATGAAAATGATGGAGGTGCTGCTGCGGCGCATGGACGCTGTGCGCTTAGCGGCCATTCGCGGGCTGGACGACATCAGTGAGTCAGCTCAATCGCTGCGCAACAGCCAGCAAGCCATTGAAAGCGGCGACCGCGCCCGCATCGAGGCGGCCACCGCTGCGCGCATTGATTTGCTGGAGCGCGCCTGGGGCCGAGTGAGCGCTCTAGCGCCAGGCGCTCAGGCCGCAGCCGCCGCAGCCGCGCCGGGGCTCAAGGCCGAGGCGGCGCCGCGTGGCGCTCGCCGATCAAGCCGCGCGGCCTGAGCACCAGCACCACTGCAATCAACACGCCAATCAGCACCACCTGCAGCGCAGCCGCGCGCGCTTGCTCATCTTGCGGCACCAAGCCGCGCAGCATGCCGCCGGACAAGGCCCACACCGCCCACACCACATAGGCACCCAAAATGGCCCCGCGCGGATTGCCCGAGCCGCCCACGATCAGCATCGTCCAGATCTGGAAGGTGAGGATGGGCAAGAAGTCTTCTGGCGCGATATAGCCCACAAAGTGCGCATAGACCGCGCCGCCCAGGCCCATCAACATGCTGCCGATCACAAAGCTTTGCAGCCTAAAGGCATAGGCCCGCTTGCCCAGCGATTCGGCGGCCTGTTCGTCTTCGCGAATAGCCCGCAGCACGCGGCCCCAGGGGCCGCTGGTCAGGCGCTGCAGCGCCACATAAGCCAGCACCAGCAGCGCCACCGACAGCGCCAAGTAGGCTAGCGTCCAATCGGTGCCTGTGCCCAGCCAGCCCTGAAATGGCTTGGGGATGAACTGCACGCCAAACGGCCCACCGGTGAGCTTGGTGGCGTTGTTGGCTACCAGTTGCACCACCACCGCAATGCCAAAGGTGGTGATGGCCAAATAGTCGTCGCGCATGCGCAAGGTGAGCAAGCCCACCAACAAGCCCAAGAGGCCCGAGGTAGCCATGGCCGCGAGCATGCCCACAGCCACTGGCAGGCCCAGCCCCCCCAAACGCTCGGGCGTGTCGGGCGTGGTGAGCAAGGCTGAGGTGTAAGCCCCCATGGCTACGAAGCCCGCCACCCCCACGTTGAACAAGCCGGTGTGGCCCCACTGCAGGTTAAGCCCCAGGGTGACGATGGCAAAGGCGGTGGCAAACACCAAAAAGAAGCTGCCGTAAGACAGCCAGCCGGCCAGCATCGCGCCGATATCGCCGGGGCCGCTCATTCGCGCTCCCCGAACAAGCCCGTGGGGCGCACTGCCAAGATCACGATCAGCACCGCAAAGGCCGCCGCCGCGCGGTATTCCGCCCCCACCAGGGTGACCGACGCGCTTTCGGCCAGGCCAACGATCAGCCCGCCGATCACCGCGCCCCACACCGAACCCAGCCCGCCCAAGATCACGGCGGCAAACATCGGCAACAGCATTTCTTGGCCCATGGTGGGGCGCAGCTGCACCGTCAGCCCAGCCATCACCCCCGCCACCGCCGCCAGCACCGCGCCCAGTACCCAAGTGGCACGCAGCACCCGTTCGGGGTCAATGCCGCTGACTTGCGCCAGCGCCGGGTTGGCAGCCGTGGCGCGCATCGAACGGCCCAAGGTGCTGTATCGCAAAAAGGCATGCAGGCCCGCCACCACCGCCACCGCCAGCACCAACACCAAAATTTGGTCAGGCGTGGCGCGCAAGCCGCCCCACACGCTGCGCGGCACCAGGTTGATGGCGATTTGCAGGCCATCGGCGTAGTACACCGGCACCCCGCCTTGCCAAAACTGCAGCAAATTGCGCAGGGCCAGCGCTGCACCAAAGCTGGCAATCACCAGGGTGATGGAGCCTTGCTTGCGCAGGCGCTTGAACAGCAGCGCGTCCAACACCAGCGCAATGCCTGCAGTGCCCACCGCCGCCAGCAGCACGGCAATGAGCATGCTGGGGCCAAAACTAAACGGGCCCATGGGCTGGGGCAGCAACGCATGCATTTGGGCCGCTGCGGCGGTGGCCACCAGCGCCAAGTAAGCACCCCAAGCCAACATCTCGCCGTGGGCGAAGTTGGAGAAGCGAAAGATGGTCATCGTGAGGCTCAGGCCAATGGCGCCCAGCGCCACCACCGAGCCAATGATCAATCCGTCAGCCAAGATTTGCAGCATCAGTGCAAGGCCCCCGCATGGCCCAGGTATAGCCCAGCCAGCCGCGCCGCGCCCGCCTCGCTCAATAAATCGGCGCTGGGCGCCACCCAGCGTTCGCGCCCTTCCACCAGCACCGCTGCGCGGTCGGCCAGGGCCAGCGCAGCTTTCACGTTTTGCTCCACCAGTAGTACCGTCACGCCGCTGGCACGCACCTGACGCAGCATGTCAAACACCTGCGCCACCAACTTGGGACTGAGGCCCGCCGAGGGCTCGTCCAATATCAAGAGTTTGGGCTGCGCGATCAAGGCCCGCGCCACCGCCAGCATCTGGCGCTGGCCACCGCTCAAGCGCCCGGCGTGCAGCGTGCGCTGGCGGGCCAGGTCGGGAAACAAGGCGTAGACCGGCTCAAGTCGCGCGCGCCGCTGCGCCGCGCCGCCGCCCAGCACCGCGCAGGCCAGCTCCAGGTTCTCGGCCACTGACATGGGGGCAAAGATATTGTCGGTTTGCGGCACAAAGGCCAGGCCTTCAAACACCATGCGGTGCGCCGGGGTGGCTGAAATGTCACGCCCGTGCAGGCGCACCGTGCCCGCGCTGCGCGGCACCAAGCCCGCCACCGCTTTGACAAACGACGATTTGCCCGCGCCGTTGGGGCCCAGTACCGCCAGTACCTCGCCGCGCTGCACCTGTAGCGACGCGCCACGCACGATAGACAAGCCCGGCTCATAGCCCGCCTCTAGCCCTTGCACGTTCAGTGCGAGGTCGCTCTCGTCTGCGCTCATGCCGCAGCCCCCAGGTATGCCTCAACCACCCGGGGGTCAGCCAGCACCTCTTGGGCCTTGCCGCTGACCAACAAATCGCCCTGCGCCATCACCATCACCGGGTGACACAGGCGCGCCACCAAATCCATGTTGTGTTCGATGATGAGAAAGCTCACGCCCTGCCGATTGAGTTCGCTGATGCGGTTGACGATGAGCTCTAGCAAAGCCGGGTTGACGCCTGCGCCCGGCTCGTCCAACAGCACCAATTGCGGCTGCGCCACCATCACCCGCGCCAGCTCCAAGAGCTTGCGCTGCCCGCCGGAAAGCACGCGCGCGCTTTGGTGCTCCAGCGCGCTCAGGCCCACAAAATCGAGCCAGTGGCGCGCGGCGGCCAAGGTGCGCGCCTCTTGAGCGCGCACGGCCCCAGGGCGCAGCCAGTTGGCCCAAAACTGCTCACCCAGTTGCCCAGGCGGGGCCAGCATGACGTTGTCGAGCACCGTCATTTCAGGAAAGGGGCGCGGGATTTGAAAGGTGCGCGCCAAGCCAGCCGCAAAGGCGGTGTCGGGGCGGCAGCCAGTGATGTCGCGCCCGGCCAGCAGCACCCGGCCGCTGCTGGGCTTGAGCGCCCCCGCCAAGCAATTGAACAGCGTGGTTTTGCCCGCGCCGTTGGGGCCGATCAAGCCGCCAATGCAGCCTGCGGCCAAGCGAAACGACACACCTCGCACCGCTTCATGGCCGCCAAAGCGCTTGCCCAGGGCCTGCACGTCCAGCAGTGGCGCGGGCGTCGTTGTCATGGGGTTTAGCCGCCTGCCACTTCGGCTTCGGCCTCAATCTCGACTTTGTAGCCATCACCCACCAGCGCAGCCACTTGCAAGAGCGTGTTGGCCGGGCGAATGTCGCCAAAGTATTGGCCGTGCACGGTGCTCACCGCATGCCAGTCGTTCACGTCCGTCAGGTACACGCGGGTGCGCACCACGTCTTGCAGTCGGCTGCCCAGGGCGCGCAGGCTGGCAGCGATCTTGTCCAAGATGTAAGTGGCCTGTACCGCCGCATCGCCCGCGCCCACCAAGCGGCCACTGCCGTGGGTGGCGGTGGTGCCCGACACCAGTACGCGGCTGCCGTGGCGCACCGCCCGGGCATAGCCCGCCAAGGGCTCCCACACGCTGCCACTGTCGACATAACGGCGTTGAGCAGAGTGGGGACTGGGCACGGTGGGCCACAGCGGTGCAATGCCATCCAGGTGGTGACTCAAGTCGCCAGATGCGGTCAGAAAAGGAGGGCGGCGGTACTCGTCGCCACAGTCGCCGGGCAGGCGCTGGGTGTGCGCAAAGGCGGCTTGGAGCACTGCCCGGTCATCGTCGTCCAGTGCAAAGTCAAACACCCGCAGGTTGTCCGCGCGGTGTTCGTTTTCGCCCAAGCGGGCGCCCACGATGACGGCGCCCACGGCAGGCTGCTCCAGCACCCAGCGGGTGGCGACGTTCGACACCGACACCCCATGCTTGTGCGCGACCGCTGCGGCCGCTTGCAGCACCGCTTGCAGGGCGGGCCAGCCGCCAATGGCTTGGATGAAGCGGCGGTACTTCATCTTGCTCCAATCGGTAGCGGGCGCGGGCTCGGCGGCGTTCAGCCAGCGTTCACCCAAATAGCCGCCGGCCAACACGCCGTAGGCCAGCAACTTGACTTGGTGGGCCAGCGCCAGCTCGGTCATGTCTTGCGTGGCGCGGCGATCCAGCAGCGACAGGCACACCTGGTTGGTGGCAACAGGCACGCCCAAGTTAAGCAGCAGCCGCATGTGCGCGGTGTCAAAGTTGCACAGGCCGATGTGGGCAATCAAGCCTTGCTGCTTTAGGCGGGCCAACTCTTCTAGCGCGTCGATGTAGCGCGGATCGTCAAAAGTCCACCAATGCAGTTGCAGCAGGTCAATGCGATCGGTGCGCAAGCGCTCAAGGGACCGGCCAATGCCCGCGCGCACCACCTCGGGCGTCATGACGCCGGGCTGTGGGCACCATTTGGTGAAGGCTTGCACCGCGTGGCTGCCCGCCGACTTCAAGGTGCCTGTGATCACTTCGGCTGAACCGTAGTGGTCGGCCATGTCGAAGCTGGTGAACCCAGCGTCGGCGTAGGCGGCCAAATGGCCGGCTGACGTTTGCGGGTTAAGCGCGCCGTGGTCGCGCTCCATATCGGCCACCTGCCACAGCCCAGTCACCAACCGCGACACCTCTAGCCCGGGGGCCAGCAGGGTGCGCTCAGGTCGCTGGACGCGCACGGTGGCCGGGGTGCTCATCGGGGCAAGCGGGCCTGGATGGCTTGCACGTCTTCGGTGCTCATTTGGCCCAAGGTGGTCACCTCGCCATTGACGATGCGCCAAGTGCGAAACGGCCCGGTGATGTCGCCATTGCGATCAAACTGCACCGGACCGATCACGCCCACATAGCGCACCGGCTTGCGTTCGCGGATGAGCTGCAGCGCCCGCGCAAAGCCTGCAGGCCCAGCGTGCACCACTTCACCGCCCGGCTCAGTCACTTTGCGGATGGATTCACGGATGGCCGCCGCTTCAAACCGGCCTGCGTGGGCGATGGCCAAACCCAAAATAGCCGCCGCGTCATAGGCGCGATCAGCGGCGGGAGCCTTGGCGTCAAAGCCGCCACTCATGGCCGGGTAAGCAGTGCCAAAGTATTCGGTGGACGGCGTGGTGCTGGTGCCTGAACTGGTGCCAAACGCATTGCCCAAAAACTGCGGCCCCACGCCGCGGATGAAGTCGGCCGAGTTCATGCCGTCGTTTAACAAGAATCGCTGCGGCCCGCCTTGCTGCACCCAGGTGCGCACTATTGTTGTGCCGTCGCCGGGGTAGCCGACAAAGTACAGCATGGGCGGGTCTGAGCGCAGGGCGCGGGTGACTTCGGCGCTGTAAGTGGACTGTTGCGCGTTGTAGGGCACCGTCTCTAGGATGCGTCCGCCAAGCGCTTCATAGGCGCGGCGGAATTCAGCCACCATGTTCACGCCAAAGTCGTTGTTGACGTGAATGATGGCCATGCTGCGCATGCCCTGATCGATAGCAAATTTAGCCGCAGCCGTGCCTTGCAAGGCGTCGCTGGTGATGGTGCGGAAGAACCAGCCTTTGGTGGTGCCTTCATTGCCCAGTCGGGTGAGGGTGGGCGAGGTGGACGCGGGCGAAATCTGCACCACCCCAGCCGGTGCGGTGACCGAAGTGACGATGGGAATCGACACCGAACTGATGATGCCACCAATCACTGCAGGCACTTTGCGGATGTCCACCAACTGGCGCGCTTGGTCAACCGCCACGCTGCCTTGGCTTTGCGCGTCACGCAAATCGAAGCCGAGGCGGCAGCCCACGATGCCCTGAGCGCCAGCGGCCTCGTTCAGGCCGTTAAAAGCCAGTTCCACCGACTTGGCCGCCGCCTGGCCGAAGCGCCCGGCGGCGCCGGTGAGCGACACCACCATGCCCACGGTGTGGGTGCACGACGGCGCCTGGGCGTGGGCGGGCACGGCAGCGATCAAGCCCGCAAGGGCCAGACTGGCAGCGAGCAGGGAACGGCGGTAGGTCATGGCGGGCTCCTGTGGGTTAACTGAAAGCGGCCCCTATTCAGGCCTTATTGAGGTCGTACTTCATGATGCGCCCATGCGGGCCATTGCGGTCACGTTCTAGCGCATACGGCTCGCCCTGGGGGCCCGGGGCCTGGGCCAAAAGTGCCTCGATGTCGGCGCGGTCTTGCGGCTGCAGTTGTACCCGCAGTGCTTGCAGCGTGGTGTCAAGCTGGTCGGCATACCGGGCGCCCACGATGGCAGCAGCCACGCCGGGGCGGTCGAGCACCCAGGCAATGGCCACCGCCGACAAGCTCACTTGGTGGCGCAGTGCAATGCCGTGCAGCAGCTGCAGCAAGGCCTGAAACATGTCCCAACCGCCGAATTCGTCCACGATCAGGCGGTACTTGACCACCGAGCGGTTGCCCGGGTCTGCCGGCGGGGCGCTTTGGCCCAGCCAACGCTGTGACAACAAGCCCCCCGCCAGCGTGCCGTAGCACAGCATCTGCACGCCATGGCTAGCTGCCAAGGCGGCCAGGCCGTGGGCCGGCCGCCGATCTAACAACGAATACTGGGTTTGCATGCTGACCAGGGGCACCCCGGCGTCGAGCATTTGCCGGGTGTGGGCGGTGTCAAAGTTGGTGCCGCCGATTTGGTCAATGAGGCCTTCGCGTTGGAGATCGGCCAGGTGCAGGGCGGTGTCCACCATCCCGGGCACGGCGTAGTCCCACCAGTGAAACTGCACCAGGTCGAGCCGCTCGCCGCCCAAGCGCTGCAGCGATCGGGTGATGATGCTGCGGACATAGGCCGCATTCACCCGCGTCAAGTCACTGGCGTCGGGCACAAACTTGGTATGCACCCGCATGGGGGGCTGCAGGGCAGCGCGGCGGCGCTGGTTGAATTCGCCATACAGCGCCTCAACCCCGGTGTAGATGTCGGCGCCGTCCACCGTGTCCATGCCCGCATCCATGAACCGCGCCATATCGGCCAGCGCACGGCTGCGATCCACCGGCCCGTGCCCGCCCGCTAGCTGCCAGCCGCCGCGAATCAAACGCGGAATGTGCACGCCCGGCGCCAGCGCCACCCGCGGCAGGGCCGACACCTCACCCATCATGGCGCGGCCTTTTCAGGCAGCGGCACGGCGGTGGTGGCGGCATGGCTAAAGCGGCGCAAGCCCAGCCGGGTGATGCGAAAGCGGGTGGGGCAATAAGGGTCAGGGCAGGCCACTTCGGCGTCGGTGCTCATCCAGTCGTGGGCATGGGTGGGCCGTTGCTTGGCGGGCAAGAGCGGCAACAGCGCGGCCAGCGAATACATCGAAAACGCTTGGCCCGGCGGAAAGTGCAACTCTTCGCCGCGCACCTCAAACCAGTCACCCACCCGGGCGTGACATTGAATGGGGCGAGCGTCGGCCACCACAACTTCTACCCGCAAGTCATACAGCTCAAAGTGATCGTCTTGCACACCGGCCTCGCTTGGCACTGATTTGGTACAGAAATATACCAATGCCAGGCATTCCACCAGCGACTGCGAAGCTTGTCAATCCGGTCAGGTGTGCTGCGGTGAGCGGTGCGGGACGGCGCCCAAGCGCCGATCGGGCTCACAGATCGAAAGTTTTTGCTATGAACTTTGTAGCTGCTTAGGCAAGCAATCAGGGCGCAGAGCGCACCTTTAGCGCATAAGGATTCAGTCCGCCTTGACGTTGCCCGCCTTCACGATTTGCGCCATGCGCTGCACCTCCGTGCGAAAGAACTGCGCGGATTCTTGCGGGCTGCTCAGGCGCAATTGGTAGCCCTGGGCCACCAAGGCATCGCGCGCTTCGCCCGTCTGCAAGGTGCGCAAGAGGGCAGCGTGCAGGCGTTGGGTGTCGGCAACGCCCAGGCCCGCTGGGCCCGCTACCGCGATCCAGCCGCCCAGGTCATAGCCGGTGGCGCCTTGCTCGGCTAGGGTGGGCACGTCGGGCAGGGTGGGGCTGCGTTGGGCGGTGCTCACGCCCAGGGCTTTCAGGCTGCCACTGCGCAGGTGTTGCTGCACGATGCTGGCGGCGGCAAACACCATGGGCACTTGGTTGCTGATGACATCGGTGAGCGCTTGGCCCATTGATCGATAGGGGATGTGCGTCACAAAGATGCCGGTGGCCATCTTCAGTGCCTCAAACGCCAGCTGGATGATGGTGCCGTTGCCCGACGACGCATAGTTCAGCTGCCCTGGCCGCGCCTTGGCCAGCGCCACCAACTCGGCCAGATTGCGCGGCGCAAAGCTGGGGTGCGCCACCAGCACCAACGGCACCGCGCCAATCACCATCAGCGGGGTGATGTCGGCCAGCGAGTCATAGGGCAGGCTTTTGTACACCGCTGGGTTGACGACATGGTTGTTGCTGAGCACGCCCAGCACGCTGCCGTCTTTGGGTGCGCGCACCAGCGCCTGGGTGCCGGTCACACCGCCTGCGCCGGGCAGGTTTTCCACCACCACCGGCGCGCCCAGGTTGCGCGACAGCGCTTGGGCAAAAGCCCGCGTGGCCACATCCACACCGGAGCCCGCGCCCACCGGCAAGATCAGCCGCAGGGGGCGGGCATCGCCTTGGGCCAGCGCCAGCACCGGCTGGCCCAGCCAGGCGGCGCCAGCACCCAAGCTGGCAGCTGTTAGCAAAGTTCGGCGCAGCGGGGCGGGGCCCTGGGCTGAGGCTTTGGCATGGAACATCGCTGGGGCTCCTTGTGGATTTTGGTTTGGATCAGCGCACCGCGCCGTCACACAACGCCTGCGCTTGCTCGGCCGCGCTCAGGCCCAGCTCCGTCAGCAGCTCGGTGGTGTGTTCGCCCACCCTGGGTGGGCTTTGGCGTACACCCAGACGCTGGCCGCTCAGGGCCAGCGGCAGCAACACGGTGTCTACGGTTTGCCCGGCGCGGGCGCCGTCGGGCACGCGAATGGGGGCCAAGCCGCCGCTTTCGCGCAGGTGGATGTCGTCCAGCAGCTCTTCGGGCTTGCGAATCGGCGCGAAGGGCAGGCCCACCTTTTCAAACGCGGCGCTTAAATCAGCCGCGCGCCAGGTTTGAAGGCGTTCGCGCAGCAGCGGGATCAGCCAGGCGCGGGCGCGCACGCGGTCGTTGTTGCTGCGCAGGCGTTCGTCGGTTTTTAAGTCGGCAAAGCCGAGTAAATCGCAAAACACCGGCCATTGGTGGTCACTGACGGCCGCCAAAAAAATCTGCTCGCCATCAGCCACGGTAAACACGTCATACACCGGCCAGGCCGAGATGCGGTTGGGCATTGGGTCGGCCGGTTTGCCGGTGACGGCAAACTGCATCATGTGCTGGGCCACCAGCAGCACGTTGTTTTCAAACAGGCCCGCTTGCACCTCTTCGCCCACGCCGGTTTGGCTGCGGCGCATGAGTGCGGCCAAGGTGCCGATGGCGCCGAACATGCCGCCCATGATGTCATTCACGCTCGATCCCGCGCGCAGCGGGTCACCCGGGCGGCCCGTCATATAGGCCAGCCCGCCCATCATTTGCACCACTTCATCCAAGGCGGTGCGGTGCTCATAGGGCCCAGGCAAGAAGCCCTTTAAGCTGACGTAAATCAGCCGGGGGTTGAGTGCTCTGACGCTGGCCCAGTCCAGGCCCAGACGGGCCATGGCCCCGGGCTTGAAGTTCTCTACCAACACGTCGGCGGTGGCCACTAGGCGCAGGGCCAGCTCGCGCCCTTGGATCGACTTCAAATCCAGCGCCACGCTGCGCTTGTTGCGGTTGAACAGCGGGAAAAACCCCGCGCCAGAGCCCAGCAGGTTGCGGGTGTGTTCGCCCTCGATGGGTTCGACCTTGATGCAGTCAGCCCCCAAATCAGCCAGCACCATGCCGCAGGTGGGGCCCATCACCATGTGGGTGAACTCCAGCACCCGGATGCCCGCCAGGGGCAGCGGCTGCAGGCTCGCCTGCGCGTCTGGCTCGGCGGCGCTTGCAGAGCTGCCCGGCCTACCGCCCGCCGTCATGCGGCCACCGCACTGGCGGGCGCATAGCCTTTGGGCACACCGGCCAGCGGCGTCATGCCGTACAGCGGCTCACCCGGCAGGCCTTCGGCCAGCGGGGCGCGGGCGGCCATCAGGGCCTGCACATCGATGCCTGTGGCCAAGCCCATGGCTTCAAACATGAACACCAAGTCTTCCGTCACCACGTTGCCGCTGGCCCCGGGTGCGTGCGGGCAGCCGCCCAGGCCCGCTAAAGAAGAATCAAAGGTGCGCACCCCCACGTCATAGGCCGCCAGGCAATTGGCCAAGCCCAAGCCCCGTGTGTTGTGCACATGGGCGCCACCGCAAAGGCCGGGGCGCACCGGGTTATCGGCGTTGCCGATTTCGGCGAACAGCCGCAAGTACATGCGGCGCACCTGGGCGGGGTTGGCGTAGCCGGTGGTATCGGCCACGCCCACGCTGTCAGCGCCCGCTTGGGCCAGGGCATGGGCCAGGCGCATGACGTCGTCTTGCGGCACCGGGCCTTGGATGCTGCAACCAAAGGCCACCGAGATGCCCGCGTCGATGTGCAGGCTGGGCGCTTCGGCATTGCGCCACGCCACGATCTGGCGTAACTCAGCCACCGCTTGCGCAATGGGCTTGCGCAGGTTGGCTTGTGAATGCGCCTCGGTGGCCGACAAGGGCACCGTGACCGCATGCGCGCCTGCTGCGGCAGCGGCTTGCACGCCCTTGAGGTTGGGGGCCAGAGCCAACACCTTCAGGCCCGGTTGGGTGCGGGCGTGGCGCACCACCTCAGCCGCGTCGGCCAATTGCGGCATCAGCCGCGCGGGCACGAAGGACGTGACCTCAATCTGGCGCAAACCAGCGGCGTACAAGGCATCAATCCACGCCAGTTTGAGCGGCGTGGCCAAGGTACGGGCCACGGACTGCAGCCCGTCGCGCGGGCCTACTTCGCAAATCTGAACGGCCGTGGTGGCGCGCGGCACTGTGGCTTGGGGCGCCGTCGGCGCAGGCTCGAGCTGGGGTCGGACTTGGCTTGACATTCGTATTGTTAGAACGATAATTCCAGAAATTGGAATTTAATCGGACTTTGACATCGCCGTCAATCCAAGGCTTTGGCCAAGCGCTTCAACCCACGGTCTGCTGTTGCACCCCCATGCCCCGCAAAGCCCAAACCCTGTCCTTGCCTGAGCAATTCGCCACGCCCGGCGGTGTGGCTGCCGTCGATAAAGCACTGGCCCTGCTGGCTGCCTTTGCCGACGAAGAGAGCAGCGTGTCGCTGAGCCAGTTTGCTCAACGCACGGGGCTGTACAAAAGCGCCGTGCTCCGGCTGCTGGCCTCGCTGGAGCAAAGCGGCTTGATGGAGCGCTTGCCCATCGCCTCTGGCGCCCGCGAAGCGCGCTGGCGCATCGGCCCCGCTGCGGTGCGGCTGCACCGGCTGTATCAATGCGCGGCGCCGGCCAGCGTGCTGATTGATCAAACGCTGCAAGCGCTGGTGGGCACCACGGGCGAAAGCGCGGCCTTTCATGTGCTGCACGGTCGGGGCGTGCAGGCGCGGCGCCTGTGTTTGCAGCGCCAAGATTCACCCCGGTCGGTGCGCCACATCGTGCAGGTGGGCGACATCTTGCCGCTGGATCGGGGCACCGGCGGCCGGGTGCTAAGCGCTTACACCCCTGCGCTGTCTGAACGCGCGTCCAGCCCAGACCAGGCCTTGTTGGCCCAGGTGCGGGCCCTGGGCTATGCCGCCGGTGTGGGCGACCATGTGCCCGATGTGGCGGGCATTTCGGCCCCCGTGTTTGGCCCGGGCGCCGGCAGTGCAGCCGGTGAGCCCGCGCTGGTGGGTGCGCTCACCTTGAGCATGCCCAGCCAGCGCTACACCGAGCGTTGGATTGAGCCCGTGCTGGATTCGGCCCGCCAGTTGTCGCGGCGGCTTGGGGCGTAATTGTTGCTATTATTTTAATAGCTGCTTAGGCAGTTAAACAGGGCGGCAGCGGCTGTTTTGGCTGTATCCGGCGCTGCCGCTGGGCGCCCCACCCCGTTGCCGCGCGGGGCGGCCTGCGCACCTGCGGCGCAATGGATAGACTGTGCAGTTCCGCATCGCGCCGCACCCGCCATTTGCCCATGAAGCTCATCGATTCCATCGTCACCCAATCGGCCCAGATCCGCGACATTCGCCGCGACATCCACGCCCATCCCGAGCTGTGCTTTCAAGAATTTCGCACCGCCGATGTGGTGGCCGAAAAACTGCTGAGCTGGGGCATTGAAATCCACCGTGGCATGGGCACCACCGGCGTGGTGGGCATCATCCGCGGCGCCTTG
>JAAFIY010000021.1 GCA_013297985.1 Comamonadaceae bacterium | reverse complement strand
AGCCTGGCGAAATGATTGGCCTGGTGGGCCATTCAGGCTCGGGCAAAAGCACCTTGGTCAATTTGATCTGCCGCTTTCATGACGTGAGCGACGGCAGCATTTGCCTAGACGGGCTGGACGTACGCCAATTTGCCGTGGCCGACTACCGCCGCCACATTGGGCTGGTGTTGCAAGAGCCTTTCTTGTTCTTCGGCACCATTGCCGACAACATCGCCTACGGCAAGCCCGGCGCTAGTCGTGCCGATATCGTGGCCGCCGCCCGAGCGGCGCATGCGCATGACTTCATCCTGCGCCTGCCGCATGGATATGACTCGCTGGTGGGCGAACGCGGCCAGGGCTTGTCGGGTGGCGAACGCCAACGCATCAGCATTGCCCGCGCCTTGTTGATTGACCCGCGCATCCTGATCTTGGACGAAGCCACATCGGCGGTGGATACCGAGACTGAAGCCGAAATCCAAAAGGCCCTGGACAACTTGGTCAAAGGCCGCACCACCATCGCCATTGCCCACCGGCTGAGCACCCTGCGTAAGGCGGACCGCTTGGTGGTGATGGACCGTGGCCAGATTGTGGAAGTAGGCCCGCACGACCAGCTGATGGCCGCCCAGGGCTCTTACTGGCGCTTGTATGAAGCCCAGGCCCGCCGCGTAGACGAAGACGACGATGCCGAGCAACACGAAGTGCGCGTGGCGGCCGCCCTGCCACGTCCCGCCCCCACCCACCCGGCCGGTGCGGCCTGAATCGCGCGACCCATGAGCAACTCACCAGTCAGTTTCAACCTGGATATCGAACACGCCAGCTTCACCCACTTGGGCGCGGGCGTCCTGCGCGTGGTGGCGGCTGACGGCAGCGTGGCGCACCCCGTCACCCCCGTGCGTGCCTTCCCGCTGGCTGCGCCCAACGAGGGCTTGTCGCTTGTGGGCCCCAGCGGCCAAGAGTTGGCCTGGGTGGATCATTTGGCCACCCTGCCCGCCGCCGTGCGCGAACCGATTGCCCAAGCATTGGCGGCACTTGAATTTGTGCCCGCCATATCTGACTTGCGCGCAGTGTCGAGTTTTGCCACGCCGTCGACTTGGTCGGTGGACACCGACCGTGGCCCGACGGAGTTCGTGCTGAAGGCCGAAGAAGACATTCGGCGCCTGGGCCCGGGCATGCTGCTGATTGCATCGGCCCACGGGGTGCAGTTTTTGATTCGCGACACCGCCAAGCTGTCGCGCGAGGCACGGCGCTTGTTAGAGCGCTTTTTGTAGGTTTGCTCCTAAAAAGATAGCTGTTTCGGCCCATTTTTAGCGCGAAGTAACCTGTTTTCTCCAACAAAAAAGGCACCCGCAGGTGCCTTTTTTGCCAGGTGTGCGGGTGGGCGACTAGGCGCGCACTTGGCGCTGCTCGCGCGCGGGCAAGAACGCACGGCTGAACACTTCGCCCTTGGCGGGCGTGCGGGCCAGCTCAAAGGTCGACGACACTTGGCGGATCGAGCGCTCAAAGCGGGCCGTGTCCACGTCACCCATGCCCACGTTGCGGGCTTCCGGCGTCAGGATCAGCTGGCGCAGGCCCAGCTGCAGGCGGTCGAGCTCCACATCGGCTTTCAAAAGCGGGTCGCGCTTGAGCACGGCTGCCACGCCTTCTTGCGGGTTGGCCACCACGTCGTTAAAGGCGCGGTTGATGGCGCGCACCATGCCGGTCACGGCACGCGGGTTTTGCGTGGCCAGTTCGCGCGACACCAGCACCGAGTTGCCGTAGGCGTCCACACCGTGGTCGGTGAAGAACATCATGTTGTAGTCATCCAGGTTCTGGCCCAGCGCGCGCAAGTTGATGGCGGCGGTGGTCAAGAAACCAGCCAGTGCGTCGGCTTCGTCGCGCACCAGCATCGTGTCCATCATCTGGGGCGACACGTTGTTGAACTTGACGGTGGCGGGGTCCAGGTTGTTCAGCCGCGCGAAGGCCGGGAACATGCGCAGTGCCGAGCTGTTGGGCGTGCCCAGCACGGTTTTGCCCGCCAAGTCGCCGGGCTTGGTGATGTTCTTGCTCTTCTTGCTGATGATCACAAAAGGCGCACGGTTGAACACCATGTACACCGACAGCGGCGCTGTGGCGGGGGTGGTGGACGCCACTTGCTTGACCGCACTGGTGTCACCAAAACCGGCGCGGTAGGCGCCTGAGACGATGCGTTGCACCACACCCGACGAGCCGTCGCCGGTGTCGATTTGCATGTTCAGGCCTTCTTCGCGGTAGTAGCCCTTGTCTTGCGCCAGCAAGAACCACGCGTGGACGCCCTGAAAGCGCCAGTCCAGCGAGAACTTCAAATCGATGGGCGAGTTGGCAAAGGCCAGCGGCGCGGCCAGCGCAGCGGCCCCCGCAACGGCAGAGCCCACCACCAAACGGCGGCGACTGATGGCGTGCCCCATGACGGCGGGCAAGTTCGATTGCAAACGGTGTGCGGACGACATGGTGGACGCTCCCAGATGACAAGTTGGAAAACCGCTGTTTGCGGTGGGAGTTTCCGTAGGTGCAATGCCTGTACCAGACAAGTTGTGGGTTTTTTGTCGGGCTCGAACGCCTGTGTTTCGCTGGAGAAGGGCCCATCTTTGCAATGCAAGCACCCACTTACTCGTGACTGAGATTGGCGCAGACGGGCCTGTAGCGCGCCGGGGTTTTGGCGCACGCTCAGTGCATGCGGCGTCGGTTGAAGGCGCGCTGAAAAACGCCATTCAAGCGCGATTCAAGTGCCACAAGCTCTGGTCGATAACACAAGTAGCGGTGAACTGGAGCGCCGAAATGCCCCGTTTAGGCGGTGCATTCCCACCTTTAGAAACGCGAGCTAGCGCAAAACAAGTGAATCAAAAAAATCCTCAAGTTCGCCGCCGGCCTGCCGATGACCCATTCGAAAGGTCGAAGAACCCCATCAATGCCTCTTTATTCGGACGATTGACCCACCCGCCTTTGAGCTAGCCGGCCATGCAACTGACACCACTTGATCGAGTACCCAGCTGGCGCCAGCCTGCCGGCGACTTGACCACTGTGGCTGCCCCCAGCAGCCCAGTGGCTGCGGTCGCACGTTCGGTGGCAGTGGTGACCAGCGCGCAGGGCAATGACACCGACGGCAATGCGCTGCTTAGCGGCAACCCACGCAACGCGCCGCAAACACCCCGGCCCGATGCCGGGCCGAGCGTGATTACCTCGGGGCGAGTGGCCCAAGCGGCCGCAGGCCTGCTGCCCGCTGAGCCCGACGAGGCGGGTGCGGCGCCCTTGCTCGGCCCTCAGAAATCCAACGGCAGTGACCCGATCGCTGGGTCTGCGCCACAGACCACCCCTAATCAAGCAGCAGAAGACAGCAAGACGGCCCTCCAGGCCCCGAGCCAGAGCGAGCCCAAAAATGGCACCTTCGCGGCCCTGGAGCGCGACGAGCAACTGGCTGACGCTAAAGCGCAAGCCCAGGCCCTAGCCCGCGAACGCGCGCAGGCCCAAGCGGAGCGCGAAGCCGCTGCCCAGCCGCCTAAGGAGCCGATCAGCAAGCAGTTGATCGACTTCATCCGCAATGTGTGGCAAGCCGGCGCGCGCGCTGTGCCAGAGCCAGCTGGCAGCTCAGGTGGCCTTGATTTGGCGGCGAGCCCGGCGGATCGGGCCCCTCGTTTGGCGCCGGTGGCGGGCTTTGTGGCGCCGGTTGATCCACCCGAAGTGGTCACCGAGCCGGTCTACACCGACCCGCGCAAGTAAGCCTTAGTCCCCGGGCAACTAGACGGCGCTGCAAGCGGCGCCAAGTGCATTGGTCGGCCGCTAGTGGGCAAATAACTGGCCCAAATCCGCAAATGCCTTGAACTCCAGCGCATTGCCAGACGGGTCCATGAAGAACATGGTGGCTTGCTCGCCCACCTGACCCTGAAAGCGAATCTGCGGCTCGATCACAAAGCGCACCTCGGCCGCGCGCAGCCGGTCGGCCAGCGCCTGCCACTCGGCCATGGGCAGCACTACGCCGAAATGCCGCACAGGCACCTGTTCACCGTCCACCACATTGGTGGCTTGCGCGGCGGCAGGGCTGCATTCGTCAGGCGACAAATGCGCCACGATCTGGTGGCCATACAAATCAAAGTCCACCCACTCGGGGCTGCTGCGGCCTTCAGGGCATTGCAGCAAGCCACCATAAAAAGCGCGCGCAGCCGCCAAGTCGTGCACGGCAAAGGCCAGATGGAAGGGACGGCGGTGGGTTTCAGTAGGGTTCATCAAAGGCTCGCGGTGCTGCGCCCGCTGCTGGCCGCGCCCAGGGTGCGCAAATCCTTGGCGTAGTTGCCCAGGGTCTGTGCGGCGCGCTGGCGCTGTGCGGGCGTGGCGGCATTGTGCAGGGCTGCGATCAGTTGGCAGTTGGTCTGTTGCCAGCGCGCCGACTGAGCTTGCCAGGCAGGGTCAGGCGACTGGGCCGCCCGGTCCAACAGTTGTTGTAAGGCCCGCGCCGCACCGGGGTTGGCCACTTCGGCGGCATTGGCCGCATTGGCACGCACGATTTGGCGCGTGGTGTCTAGCAAGTCGCGCTGGCGGCGCAGTGTTTCGCGCTCAAAGGCGGTCAGGTCCAGGCGCAAATCGGTCAGATGCTGGCGCACCAGCGCGCGCTGTTCGGGGCTTAAGCGCCCGTAAAAACCTTCGGCGCGCTCAATGGCCTCAGAGCTGCGGCGCTCTAGCCGCTCTTCCTCAGACCCGGCCAGCCAGCGCTCGCGCCATTTGTCGTGGCGCTTGGCCAGTTCGCGCTCAAGCCGCTGCAACTGGGCAGGTTTGAGCGACACGGCCAGCTGTGTAAGGCCGGGCACGCTGCTTTGCACCACCGCCAAAAACCGCTGGCGCGCCTGATCGCTGACCGCACACACGGCGTCGGCACTGGTGGGCGCCAGTGCTTGGGTTTGCAGGCTGGCAACCAGCCGCTCCAGTTGGGGAATCTCGGTGCGCCGATGCCATTGCAGCAAAGCGTCGAGCTGGCTGCGGGCCAACTGGGTCTGGCCGTCATCAAACGCCACAAAGTCATCCAGCCACCACAGGCCCAGGTTGACCGACTGGTTGTACGCCACCGTCATCAAGCTGCAGCCCACCAGCAGCAGCGCGCCCAGCGCCAAAGCGCAGGCCCGGATAATTCGCGCCGAGGCACAGGCCCAAACGGCGCAAAGGACGGCAATGACAGGTTTGACGGTGGTCATCATGGCGGCGGGCAAGGGCACGCGAATGCACAGCGCCCGCCCGAAAGTTTTGCACAAGCTGGCCGGGCGCGCGTTGCTCGACCATGTTGTCCACACGGCGCTGTCGCTTGAGGCCCAGCGCGTGGTGTTGATCACGGGGCACCAAAGCGAGGTCGTTCAGGCCCATGTGACCCAACAGTGGCCTGATGCGCCCATCACCCCTGCGCACCAATCGCCGCAACTGGGCACCGGCCACGCGGTGCAGCAAGCCGTGCCGCACATGGCCGACGATGCCACCGTGCTGGTGCTCAGCGGTGATGTGCCGCTGACCCGTGCGCAGACCGTGCAAGCGCTGCTGTCGCTCAGCCAAGGCGCGCTGCCGCCGCTGGCGCTATTGACCATGCGGCGCCCCATGCCCACCAACTACGGCCGCATCCTGCGCGACGCCAGCGGCGCGGTACGGGCCATCGTGGAAGAAAAAGACGCCACGCCCGAGCAGCGTCAGATCACCGAGGTGTACGCCGGCATCCTGGCAGCACCTGCTGCGGCGCTTAAACGCTGGCTGAGCCGGCTTGGCCACCACAACGCGCAAGGCGAGTACTACCTCACCGATGTGGTGGCCCACGCCGTGGCCGAAGGCTGGCCGGTTGCGACCCACACCGTCGCCGACACCACCGAGGCAGACGGCATCAACAACCCCGCCGAATTGGCCGCCCTGGAACGCGCCCATCAAGCCCGCACCGCAACCGAGCTGATGGCCAAAGGGGTGCGGTTGGCTGACCCCGCCCGCTTTGACGTGCGCGGCAGCTTGCAATGTGGCGCCGACGTGGAAATTGACGTGGGCTGCATCTTTGAAGGCATGGTGCACCTGGGCGACGGCGTGCGCGTGGGGCCCTACTGTGTGCTGCGCCACGCCACGGTTGACGCCGGGGCCACCCTGGCCGCCTTTACCCATGTGGAAGGCGCCAGCGCCGAAGCCCCGGTGCGCATTGGCCCCCAGGCGCAGGTGGGGCCTTTTGCCCGCCTGCGGCCCGGCACTGAGTTGGGTCCCCAGGTACACATTGGCAACTTTGTCGAACTGAAAAACACCACCATGGCCAAAGGCGCCAAGGCCAATCACCTGGCTTATCTGGGCGATGCCACTTTAGGCGAACGGGTGAACTACGGCGCAGGCAGCATCACCGCCAACTACGACGGCGCCCACAAACACCGCACCACCATCGAAGCCGATGTGCATGTGGGCAGCAACTGCGTGCTGGTGGCGCCGCTCACCCTGGGCGCAGGTGGCACGGTGGGGGCGGGGTCGGTGATCACCCGCGACACGGCAGCGGGCGCTCTAACAGTCACGCGCACCAAGCCCACCGTCGTGCCGCAATGGAAGCGCCCGAGCAAGGGCCCATGACGACCCAGGCCCTGCACCCCAGCCCAGGCGGCCCTGATTGGGCCCGCGTCATCGGCCACGATCTGCGCGCGCCGCTGCGGCATATCCATTCCTATGCGGCCCTGCTAGCCGACGCCGTGGCCGACCACGCCAGCGGTGCCCCGCTGGACCCCGACGCCGCGCATTGGGTGGCCCAGCAACAAAGCGCTGCTCGTGAGCTGACCGCGCGGCTCGATGCGGTGCAGGCGCTGTGGCAAATCCAATCCCGAGAAGTGCAAACCCAAGCGATGCGGGCCGAGGATTTGCTTTCGCTGCTGCAAGATGTGCAAGCGGGAGCTAGGGGTCGGCTGCAACTACTGGCCCCTGCGGCCGACACGCCCGCCCAAGCCCGCTTAGACGCAGCCGCGCTGCGCGACGCGCTGGCGGCGCTGGTGGCCAATGCCTTGCGCTTTTCGCCTGCCGAGGCGCCCGCTGCGGTGTTAACGGCCCACGGGCTAGCCAGGCTGCCAAACGGGTCAGCCGCACCCACCCATTGGCATGTGACGGTGCGTGATTTCGGCGTGGGCCTGCCGCCCGGTGTGCAAGCGCGAGGCGACGCCTTTGTGCGGTTTCATGCGCCGCGCGACAACGCACCTGAGGCGTGCACTTCCGGCCTGGGCACCGGGTTGGCCGCCGTGGCGCTGCGCTGTGCGCAGCACGGCAGCGCCTGGCACTTGGCCAATGCCGCAGACGGCCCGGGCTGCGTGGCAAGTCTGTGGTGGCCTGTGGAGTGAGCTTGGCACAGACGCTATGCTTTTGATAGCTTATTAGGCCGATAAATAGGCCCCAAGCGGTAGATTTGATCCAAACTTGGCGCGCTTGATGGCAAAGAAGCTGCGCACCGTGCGCACCCGCAGCTCAGCCGTCAGCAGGCCCTGGGCCCAAGCGTGGTAGGCGGGCATGTCAAGCACCTGCACCGCCAGGCAAAAGTCAGGGCCTGGCGACACGCGCCACACCTGCTGCACCGCTGCGCTGGCCACGGCACGGGCCTCAAAGGCATCGAGCGCTTGGGCGCTTTGATCGTCCAGCGACACCTCCACCATCGCCGCCAAACCTGCCCCGCGCAGGGCTGCGACCCTGTCATGCGACAGCACGGCCACGGTGCGCTCAATCACCCCTTCGCGCTTCAAGCGCGCCACCCGTCGCAAGGCCGTGGCGGGCGACACCCCCACTTGCCGCGCCAGCGTGTGGTTGGGCAGATCGGCATCCGCCTGCAATTGCGCGAGGATGGACCAGTCGACGGCGTCAGGCGTGAAATAATTTTTCATCTCAAGTGTGTTTTTGATTGGAACGATCATTACCTGTTGATGTTGCATTTTTTGATCATTTTGCTATTGGATTAGTGCATTCATTTCATAAACTGCCCGATAAAGTGCCGCCAACGTCCAACAGGAGACTGATCTATGTGCGGCATCGTCGGCGCAGTCGCGTCAAAAGACATCGTGGGCACTTTGGTGCAAGGGCTGCAGCGGCTGGAGTACCGCGGCTATGACTCGTGCGGCGTGGCGGTGCACACCGGCAGCGCCTTGCAACGCAGCCGCAGCACGCAGCGGGTGGCCGAGCTGCTGGCGCAGGTGCAGACCGAGGCCTTACAAGCCCACACCGGCATCGCCCACACCCGCTGGGCCACCCACGGCGCGCCCAGCACCGCCAACGCCCACCCGCATTTCAGCCACGGGCCGCGCGCCACGGCCGCCACAGCGGGGCGCATTGCGCTGGTGCACAACGGCATCATTGAAAACCACGACGAGTTGCGCCACGCCCTGGCCGCACGCGGCTACGCGTTTGTGAGCCAGACCGACACCGAAGTCATCGCCCATTTGGTGGATTCGCTCTACGACGGCGATTTGCTCACCGCCGTACAGCAAGCCAGCGCGCAACTGCAAGGCGCCTATGCGATTGCCGTGGTGGCGCGTGACGAACCCCACCGCGTCGTGGGCGCAAGGGCCGGGTCGCCGCTGGTGCTGGGCCTGGGCAAGGGCGAAGACACCGCCCGCTACTTGGCCAGCGACGCGCTGGCCCTGGCTGGTGTCACCGACCAAATCGTCTACTTGGAAGAAGGCGACGTGGCTGACTTAAGCCTAGCGCGCCATCAGGTGTACGACGCCCAGGGCCAGCGCGTGGGGCGTGCCGTGCACACGGTGCAGATCAGCGGCGCGGCAGCGGAACTGGGGCCCTACCGCCACTTCATGCAAAAAGAGATTTTTGAGCAGCCACGCGCCATCAGCGACACGCTGGAAGGCCTTGAGTCGGTGATGCCCGAGCTGTTTGATGCGCCAGCCGCACTCGGCAAAACCACCGCCACCAGCGCCTGGCGCGCCTTTAAAGCCATTGACCGGGTACTCATCCTAGGCTGCGGCACCAGCTACCTAGCGGGCTGCGTGGCCAAACAGTGGATCGAGACGCTGGCGGGCATCCCCACCACGGTAGAAATTGCCAGCGAATACCGCTACCGCGACAGCGTGCCCCACCCCAGCACCCTGGTGGTGTGCATCAGCCAAAGTGGCGAAACCGCCGACACCCTGGCTGCCCTGCGCCACGCCCAAGGCCTTGGCATGGCGCACACCTTGGCCATCTGCAACGTGGCCACCAGCGCCATGGTGCGCGAATGCGCGCTGGTTTACCTGACCCGCGCGGGCGTTGAAGTGGGCGTGGCCAGCACCAAGGCCTTTACCACCCAATTGGCTGGGCTGTTCTTGCTGGCGCTGGCGCTGGCGCAGTCACGCGGCCGCTTAAGCGACGCCGATGAAACCGCGCACCTCAAAGCCCTGCGCCACCTGCCGGTGGCGCTGCAATCGGTGCTGGCCTTGGAGCCCCACTTGATCGCCTGGGCCCAGCAATTTGCCGGCAAGCAGCACGCCTTGTTTCTGGGCCGTGGGCTGCACTACCCGGTGGCCTGCGAAGGCGCGCTAAAGCTCAAAGAAATCAGCTACATCCACGCCGAGGCCTACCCGGCGGGTGAACTCAAACACGGCCCCCTGGCCCTGGTGACGGCCGACATGCCAGTGGTGGCCGTGGCGCCCAACGACGCGCTCTTGGACAAGCTCAAAAGCAACCTGCAAGAAGTGCGCGCCCGCGGCGGCGTGCTGTATGTGCTGGCCGATGCCCACACCCGCATTGAGCCCAGCGAAGGCGTGCATGTGATCCGCATGCCCGAGCACTACGGGCTCTTAAGCCCCATGCTGCACACCCTGCCGCTGCAATTGCTGGCGTATCACACCGCGGTGGCGCTGGGCACCGATGTCGACAAGCCGCGCAATTTGGCGAAGAGTGTGACGGTAGAGTGACTTTCGACCGTCGGCCACCCTGCATTTGATTCCCAATAGTCACGGCAATTTCCGCAGCGAACTCAATGTAGTTGCCTAAATTTGTCGATTTGTGGATATCTTGACCAAAGAGTGATGTTCGGTGGGAATAAGGTCTATCGGAATCCGACCCATTTTTTGGGCTGTTACAAGTTGGAGGGCGACAGTTGTCATACCGCTATGCCGACGAAATGTGGCCGGCAAAGTCCGGTCAGCAACCGGCGTACCTGCGGCGGAGCACCTGCCGTGCCGGCGACAGCACACGGCCACTGGCAAATCGAACCCGATGCGTAACACTCCAATGCCAATGACCGAAGGGCAGCGACTGCGGCCGGTCGATCTAGATGCTCGTGCGGCTGGCTGGGAGCGACCACCCGACTGGGTGCTGTCGACAACAACGTTGGGTGCACCGTGATGGGCGTTGAATTTCAACGCCAGGAGGCGAACACTTCAACTTGGCAGCATGCCTACGGGCAGAGGAATATGGCGGGAACAACGAGGCAAGAACGATGATCGAGGTCATATGGGGTTCGGCGAAGGAGAAGCCGAATTCGTCGAGATCACTAGCGGAAGTCCTATCCGCCAACTTGGCTGGGGACGGCTACCTCTATCTTGGCTACCCCATCATCGGGTCACCGACAGGCCCGATGAAGCTGGATGCGCTACTGATTTCGCCGACCTTCGGGCTCGTTGCTTTCGACCTAGTCGAAGGCACGGACCTGGGTGAGTTCTGCGCGCGCCAGGACGACATTGCTTCCATGCTTGAGATCCGGTTGAAGCCGCATGCAGGGCTCAAGACCGGAAGATCGCTGAAGTTTGAGATCAACGTGGTGACCTACGCGCCGGCGAAGGCGCACCTGCCTAACGCCGAGCCGCCCTACTTCGTTGCCAATAGCGACAACCTTGGCTCAAAAGTACAAGAGTTTCATTGGGGCGCGGAGGCCGGCGTCTTCCAGAACCTCGTAGCCGCTGTCCAGGTGGTCACATCCATTCGCGCGGGAAAGCAGAAGCGAGAGCCCAAGAAGGCGGATTCCCGAGGTGCGAAGCTGAAGCGCGTCGAGGAGTCAATAGCCAACCTTGATCAGCACCAGTCGCAGGCAGTCATTGAAACCGTTGAAGGCGTTCAGCGCATTCGTGGACTGGCTGGCTCAGGCAAGACGATCGTTCTTGCCTTGAAGGTGGCGTATCTGCACTCCCAGAACCCGACTTGGCGAATCGCGGTCACCTTCAACACCCGCTCGCTAAAGGAACAGTTTCGGCGATTGATCAACAACTTCACCATCGAGCAGACTGGCTCCGAGCCCGATTGGGAGTGCATTGACATCATCAATGCATGGGGCGGCCCCGGCGATAGGGAACGTGACGGCGTTTATCACAGGTTTTGCCGAGTAAACGAGGTGCCTTTCCTCGACTTCGGTGCATCGAAGCGCAAGTTTGGCGACGGGAAGGAGTTCGCAGGCGCGTGTTTGGAAGCGCTCTCAGCGGCCAAGCAACCCTTGGCCCAGTATGACTTGATGTTGATTGACGAGGCCCAGGACCTGCCGATCGATTTTCTTCGTCTTTGCTACCGATCTCTGTCGCCCCCTGGCCGGCTCGTGTATGCGTATGACGAACTGCAGTCACTCACAGGCTCGTCAGTGCCTCCGCCCGAAGAGTTGTTCGGAAACGGCCCAGATGGCGCACCATTGGTGCGGCTGAACCAAGAGGACGGCGGGCCCCGACAAGACATCATCTTGGAGAAGTGCTACCGAAACTCTCGCCCCCTCCTTGCAACGGCGCACGCCCTCGGCTTCGGCATTTATCGGGAAAAGGGTCTGGTCCAAATCTTTGATCAGGACACCCTCTGGACAGATGTCGGATACGTTGTGGAAAACGGGGAACTGGCCGGCGGGCAACAAGTCGCTTTGGCTCGCACGCCTGAAACTTCTCCAGAGTTCTTGGAGAATCATTCACCCTTCGACGACCTTATCCAGTTCCATAAGTTTGACGGTTCGGCAGACCAGACTGCATGGCTTGTTCAGGCCATTCAGAGCGACATCCGCGAGCAGGAACTTCGGCCCGAGGACATCGTCGTTATCAACCCAAATCCGCTCACTACACAGAAAGAGGTTGGGCCTGCCCGGCAACAGCTTTTTGCGGTCGACATCAACAGCGAATTGGCAGGGGTCAGCACGTCAGCCGACATCTTTAGCAAGGCTGGATGCGTTACCTTCACCGGCATCTTCCGCGCGAAGGGGAACGAAGCGGGGATGATCTACATCATGAACGCGCAAGACTGCGCTTCAGGCTGGGACAAGACGGCAACTGCGCTAAATCGCAATCGCCTCTTTACTGCAATTACTCGCTCGAAGGCCTGGGTTCGCATACTCGGAATCGGGCCAAATATGGACGTCCTGATGCAGGAGTGGAGCACCCTTAAACAGAACGAGTACAAGCTGCGGTTTCGGTACCCAACCGATGAAGAGAAGAAGCTGCTTCGCGTAATCAACAAGGAAATGCAAGGCAAAGGGCGAGGGCGAAGAAAGGCAGTTCGTGCGCAACGTGACCAGCTCCTGCAGGCGGCCGAGAAAGGGGAGGTCGATGTGGATCAACTCATCCTCGAACTGGAGAACATCAAGCGGACCTCGGGGAAGAAATGAATCCTGACAGTGTTAACAACCAGATCACGGACCTTATCAATCGCCTTCTTATCGCCAGTATCTCCGTGAAGCAGTTTTATCCTTCGTTTCAGACGGGGAGCGGCGGTGCAGTTCGTATCGGGGGGAAAGATCAAACGACGATTGCTCTTCGTGATGTCCCCTACGAAGACGTCTATCGTGAGTTGGATGCGCACGACGCTTACCACGTAAAGCTGATCGATGGAGGGTTACTACTCTTCCAGTATTCGTTCCGACCGGACAAAACGCTGGCGCAACACCGGCTCGCGTATTTCCCAAGCCCCAGTTTGCCGACGATCGAAGATGCGCCGACCTTGTACGAGCAGGACGAGTTGTATGGGGACATCACCGCGCGTCGACTGGTTCGCTTTCCAGTTCGGTTTGACTACGCTCCCGATCAGCACCACGATGTGGTCCATCCGGCTTGCCACCTGACGCTGGGTCAGTACGAGAGTTGCAGAATTCCAGTTGCAGGACCGATGGGCCCAAGTTCGTTTGGGATGTTCATCATTCGCAACTTCTACTGTCGGGCCTATCTCAAAAATAAAAACAACTTTGACCGTCGACCCATAGCAATTAGTCGTACAGAGACGATTTCTAGCAGTGAGCGACGAGTGACTCACCTGGTGCATGGGCTGTGAGAACCTGCCGGAGGGTCCCGACCGTTTCGCGTAGCTCGAGCGTCTATGTGTCCGCTCGTTGTGGCCGCGCTCCAGCAGATGGGCCATCTCGTGCACCACCACGTACTCGAGAAGGTCATTGGCCTTAGGCAAATGTTGGGCACGTACGAAGTGCTTTCTTGCGGGTATCCCGACCAAGAGGGCAACTTCGCGATGAGTGAGGCGGAAGAACAATGACAAAAATAGCCGTCAGCGTCCTGAATATCTGCGTTTGCAGCTATAAAAAACGGAGCATCAAACAGCCGTCAAGGTCGGCGCTCCTGTCGGGCACCGCACGGCGGCGCAGCTCAGGCCAGATCAAGAATCTGCACGGAACCCCAGCGCCTTCACCAAGCGACCTGCAAACTCGGTGTCGGCCTTCATGCGGGCACCAAACTCATCCATGGTCGTGGGCATCACGTGCGCGGCCAGTGACGCCATGGCGGCTGCCACGTCAGGCTGAATGAGTGAGGCGCGCAAGAACGTAGAGGCGCGTTCGCGCACCGCTTGTGATGCGGTGGCGGGCAGAAAGAAGCCAAACCATTCGCGAATCACCAGCTCATCGAAGCCCTGCTCTTTGTAAGTGGGCACATCGGGCATGAAGGGCGAACGGGTGGGGCCCGAGGTGGCCAAAACCCGGGCGCGGCCTGAGCGGGCATGCTGAATCCAGTCGCCCAAGGGCGACGACATGGTGCTGAGCTGGCCGCCCAACAGCTGCGGCACGCCGGGGCCAGAGCCTGCAAAGGGCACGTTGATGGATTCAATACCCGCCAGGGTGGCAAAGCGCCCAGCCAGCAAATGCGGCATCGAGCCGGCGCCGGGGTTGCCCACGTTGACCTTGCCCACATTGGCCTTGGCCCAGGCCACGTATTGCTTGAGGTTGGTCACCTCTGCCGGTACGGCCGAACCCACGACAAATGCGTGGTCCGACGCGTGGCCGATGGTGATGGGTGCCACGTCAGCCTGCGAATACGGCAGGCGCGAATACGAATGCGGGTACACCGTAAGCATCGACGCGGGCGTGTACAGCATGGCGGTGCCGTCGCCGGGCGCAGACTTCAAGCCCATGATGCCGAGCTGCCCACCGGCGCCGGGGCGGTTTTCAATCACCACGTTATTGGCATACACGCCGCGCAGTTTCTCGCCCACGCGCCGCGCAAACGAATCGGTGGTGCCGCCAGGCGGAAAGCCTACAAAGATGCGCAGGGTGTCGATGCGGCCTTGCGCAAAGACGGGCATGGAGCCCAAGCCCAGAGTGGCTGCAGCGGCGGTGCCGCGAATAAGCGCTTGACGACGTGTTGGCATGAGCGGCCTTGAGTAAGTGGTTGAAATCGGGCGCGGCTTGGCCGCTTGTCTCCGAAAGGCAGTGTAGGTCTGTGCGAACAAACGTTCACCGCGCAGGGGACCAATCGGGGCTGGGCGCAGGGTGGCGGGTCTGGCGCAAACCGCCGTCACGGTCGCATATATAAAAACAGCCGCTTGCGGCCTATTTATCAGCGCAATCAGCTATTTAATTTATAGCAAACAGGTCGTCTTGCGGCTTGCGCCCCTTGCCCTGCTTGCGGCGCAGCGTCAGCCCACGTAGTCCACCGTCAAGGGCGCATGGTCTGAAAAGCGCACGGCTTTTTCAATGTGCGCGCGCTGGGCCAGCGCGGCCAGCTCAGGGCTTGCGATTTGGTAGTCCAGCCGCCAGCCCACGTTCTTGGCCCAAGCGGCGCCGCGGGCGCTCCACCATGTGTAGCAGTCGTCGGTGGTGTCGGGGTGCAGGCGGCGGTAGACGTCGGCATAGCCGCCTTTGGCAGGCTCCAGCAAGTGGCCCATCCATGCCCGCTCCTCGGGCAGAAAGCCGCTGTTTTTCTGGTTGCTCTTCCAATTCTTCAGGTCAATGGCCTGATGGGCGATGTTGATGTCGCCACACAGCACCACCTGCCGGTTGGTGCGCAGTTGCAACAGGCGCGGATAGATCACGTCCAGAAAGCGAAACTTGGCCGCCTGCCGCTCGGGCCCGCTGGAGCCGCTGGGAAAGTACACGCTAACCACCGACAGGCGCCGATTGGGGGTGTCAAAGCGCAGCTCAACCCAACGGCCTTCATCGTCAAATTCAGGCACGCCCATGCCTTGGATTACGTCGGTGGGTTCGTGCCGGGTGTACAGGCCTACGCCGCTGTAGCCTTTTTTCTGCGCCAAATGAAAGTGCCCGCGAAGACCCGCCAGTTCGGTCAGGCCGAGCGCGTCCAGGTCGGATTGCTGGGCCTTGACCTCTTGCACAGCCATACAATCCGGCCCCATTTTGGCCACCCAGTCGGGGAGCCCTTTGGACACCGCCGAGCGGATGCCATTGAGGTTGAGCGTGGTCAGTCGAAACTGCCGCTTCGCGGCCGATGAGGAAATCGCCATGGACCACAGTGTCGCGCCAAATTTGCCCACCGCCCCGGTCATCTCTGCCATCCCCGTCGCTAGCCAAGCAGTCAACGCGCTGGACTTTGTGGCTTTTGCGCTGCAATCGGGCGTGTTGCGCTTTGGCGAATTCAAGACCAAGGCGGGGCGCTTGAGCCCCTACTTCTTCAACGCCGGTTTGTTTGACGACGGTGTCAAGCTGCAGCGCCTGTGCGCCTTCTACGCCCAGGCCATTGCGCGCAGCGGCATTGCCTTTGACATGCTGTTTGGCCCCGCCTACAAGGGTATTCCGCTGGCGGCGGGCGTGGCCATTGAGCTGGCCCGCCTCGGGCACAACAAGCCCTTTGCCTACAACCGCAAAGAGGCCAAAGACCACGGCGAAGGCGGCACCCTGGTGGGTGCACCCTTGGTGGGGCGGGTGCTGATCGTGGACGACGTCATATCGGCTGGCACCGCCACCCGTGAATCCATTGCGCTGATCACCGCCGCCGGGGCCACGCCCTGCGCCATTGCCATTGCGCTAGACCGGCAAGAGCGGGCCACCGATTCCACCGGCGCTGAGCTGCCTTACAGCGCCGTACAGCATGTGCAACGCGAACTGGGTTTAGCCATCTGTGCAATTGCCAAACTGCGGGATTTGCTGGACTATCTGCAACAACAAAGTGGCGCTGATCTGGCAGAGCACCGAACTCGGGTGCAGGCCTATCGTGATCGCTACGGTGTGGCTGACTAAACCTGCGCCCAACCTCTTCGCCTGTCATTTCGCCTGCCACGCCTTCTTCCATGCCCAAGCCAACCTACGGCCGTGCCTTACTTGCCCGCTTGGTGATGCGCCGATGGACTGCTCCCGCTGCGGCGCTGGCCTTGGCCACCTTGCTGGCCGGTCCCGCCTGGGGGCAAAGCATCTTTACGTGCGTGGACAAAAACGGCCGCCGACTAACGTCTGACCGCCCCATTCAGGAATGCATTGACCGCGAGCAAAAAGAGCTCAACCCCAGCGGCTCGGTCAAGCGCAGCGTGGGCCCCTCGCTGACTGCGGCCGAACGGGCCGAACAAGAAGCGCGCGAACGCAAGATTGCCGAAGACCAAACCCGCGCCGCTGAAGAGCGTCGCCGCGACCGGGCCTTGCTCTCGCGCTACCCCAACCGCGCCACCCACGACCGCGAACGCAACGAGGCGCTCAATCAGGTAGACGAGTTGATTGCCCTGGCTGAGCAGCGCATTGACGCCCTGGGTAAGCAGCGCCTGACGCTGGACAAAGAGCTTGAGTTCTACCAAAACGACCGCGCCAAGGCCACGCCTCGGCTGCGCCGCATGTACGAAGAGCTCGACAAGAACGTGGCCGACCAAAAGCGGGTGATTGCCGACCGCTCAGCCGACAAACAACGCATCAATTCCCGCTTTGACACCGAACTGCAGCGCTTGCAGCAGTTGTGGGCCATGAATGCGTCGACGCAAAACCAAGCGACGCCTGCGGCGGCCCGCAGGCCCTGATGCGGCTGGGCCTTAGCGCCCGTGAAACAGCTCAATGGTGCGCTCTAACAAGCGCAAAAAGGGCTGGTCTAACAGCGGCAGCGTCAGTGCGATCGCCACCAAGCCCGCCGTGAGCGTGATGGGAAACCCCACGGCATAGATGTTGATCTGTGGTGCAACGCGCGAGATGACACCCAGCGCCAAGTTCACCAACATCATCAAGGCAATCAGCGGCAGCGCAATCCACAGGGCCGTGGAAAACAGCTCAGCCCCCAGGCGATGCAGCGCCAACTGCTGGCTCACCCCCGTGGGGCCAGAGCCCACCACGCCGCCCACCGGGAACAAGTCAAAGCTTTTGATCAGCGCCATGATCAGCACCAGATGGCCGCCTGCAGCCACGAACATCAGCACCGTCATCGCGCCAAAAAAGCGGGTGACCGCGTTGGCTTGGGCGTTGCTGGCAGGGTCAAAAAACGTGGCGAAGTTCAGGCCCATTTGCAGGCCAATTACCTCGCCCGCCAGCTCCACAGCGGCAAACACCAGCCGCACCGCAAAGCCCAGCGCCAGCCCCACACCCACCTCATGTACCACGGTGCCCAGGGCTTGCGCGGTGTTCAGCGGCACCAAGGGTTGACCGCTTAAGGACGGCTGCGCGGCCAGCGCAATAAAGAAAGCCAAGCCAATCTTCACCCGCATGGGTACCGCACGGCTGGAGAGCACGGGCGCCGCGGTGAACAAGGCCAGCGCGCGCAGAAACGGCCAGAACACCGGCGTGAGCCACGCCATGATCTGCGCTTCATTGAAGGTGAACATGAATCAGTTGCCGCGCGGTTTAAACCGACAAGGCCAAAGGCGGCACGGCTATTGCACGATGCTGGGAATGGCTTCGAGCATACGCCGCAGGTAGTCCACCAGCGTCGTCAGCATCCACGGCCCAGCCAGCCCAAACACGGCCACAGCGGCGATCAGTTTGGGCACAAAAGACAGGGTGGCTTCATGGATCTGGGTGATGGCTTGCACGATGCTGACCACCAAGCCCACCACCAACACAATGCCCAGAACCGGCGCCGACACCAAGAGCAGCAAGACCAGTGCGTCTTGCCCCATGCCCAACACCGACTGCGGCGTCATTGGATAAAGCTCGCGGCCAATGAGCCCATGAGCAAGTTCCAGCCGTCTGCCAACACAAACAACATCAGCTTGAAAGGCAGGGCCACAAGCACTGGTGACAGCATCATCATGCCGAGGGACATCAGCACGCTGGCCACCACGATGTCAATCACCAAAAACGGTATGAAGATCATGAAGCCGATCTGAAAGGCCGACTTCAGTTCGCTGGTGACAAATGAGGGCACCAACACCCGCAGGGGCACGGTTTGCGGATTGGGCTCAACCTTCGCCAAGCGCGAGAAAAGCAGCAGATCAGCCTGGCGGGTTTGCTTGAGCATGAATTCGCGCATGGGCCCTTCGCCGCGCTCCAGCGCTTGCTCAAAACTGATCTGGTTGGTGCTGAAGGGCCGGTAGGCGTCGGCATACACCTTGTCGAGCGTGGGCCCCATGATGAACAGCGTCAAAAACAGGGCCAAACCAATGATGACCTGGTTGGGCGGCGCAGTTTGGGTGCCTAGCGCTTGGCGCAATAGGGCCAGCACGATCACCACCCGAGTAAAGCTGGTCATCATCAACAACACGGCGGGCAAAAAAGACAGCGCCGTAAAAAACAGCAGCGTCTGGATCGGCACCGAATAGCTCACATTGGAGCCTGCCTGACCGATCAACAAAGGCAAGCCTTGCGCAGTCGCGCCCGATTGCGCCAAAGCCAAGGGGCAAAACCCCAGGACTGCCAACCACCCAAGAACACGCAGGCGCCTCATTGCTCAGCCTTTGACATCGTGAGGGACAACGGCAGCCGTATCGGGCGCGACCTGTTGTTGCCGCAACGCTTCGGTAAATGACGCGGCACCGCTGAGTTGAGCCGGCATCGCGCCGTGCTGCGGCACCACATGCAGCGTATTGACGCTGTGAGCCGTCACACCCAACACCAGCCACACCCGCCCTTGGGGCGGGCCCACCTCCACTGTGACCACGCGTTGCTGCGGCCCCACTGCCAGCGCTTGCACCACCTGCAAGGGGCCCAACTTGCCGTCGCCCAATGAGCCCCCGGGCCGCACCAAGCCCCGCTGCTGGGCCCAGCGCAGCGCTGCTGGCACCAGCGCCAGCAACACCACAAACACTCCCACCAAGGTGATGGTGGACCACAGCGTGCCTGAGGCTGCGGTGTCTGTCATGACCGCACCAACCTCATCCGCGGCTCACTCGGCGCAGACGCTCCGAGGGCGTGACCACGTCTGTCAGGCGGATACCGAACTTATCGTTCACCACCACCACCTCGCCCTGGGCAATCAAGTAGCCATTGACCAAGACATCCATAGGTTCGCCCGCCAGCGCGTCAAGCTCAACCACTGAGCCTTGAGCCAACTGCAAGATGTACTTGATGGGCACCTTGGTGCGGCCCAGTTCAACCGACAACTGAACTGGGATGTCCAGCACCATGCTGATGTCGTTGTTCAGGCCATCGGGCACTCCGGTGGGCAGCGGGACAGAGCCGCCACCCATGCCGCCCGATCCCCCCGCCTGGGGTGAGCCGGACAGGGGGCCGCCCTGTTCTTCAGCCGCAGCACCACCGCCTTCGGCCACCTTTTGTTCTTCAAGGGCCTCGGCCCAAGCGGCCATCGGATCTTCTTCTTCTGGCTTGTCGCCTTCAGCGGCCATGGTCGCCTCCCATCCAGCCCGCATCGTTGGCGCGGAGCAGCTCTTCTACGCGGATTGCGTACTTGTTGTTGTGCGTGCCGTATTGGCAATCAAACACCGGCACGCCGCCAATCGTCGCCTTGATGCGCGGTTGGCGGTCTAGCTCAATGAAATCGCCCGGCTTCATGGCCAACAGTTGTTCCACAGTGGCGTCAGCCTTGGCCAGTTCAGCCACCAGCGTGACCTCGGCGGATTGGATTTCTTGCGACAGCACTTTCACCCAGCGCCGGTCCACTTCAATGCTGTCGCCCTGAGTGGATGAGTACAGCACATCCCGAATCGGCTCCAGCGTCGCATACGGCATGCAGATGTGGATGGCGCCCGAAATCTCGCCAATTTCCAGCTCGAACGCGGTGGACACCACGATTTCTGACGGAGTCGCAATGTTGGCAAACTGCGGCTGCATTTCAGAGCGCTGGTAATCGAGCTCAATCGGGTAGATGCCGCGCCAAGCCTTTTTGTACTCTTCGGTGATGACGTCGGCCAAGCGCTTGATAACGCGCATTTCGGTAGCCGAAAAATCGCGACCTTCAATGCGCGTTTGGAACTTGCCAATACCGCCAAACAAGGTGTCGATGACCGCGAAGACGATGGTCGGGTCGCACACCACCAGACCCGAGCCACGCAGCGGCCGAATCGCCATGATGTTGAAGTTGGTGGGCACCGCCAACTCGCGCAAGAACGCGCTGTAGCGATGCACCTGCACCGTGCCCACCGAGATTTCGGGGCTGCGGCGAATCAGGTTAAACAGGCCAATGCGAAAGTTGCGCGCAAATCGTTCGTTGACGATTTCCATGGTGGGCATGCGCCCACGCACGATGCGCTCTTGGCTGGAGATGTTGTACTGGCGTACACCCCCTTCCTCAACCACTTCTTCGGTGAGCTTTTGGCTTTCACCGGTGACGCCTTCTAAGAGCGCGTCAACTTCTTCTTGGGATAGAAATGCCTCACCCATGGTCCACCTCTTGAGCGTCCGGCTTGGTCATCACTGAACAATAAAGTTGGAAAAAAGAACGGCGCGCACCGGGTAGTTGCGCCGCGGCCGTGGCGCTTCTTCTTGCATTTCTTCTTCGTCGCCCGCCTTGGGTTTGGGCTTGCCTGCTTTGGGCATATTGATGCCTAGCGGCTTGAGCGCTTCACGTTGAATTTCTTCAGCCAGACGGGCTTTGCCTTCGGCACTTAACAGCTCTTCTGCGGTGCGGCGAGAAGCCGCCATCAAGATGCCATTGCGAATGGTGGGCATGTGCAGTTTGAGCGTGTCGGAGGTTTTGGTGTCGACGACATCCAAGGTGATGCCCAACTGCGCGAAGCGATCGCCACCTGGGTCAGCCAAGTTCACCACCATGGTGTCAATGGGCAAAAAGGTGGGTGGGCCCTTGGGCGCGGCTTGCACCTCTTCTGCCGCAGCCGATTCTTCGCCTTCAGCCGTGTGTTTCTTTTTGCCCAAGAGCATGAATGCAGCCCCACCCCCAATGGCCAGTACCAAGACCAGGCCGATGATGATGAAGAGCAGTTTTTTGCTCTTGGGTTTGGGCGCATCGCCTTCAGCCGCTTTTTCGGTTGCCACGGTGATTCCTCATTTGGCGCGGGGGCTGGTGCCATCTCCAACCCCTCGGTTCATGCCGCTAGGTACCCATTATTGGCGGCCAACGGCGCTTGAAACGACGGAATTGGGGCGCGTTCTATCGCCTTTGCGCAACATCAAGTGCCCTCAGGGGTCAGGCAAATACGTCCAAAGACCTGGGCCCCGCTCGGTTGGCGCTGCGTGCAGAGGGCAACAGTGCTTGACTTGGCAGCCAGTTATCTGCCGCACGGGAATCGGCTAGCTGGATCGGTGGCGCCGTCCCATCACGACGACTGCTCCCTTGACCGTCCTGCCCGGCACCACGTCCTGTTTGACTATCCACCGACATATGGCCCAGCGCCACGCCGCGCGCCTCTAACATCTGCCTGAGTTGTTCAGTCGATTGCGCCAAGGCCTCGCGCGCACCTGAGCTGTCGCTGCGAAACTCCACCCAAGCGGCGCCGTCGCGCATCTGGATGGCAATGTCCACAGGCTGGCCGCCAAAACTCTCAATGCGCAATTCAGCGTCTTGCGCCGATTGCGACGTCCATTTGTCCAGCTGCTCTGCCAGAGTTTGCGTCCAATCCGCGCTGGCCAGTTGCTCGCGGTCGGGTGTGGCGTCAAGCGCAGACCAGCCACCCCAATCCACCCCCTGCCCGGCTTCCGAGCCGCTACTGCCCGACTGCCCAGTGCCAGACTTGGATTCACTTGCGGGGGCGGCAGAGACGGCGCCTGTTTCCAACACAGAGGCGCTGACCCGGCTGACCGAGTCATCCATCGCCGCAAGCCCCGGCATCGCCCAGCCGGACCCCGTCAGCACCGCCGCACCGATACCGACCGCCAAATTAGAACTGGCGGGGCTGGCCACCGCGGACGCGGTAGCCACTGCTTGCACCATATCGTTTTGGCTGTGCAGCTTCACCAGCCGCTCAGCCATATCGGCGCCTCGCGCGATACCTGTCGCCGCCACCGATGCCGTTGGGCTGGCCGCCAGGTTGGCCGATGAGACCGACGAGATTCCCCGCCCCGCACGACCAGCCGTTTGTGCCACGCCAGCGCCAGTCAGTTCGGCCAGACCTGCATCTTTAAGGCGCTGCATCAAAGCCAGCGGGTCGCCGGTTCCCGCCGTGGGTACATTCGGCGTCGCTGCTTGGGCGGGTGTTGCCGAGGCCGATGCGGCGGTGGCGCCTGCCTGGTTGGGAGCAGCCGATTGGACAGCAGCCTGCAGGCCAGCGAGCCGCTGCGCATCAGAAAGCGCCTGGGCCGTGGCGCGAGCGCTCGACAAGTTCGCCGCCTGCCCCGTATCGTTCGTTGAGGCGGCAGCCAATACAGGGGTGCCTTCTTCAGCGCCCTCCCCAACTGCGGCCACCCCTGCCGTAGCAGCCAAAGCTACCGCCATCGCCGCCTGTTCAGCCGGGGTGGCTTGCAGATCAGCCGCTGCAGGTAGGGTGCCCACATCGGCTGCATTAGTGCTAACGCTGGAAGTCAACGACACGGCATCGGTAACCTCTTCTGACAGCAGCGTCTCGTCTTCAGCGCTCAGCAGGTTCAGCAGATCGACAAATGCAGTGTTGCGACCGCTGGCGCCCTGGCTGCCATGGGCATTGGCGATAGAAGCTGCACCTGTGGCCGCAGCCCCTCGGTTGCCCGTGCTGGCGCGCACCTGGGTCGAAGCGGGTGTCGGGCGGGGTTGTTCAAGGTTCATGGCAGTTCCTCTAGTCCTAGGGCTTCGCGGCTGGCTGCGTAGACATGCGCAGCACGTTCATCCAGTGCCTTCTGATCGGCTTGCGCGCTCAGACGCGCCGCTTCGTTGCGGCGGCGCCGCAGCAAGGCTTGATAGCTGGCCAAGCGCACGTCGGCGTGCACCAGCAGCTGATGGGCCCGCGCTTGGGCAGACTGGGCCTGCCCGACGGCCTGGGTCTGCGCATCCATCGCGTCGTGCAAGCGCCCGAGAAACTGGGCGCGATGTCGCAACACCTCAATCGACGCAGCCTGCTGGCCTGGCCCAAAACGCGAAGCGGTGTCTTGGGCGTAGTCACGCAGACTGCTCAGCTGTGCCTGCGCCTGTTGCACCGCGCCGGCACTGGCCAGTAGCGCCCGTGCTGCGTTGTCGCGCGCGGCATGGGCGGCTTTGACGGCCACTTGCAAGCTGTGAAGCGGGGTTTTCATGGCGTGCCTTAAAAGGTGCTTTGACCCATGGCCTGCACGATCTGACCGAGCGCATGGCGCGCTTCATCCAGGCTGGCGCCTTCCACCATGCCCTGCCGAAGATAAACATTGGCGACATCGCGCAGCCGAATGGCTTCGTCCATCTGTGGATCAGAGCCGCTGACGTAAGCGCCAATTTGCAAGAGATCGCGGCCTGCTTCGTACCGCGCCACCATGGCCTTGAAGCGCCGTGCGGCCTCCCAGTGTTCGGTGTCCACCACGTTGTGCATCACTCGCGATGCCGACTGGCCCACATCCACCGCCGGAAAGTGCCCCATTTCGGCCAAGTTGCGGCTGAGCACGATGTGGCCGTCCAAGATGGCGCGGGCCGCGTCCGCAATTGGGTCTTGCTGATCGTCGCCTTCAGTGAGCACGGTATAAAAAGCAGTGATGGACCCAGCCCCTGTCGGCCCGTTGCCACTGCGTTCGACCAGGGTCGGCAGCTTGGCAAAGCAGCTCGGCGGATACCCTTTGGTGGCGGGCGCTTCGCCCACCGCCAGCGCAATTTCGCGCTGCGCCATGGCGAAACGAGTCAGCGAATCCATCAACAACAGCACATGCTGCCCCTGGTCGCGATAGTGCTCGGCCACTGCGGTGGCATAAGAGGCACCCTGCAGCCTCAGCAGCGGTGAGCTGTCAGCGGGCGCAGCCACCACCACCGTGCGCTGCCGGTCTTCAGCGGCCAAGATGTCCTGAACGAACTCCTGCACCTCGCGGCCGCGCTCGCCAATCAAACCCACCACGATGATGTCGGCTTCGGTGTGGCGGGCCATCATGCCTAGCAGCACGCTTTTGCCCACGCCCGAACCCGCAAATAAGCCCAGGCGCTGACCCCGCCCTACCGTGAGCAAGCCATTGATGACACGCACGCCGGTGTCTAACGCGCGGCGAACCGGTGCGCGCTGCATGGCATTGATCGGTTGGGACTGCAGCGGGCGTGGGGCCACCGAGCTGAGCGCGCCCAGGCCGTCCAAGGGCTCGCCTGTGGCGTCGACCACTCGGCCCAATAAACCATCGCCAAACGGCAACTGCAACACCGCCATCTGAACCGGCACCGGATCTTCCCTTGAGGTCGCTCGCCCCGGCTGCGGCAAGCGCGCCAGGGCGGCTCGCACCCGGGCCCCACTTGACAGTCCGTGCATGGGGCCAGCCGGCATCAAAAAGCACCGGTCGCCTGAAAACCCCACTACCTCGGCCAGCACCTCGCGGCCATCATCGGCCTGAATCCAGCACTGCGAACCCACCGGCAAGCTCAAGCCACGGGCTTCCAACACCAGCCCCGACACACGCTGCAGTCGACCCTCTAGGCCAAACGGCTGCGCTTGTCGCACGCGGGCGCGGCAATGCGCGCCAAAGGCGTCCCAACGCACGGGTTTCAAGTCCAATTCGACAGCGGTGCTCATGGGGCGCCACCCGCCGAGTTATCAGGTCGAGCGCCCGGTACCGGGTCCCACTGCGCATCTAGGCCCAAGCTGGCAATGACCCGCTGCCACCGAGTCGGCAGGGTCGCGTCAATCGTGGTGCCGGCATGCAGCACCCGGCAGCCCCCAACGTCCACCGTGGTGTCAGGCACCCAAGTAATCAACGCAGACGAAGCGGCCGCCTGCGCAGCGGCCTGTACAGCGGCCAGGTCATCCGGGTGCAGGTGCACGGTGATGCGTTGAGCGTCTTCGTCCACTAGCGCCAACACCTCATGGATCACCGGCATCAGGGACTGGGCATCGGTTTGAATCTCTCGCCGCAACACTTGGCGCGCGATGTCGCACGCCAGCTGCAGCACCGCTTGGGCCTGAGCGTCGCGTTGCATGCCGATGGCCGACTGGAATTGCGCCACCAGGTCGGCCAGCGTTTGTCGGTGTTGCTCGTGCACGGTCTTGATCTCTGCACGGTGCGCGCGCTGAGCCTCTTGGCGCGCCGCTTCGGTCCCTTGGGCATGGCCCTCGTCCAGGGCTTTCAAACGCTCGCGCTGCAGCTGCTGTTGCAGTTCGCGCTGAAGCTCGACATCGATTTGAGCGCGATCGCGCTCAGCCAGCGCCGCGAGTTCACGCGCCCGTTCACGCGGATCGACCGCACTGAATGCCCAGGGCTCGGCGGCTTGGATTTCTTCTCCAGGCACAAAGCGGGCATAGGCCCCGCCGCTGCGCTGGCTGCTGAGCAGGGCCAGCGCGAGTTCACCCACGATAGGCTCTGGCTTCTGGGTCAACACGCGGCCCGCGGCGTGCAGGGGAGCCATCTCAAACGGCTTGGCTTGTGAGCCCAGTCGGGCAGACGCAGACACAGAGGCCGGCGCAGGTTGTGGGGATGGCTCAGCGGCCGCTGCAGCGAACCATGCATCGGGGTCGTCGGCCTCGGCCGCGTCTGCCGTGTCGGGCACGGCGGGTGAATCGGCGCCTGCAGCCGCTTGCGCAAACAGGTCGTCGGTATCGGCTGGTGACCTAGACGAAGGCATCCTCGCCTCCGCCACCCAGGACGATCTGGCCTTCGTCGGCCAGACGACGCACCACCTTCAAGATTTCCTTTTGCTGCGCCTCGACTTCGGACAAGCGCATGGGGCCACGGCTTTCCAGGTCTTCGCGCATCGCCTCGGCCGCACGGCTGGACATGTTGGACAAGAACTTGTCGCGCAGTTCGGGGCCAGCGCCCTTGAGCGCCACCACCAGCGAATCGGTCTGCACTTCCTTGAGCACCATCTGGATGGACTTGTCGTCGAGCTTGCCCACGTCGTCGAACACGAACATCTTGTCCATGATCTTTTGCGCCAGCTCGGGGTCGTGCAGGCGGATGTATTCGATCACCGTGCCTTCGACTGCGGTGCCCATCAGGTTGACGATTTCGGCCGCCGTCTTCACGCCGCCCAACGAGGTCTTGCGAATCTTGTCGCCGCCTGCCAGCACCTTAAACAGCACCTCGTTGAGGTCTTTCAGCGCCGTGGGCTGAATGCCCTCTAGCGTGGCCACACGCAGCATGACTTCGTTGCGTTGGCGTTCCACCATGTTCTTCATGACGCCCGAGGCTTGGTCGTGATCCAAATGCACCAGGATGGCGGCCACGATCTGCGGGTGTTCGTTACGCAGCAGTTCAGCTACTGACAAGGGGTCCATCCACTTCAGGCTTTCAATGCCCGAGGTGTCGCCGCCTTGCAAGATGCGGTCGATGAGCAAGCCCGCTTTATCTTCGCCCAAGGCGCGCTTGAGGACCGAGCGCACATAGTCATTCGTGTCATTCACCAGCAGGCTCTGTGCACCTGCTTGGTCAATGAACTTAGCCACCACCTGGTCGGCTTTTTCGCGCGTCACGGCGCGGGTGCGGGCAATGGTTTCGCCCAGCTTTTGCACCTCTTTGGGCGCCAGATGCTTGAAGACTTCCGCCGCTTCTTCTTCGCCCAGCGACATCAGCAGGATGGCGGCGTCAGTTAAACCTTGGTCTTCCATGGCAGCGTTACCGGGTTGTGGTCGGGGGCTTCAAGCGGTGTGCATCAACTGTCGTTGGCCGCCGACACATCTTCACCCGAAATCCATGACTTAATGATGTTGGCCACTTGCACCGGGTTGTTGCGGGTGATGGCGCGGGCCTGCTCCAGGCGCAACTGCTCGGGCGTAGCCGACACTTGAAGCTGCGGCGTGCCGTCGATGGCGCCCGGGCCTTCTAGCGCAGGCCGCTCCAAGTCGCCACCCACCGTGGTGCTGAGCTGGCCGCCTGCGGCCCCTTGCGCTGCCGCTGCACGGGCTTGCGGTGAATCCACAGGCACCAGCACGCCGTCTACCGTGGTCATCATGGTGGGCTGGCCCATGGCCTTGAGCGCAGGGCGCAGCAAGCCGAACACCACAATCAGCGCTAGCACCAACAAGCTAACCGGCCAAGCGTAGTTGGTGGCTACCTCGACCACTTCGGGTCGCTGCCAAATGGGGGTGCTGGGCGTGATGGCCTCGGGCACCACAAACGCGGTATTGAGCAAGTTGACCGAGTCGCCACGTTCGCGGTTAAAGCCCACCGCGTCGCGCACCAAGCTGGTCATCTTCTCGAGCTGCTCAGCGCTCAGGGGTTTGGATTCGACCTTGCCGTCTGCGCCGGGCATCGATTGGTTGTTCACCACCACAGCTGCCGTCAGCCGCTTGAGCGCGCCCGTCTGGCCGCGCACCACCCGCACCGTGCGGTCCACCTCATAGTTGGTGATCGTCTCGCGCCGGGTGTTGGCGTTGCTGTTGGCGCTCTGGCCCGCCGCCGCACCAGCTGCGGGGCCGGTGGTGGCCAAGCCCGGGTTGCGCCCGTTGATGGGCAATTGCGCCTGACCGGGCGGCTGATTGGCCACTGCCCCAGGCACGCCAGTGGCCTGGGTGCTGGATTCACCCACGCTTTCCACCGTTTGCTGGCTGCGCACCGCACTGGCGTCGGCGCTTAAATTGGGGCGATGCTGCTCGGCGGTGGTTTCGGTTTGCGAATAATCCAGCTCAGCGGTGACGCTGGCGCGCACATTGCCCGCACCCACCACCGGCTCCAAGATCTCGACGATTCGCCGCGTGTAGGCCTGCTCGATTTGCTGCACGATGCCCAGGCGCTGCGCCTCGGCATCTGCACCGGTGGTGCCAGCGCCATCGGGCGGCTGCGACAGCAACTTGCCCGACTCGTCCACCACGCTTACCGCCGTCGGCTGCATCTCAGGCACGCTGGACGCAATCAGGTTCACGATGCCTGCAACTTGAGAGCGGTCCAGCGCCCGCCCTGGGTGCAGGCTCAGCAGCACGCTGGCCGACGGCTTTTGCTGTTCGCGAAAAAACCCGTTCTGATTCGGCACAGCCAAATGCACACGAGCGCTGCGTACCGATGAAAGCGACTGAATCGACCGAGTGAGCTCGCCTTCTAGCCCGCGCTGAAAGTTCAGCCGCTCTTGAAATTGGGTAATGCCAAAGCGAGGTGTGTCCGTGATCTCCAGCCCGCTGACCGACCCTTTCGGCAGGCCCTGCGCGGCCAAGCGCAAGCGCAAATCGTGCACCCGGTTGGCGGGCACCATGATGGCGCCACCGCCTTCGGTGTAGCGGTAGGGCACGTTCATTTGCACCAACTGCGCTACCACGGCGCCACCGTCGCGATCTGACAGGTTGGAAAACAGCACCCGCCAGTCGTTTTGCCGCGTCAGCATGACGGCCGCAATCAGAATACCGACGATAAGGGCGATGCCTAAGGCAAAGCCCATGCGTTGGCGGTTGTTGAGTGCAGTTAGTCGCTGCTGCAAAACCGCACGGGTGCCGGCCGTCACGGCGCCAGAGCCGCCGACGGGCCCGGCCAGCACAACGGGATTGGCAAGTTCTGCTGCGGCCATGGTGGATGAGTGGGTGCGAGGCGTGGGGTGCAAACATTCGGTGCCCCGGGCTGCGCACACTGCGAGCCCAAAGCCACCGGGTGAGTCGCATTATTCAAAGCACCGTCAGAAACTTGAGGGCAAATAAGCCCGGCATTACCGGCTAACTTCGGCCTTTTGCGCAGGCTCTTGCGCTTCTACAGTGGCGCCACGTCCTATTCAGAAGGGCGACCACCATGGATCTCAAGGTCACCAGCTCACCCATCAGCCCGTCCGCGCTATCCGGTATTCGCCCTGGCGCCATGGGGCGCGCTGCTGGCGCCGCGGTCGGAGGCGCCGCAGCCGAAGAGTCAGGCGGCTTTTCAGCGGCGCTGCGCGGGGCCTTGCAATCGGTGAGCGCTGCTCAGAACAAGTCTCAGGCCTTGCAGCGCGAAGTGCAGCTGGAGAACCCCTCTGTGAGCTTGGAGGAGACCATGGTGGCGATTCAGAAAGCGCAAATTGGCTTTCAGGCTGCCGTACATGTGCGCAACCGCTTGGTGCAGGCCTACAGCGACATCATGAATATGCAGGTGTAGGGCAGGCTTGTGCTACATTTTCTATAGCTGCTTAGGCAGACAAATAGAGCGCTGCAGCCCGAAACCGCCAAAACGCCCTAGTGCAGGTACCCGGTGCTCGATGGCGCCTGGGCGTGCAGCATGGCGTGGATATCGTCCACCATGGGCTCGGCCAGCAACCGGATTTGCGCATCAATGCGCAAGATGCTTTGCATCAAGCGGGCTTTTTCACGCCGCGCTTCAGGGCTTAAGGCCTGCCCCTGCGCGGCTTGGCGCAATTGATCAATCAACACGGTGCACGCGCCTTCCATTTCAGCCACCCGCGACCAGTCTTCTTGCTCAGCGGCCTCCAGCATTTGCTGACTGCGCTGTTCAATCGCAGCGTAATAGTCCAGCAGTGAATCGGCCACGTTCTTGGGCTCCTAGTCTGGGGGCGGCTGGCTTCAGCGGCCGGGCGTGACTTGCGGGGCAATCTGCTGCCACGCTTGGGCCACTGGCACGAACAGGTCAATCACCTCTTCCACGATGGCCGGGTCATTGCGCAAGTTGGCTTGGGTCAGACGCAGCATGCTGTAGTCATACACACCGCGCAGGTTGGCCGCTACGTCGCCGCCTTCTTCCACATTCAAGGCGGCCAACAGGCCTTCGTCGATCAGCCGCACCGCATGGCCCAGCCGATCAGCTTTGGTGACTACATCGCCACGGTCCATGGCCACCCGGGCTTGGCGCAGGGCCTGCAGCAGGGCGTCGTAGACCAAACCAATCAACTGATGCGGGTTGGCACCTTGAACTTGGGCTTCGGCACCAGCGGTGCGATAGGCGGCATTGGCGCGGGCACTGACCGGGGTGAACATGGCAGACGTACTCCTGGAAGACTCTGCTGGATGTATCGGCGCCTGCGCCTGAAACTGAAGGTCGCCGGCTGCACTGGGCTGGCGTGGCTTGGGCGGCGGCGCGTAAGAATCGCTCATGCGCTGCATTTTGCTCGACTGCAGAGCCATCCGGAATCGGCGCGTCTACCCCGCCCAGGCAGCAGGGGTGTTCAGCTCAGGCTACCTGGTCTTGTTGGTGTTGCCGCCACCAAACTGCTGGGTGACATAGTTGCTCAGCGCGGTGAGTTGGCCCACTTTGACATCCAAGGCCGTGTATTGCGCTTTGAGCCGAGCCTCCACCCGAGCCGCGCGTTCATTGATTCGGTCTTGATCCGTCTGGTTGCGATCAATTGAGCGCTGCAGTGCCGAGGTGCGGTTGTTCACCACCCCTTCAAAAGACAAGATCGAGGTGGCGAAATTGCGCACCTTCAAGCCAAAGCCATTGGTGACTTGGCTGCCGGTGTCAGCGGCAAACAGCGTCTTGACATCAGCAAAGTTGTCTTTGAAGGCCGCATCCAGGCGCGAGCCATTGAGCGACATGTTGCCTTCGCGGTCTAAGGTGATGCCAATGTCTGACAAACGCGAAAACGGGCTGCCCTGGTTGCTGGAAGTGACCAAAGTCCGAAGCGTGTTGCGCAAGCTCACCGCCGTACTGTCGCCTTGCAACAAACCAGCCGTTTTGGTGCTTTCTTCGTAGCGCGTGTTTTCCAACAAGGTTTTGTTGAGGTCGTTGTACGCTTTGATGAAGGCGTCAATCGAGCTGCGAATGCCACCGGTATCTGATGTCAGGCTGATATCCACCGGCCCCGTGGTGACCTGGCCTAAGCTGATGGTGAGCCCCGGCACGGTATTGACCAAGGAATTGGTGGTGGAGCGCACCGGCACGCCATTGAGCGCGGCCAGCGCATCCTGCGCCCGCCCTGAAGGCGACACGCTCAGGCCCGTCGTAAACCCTTCCGGGTCAAACGCCAAGCGCGACAGGCCTTGGTCGTCGTTGCCCACGCCGTCATCGTCGTCCACCTGCACCCGAAAAGCTTGCTCTTCGCCGGTGGCCTTTGATCGCAGCAGCAGGCGCTGGCCGCTGGCGTCGGTAAGGAGAGTGGCCGTTACACCCGCGTTGGCCTCATTGATCTTGGCCGCCACCTTGGCTAATGAATCATCGTTTTCGTCAATGGTGATCGACACCTCAGAACTGGCACCTGCGGTGAACAGCGGCGGATCATTCGGCGCGTCTTCGGTGCCGTAGTCAAACTTGCCCAGTTGAATACGCAGGGTGCCAGTGCCGGGGGCATCACCCGACGCGAATACCGGCGACGACACGTTTTGCCCCCGCGCGAGCTGCTGCACTTCCATGGAAAAGGACGTGGCCTGCGCCACCCCACTCACCGTGGCATTGACCGCCGTGGCGTTGGTGGACTTGACAGTCAACGCGTTCCAAGTGCTGTCCAAGCGCAACTTAGAAGCGGCATCGGCCACCGCCTGGTACTGCGACTTGATCTGCCCGTAGGTCGAAATCTTGGTCTGAATGCTCTCAGCGCGTTGTTGCAAGGCTGAGAGCGGGCGCTTTTCGAGCGCCACCAATTGCGACACGATGCTGTTGACATCGAGTCCGCTGCCAATACCGGCTGAAGTGATCGTGGCCATCGCGCATGTCCCTGTGGGGTGGTTGGGTGGCCGCCTTTTTTGCGGACGCACCCAAGGCGCATTAGAAAACCAAAAGCGGTGTCAGGTCACCCTGGCACCGCCTTAGGTATCGGCCAAAAAAGCCGCCACTTGACCGCTTTTTTTGGCTTTAGCTCCGCCCTACTGTGGATTAACGCAGCAGAGACAGCACGCCCTGGGGCAACTGGTTGGCCTGCGCCACCATCGCGGTGCCCGCCTGCTGCAAGATCTGGGTACGCGACAAGTTGGCTGTTTCCACCGCGAAGTCAGCGTCCACAATCCGGCCGCGAGATGCCGCCAAGTTCTCTACGCTGATGCTGATGTTGGCGGTAGCCGATTCAAAGCGGCTTTGAATAGCGCCCAAATCAGCGCGGGCACCGTTCACCTGGTCAATGGCCGAGTCAATCTTGCGCAGAGCGATCCAAGAGTTGCGCTGGGTGTCCACCGACAGGGTGTCGATGCCCAGGGCGTCGGTGGTGGTGCTGGTCGCGCTCAGGTTAACCGTGTTTGAGCCGATGGTGCCTACCGCGCCGCCCGCTGTACCGAAGTTGGTGGCTGTGAAGCCCGCGTTGAGAGTCAAGGTAGCTGCATCACCGTTGGTGTTGGTCTTGCTAGACAACAGGTCAATACGGAATGCGCCAGTGGTGTTGTCACGTGACAGATATGCGGTCACGCCCGAGTCGGTGGTGCGGCGGTTGATGGCTTCCACCAACTGACCCAGACGCTCCGAACCCGAACTGGCGGCCTCGATCGGGCCGAGGTCATAGGTGTTGGTGCCGTCGTCAATCTGGAAAGCCGTACCGCTGGTAACTTCGCTGATATCGGTGATGCTCGAGGCGACGATGCCGGTGACCGAGCTAGCCGCAAACACCACATCGGACAAGCCCGAGGCACGCGTGTCGGTGAGGCGCCCGACGCTGATGTTTTCGCCCGAGTTGGCGCCCACTTGGAACACAGCGCCCGCAAAGCTGCCATCCAAAATCTTGGTGCCGTTAAACGAGGTGCTCTTGGCCACGCGATCGATTTCATCGGTGAGCTGCTTCACTTCAGCCTGCAGAGCGGCGCGGTCTGAGCTGCTGTTGGTGGCGTTGGCTGACTGCACGGCCAGTTCACGCATGCGCTGCAGCAAGTCAGAAATTTTGCCCAAGGCACCTTCAGCGGTTTGCGCCAGCGAGATGCCGTCATTGGCATTGCGCGCTGCCACGATCGAGCCTTTGATCTGCGTCTGAAAGCGCTCGGCAATGGCCAAGCCAGCGGCGTCGTCTTTGGCGCTGTTTACACGCAAGCCAGACGACAAACGCTGCACAGACATGGCCAGCGATGCCGCAGAGGAAGACAGGTTTCGCTGCGCATTCAGCGAAATGACGTTGGTATTGATGGTCTGGGACATGAAGGGACTCCTTGGGGTTAACCGGCTTTCGGAACCTTCGGTCAAGCCGTTGGAAACCTTATCGGCCAGCCCCTGGAAAAACTTGAGTCAATCTGGTGGGAGCTTGGCAAAAAGCGCCGTAGGACACAGCTGCGGTCGCTAGAGACGGGGGGCAATACCCCCCGTTTTCTGCCCTATGCCGAAAAGCCAGATGGCCACACTTTCCCCATCGGCTAACTGCGCACCGCTGCCACTACGTCTTTCCCTTATCGGCAGAGGGCGCCACAACTTAAGGCCCAAGGAGTTGCTCAATGGCTCAAACCATCAACACCAACGTCATCTCGCTCAATGCCCAGCGCAACCTGAATGCGTCAGGGGCATCGTTGGCGACGTCTGTGGCGCGGCTGTCTTCAGGCCTGCGTGTGAACAGCGCAAAAGACGACGCGGCAGGCCTGGCGATCTCAGAGCGCTTTAACACCCAGGTGCGCGGTCTGACGGTGGCCGCGCGCAATGCGAATGACGGCATTTCACTGTCGCAGGTGGCTGAAGGCGCCTTAGGCAAGATCGGCGACGTGCTGCAGCGCATGCGCGAACTGGCTGTGCAGGCTGGCAACGCCACGAACAGCGCAAGCGACCGGGCAGCCTTGCAGGCCGAAGTGAAGCAGTTGGTGGATGAAGTTGACCGTGTAGCCAAGCAAACCACCTTTAACAACCGCAAGATTTTGGACGGCAGCTTCTCGGGCGCCGTGTTTCAGGTTGGCGCCAACTCGGGGGATACCGTCACGCTGGGCGCGCTGGTCGACACGCGGGCCACCCAGCTCAGCGACACGGTGTACGCCTATTCGCGGGTGACGGGCATCAACCCGAGTGGCATCACCGACATCAGCGAGGTGACTTCGGGCAGCGCGCTGCAAATCAGCGATGGCACCCAGACATTTGACCTGGGCCCCATCAAGCAAGCCAGCACCGGTGCGGAGCGCTTGGGGCAGATCGTGGAAGCCATCAACCGCAAGACGGTGGACACCGGGGTGACGGCCTACCTGACGCGCAACGATCAGGGCCTGTATCAGTTGGACTTCATGTCGTCCAAGACCGATACCAACGGCGATGCAGCGGCGCTCACCCTCACGGGCACCACCGCCACCAACTTCGGCACCACCGGCGGCGTGGTCGGGGTGTTTGGCGACACCTTTGCCCAGCTCAGCTCCACAAGCACCACCACCGACGCCATTGGCATCGACACCCTGACCGTAGCTACTCAACGCGACGCCTGGATTGCGCTGAAAAAGATCGACTCGGCCATTGACCAAGTCAACAGCGCCCGTGGCGACTTAGGCGCCTTGCAAAGCCGCTTCGAGAGCACCGTGTCCAACGTCGAGATTCAGATTGAGAATCTGGCCGCCGCTCGCGGCCGCATCGTGGACGCCGACTTCGCCAAGGAAACCGCCAACCTGGCGCGCACCCAGATCCTGCAGCAGGCGGGCACCGCCATGGTGGCGCAGGCCAACCAGCTGCCCAACCAGGTGTTGCAGTTGCTGCAGCGTTAAACGGTTCTGGGGCAGCTATCTATTTGATAGCTGCTTACGGCGTCTATCCGCCGCAGTCCCACAAAAACAATGCAAAGGGCCGCAGATGCGGCCCTTTCTTTTTGGCGGCCCGGGGGCTTAGCGCCGCTCGCCCACCACCCGCAAGCTGGGCCCTGCCGTGGCAGGCACGTTCACCGTGTAGGCCGCTATTTCGCCACGCACGATGCAACCCGCCGCGATCACGCAGCCTTGGCGCAGCACCGCGCCATCCAACAAAACCACATTGGCGCCAATCCACACATCGTCTTCCACCACGATGCCGCCTTTGCTGGGCAGAAAACCCTGGGCCCGAATCGGCAAGTCGCGCCGCGCATAGCCATGGTTGGTGGCGGCAAAGGTGCAGTTGGCCGCAATGGCCACCTGGTTGCCAATGCGAATGCCGTTGCCGGTGTACAGCACACAGCCGGAGTTGATGACGCTCATCTCACCAATGAGCACGTCGCCGGTGCCACCGGCTGGCTTGATCTTCACAAAGCTGTCGATCACCGAACCACGCCCCACCACGATGCGGCTGCCGCGCACCGAATCTTCAATGTCGGCCAAAGGCGACACGCGGGCTTCGGGGTGGATGTCAATCATGCGCGCGGTGGCGGCTCAGCCAATCACTTGAAAACCAAACCCTGACCGGTGGGCATTTCCAGCACGTGATAGCCCCGCTTGGCCAGCCAAGGGTCTTCGGCCAACTTTTGCGGCCGGTAGGCCAGCCAGCCGTAGTCGTCCAAGATCATGATGCCGCCGGGCTGCAGCTTGTCGAACAGCACCTCCAGCGCCCCGATCTCGGCCTGGACGTTGTTCAGGTCAATGTGCATGAAGGCGATTTTTTCCTTCGGGCCCACTTCGTGCAGCACATCGGGCACCTTACCTTGGGTGACGGTGACGTTGCCAAACTCAGCAAAGCGCGCCTTCACTTGGCTGTACAGCTGAGCGCTGTGCTCTGTCATGCGGTGGTGCGGCATGGACGGATCGTGGTCAAACAGGTCGTACAGGTAGTAATGCCGGTCGGGGCGTTGCGCCCAGTCCACATAGTCACACACGATGCGGGCGGTGGTGCCCTTGTAGCAAGCGCACTCCACCAGGTCGCCGGGGATGTTGCGCGCCAACACGCTCTGCACCGCCCAGTTCACCACGTAGATGCGCCAGACGATGGCTTCTTCCACCGATGTAGTGCCGTGGGTGCGCCAAGCCTGCATGAACTTTTCGTTCTCAAAGAAGCCCAGGTTGCGGCCCCAGGTGACCAGGTTGTCGCCGGTGTAAATGCCGTCTTTGGTGCCGATGTGGTCCAGCGCGCCTTGCAGGCCTTTCAAGAAGCCTTCGCGCTGCACGCCAAAGAACACGGTGGATAAGAAGTTCATGCGAAGCCTTTGGCAAAGTAGGTGAGCCGTTCAGCGCACGCGGCGCAAAAAGCCATCGGGGGCAGAAGTAACCAGCAGCTTGTCTTCCACCGACTTGTCGATGACGAAGTTGGGGTGGTCCTTTAACCAAGCCCACACCGCTGTCTTGGGGTTGTTGCCTTTGCCCCAGGGGCGATCAGCCCACACGTAGTCGTCGGGCAGGTCTTCCACAAAGGTATCAAATACCACGCAGTAGCTACCCACGCTCACCAAGTCGGCATAGGCATTGAGCTCAGCCAGCACATGTTCGTGGGTGTGGTTGGAATCCAGCGCCACCAGCACCCGTTGCTTGCCCGCCGCCATGGCCCGCACTTTTGCGATGGTGTCGGCCGCGATGCTGGAGCCCTCGATCAGCTTGATGCGATGGGCCATGGGATGCGCCTCAATGGCGGCGCGGTTGTGGGGGCGGATGTCGATGTCCACGCCTACGACCTCGCCGTGACCGATCAACTGCAGCATGCTGGCCGACAAGATCACGCTGCCACCGTGGGCCACGCCAGTCTCAATCACCAAGTCGGGCTTGACGGCCCAAATCAGCTCTTGCATGGCCATGGCGTCTTGCGGCAGCTGAATCATGGGCCGGCCCAGCCAGCTGAAGTTGTTCATGTACTTGCGTTGCAAGGCCATGGCGCGAAACTCCACTGACAGCCGCTGGAACTCCGCGTCAGACGCAAAGCCCGCGATGCGCTCTTGCTTTTCTGCGCGATAGTCAGCCGCCGCGTCGGGCGTGGTCTCTAAGTAGGTAGGCGCTTGGCTCATGGCGTGCTCGTCTTCGTCTGTGTGTAGTGGTTCAAGTGTGGCGCAAAGTAGCTGCCAAAGGGCTGCGGCGCAAAGCCAAATGCTTGCCTGGCGCGTTGGATGTCGATGCCAGGCAAGGCCTGGCGGGCGGCATTGGGGGCCACCTCAATCGGCCAGCCAAAGTGCTGCGTCAAGGCTTGTGTCACCTCATGGTGCGTGACCGCCGTACCGCCTGCAATATTGAACACCCCGCCGTGGGGGGTGTCCAGCAAGGTGGTGATGGCGGCCAGTACATCGCTGATGTGGATGTAGTCCTTGGACGAATCCAGCGCGCTGTGCAGCACCACCCGGCCAGTGCGCAGGCCTTCGTCAATCAACTGGTCAATGAACAGATCGCGATCAGGCCGCAAACCCACCACGTTAGACAAGCGCAGCACCCGCACTGGGGCCTGGGCGCTCAGCCCCACGGCAGCAGCATGCAGACACAGCGATTCACCCATGAGCTTTGACAAGTTGTACAAGTCACCCGGCTGCTGCACCTGCACTGCCACTGCGGCGTCTTCGCGCGTATCGGCTTGAGCCCCGTACACCCGGGTGCTCGACAGCACCGTCAGCGATTGGTAGCGGGCACTTTGCAAGGTTTGCCGCAACAGGTCGACATGCGCCACCACCGTATCAAACGGTCGGCTGCGAAAGTCAGCCGTCAGACCAATGGCATACACCACATGGCCTAAGTCGGTGCGGCCGCTCAGCCAACCGTAGTCGACGCGGGCTGGGGTGTGGACATCCCACGCTTGCTGGCGCAGGTGGCGAGCCAATTCACCGCCGATGTAGCCACCCGCGCCCAGAATCGTCACCATGCGATTCATACGGGCCGCCCCCCTTGCAAATAAGGGCGATCGCGGTCGCGTGCCGACACTTCGGTGGGCGCCAGCGGCCAAGCGATAGCCAAGGCAGGGTCAAAGGGGTTCAGGCCATCTTCGGCCTGCGCGTTGTAGGCGTGGCTCACCGCGTACATCACGGCGCTGTGGGGCTGCAGCGTTTGAAAGCCGTGGGCACAGCCGGGGGGAATCCACAGCGCATGGAGCTGCTGCGCGTCTAACTGCAGCGCCACATGCTGCAAATAGGTGGGCGATTCGGGCCGAATGTCCACCGCCACATCCACGATGGAGCCCGCCACACAGGTGACGATCTTGTGCTCGGCATGCGGTGCGTGCTGGTAGTGCAGGCCGCGCACGGTGCCCGCCTGGGCTGACACTGAATGGTTGATCTGCGCCACCTGCAGCCCCGGCATCAGCTCGCCAAACTCATCACCGCAGAACAAGCGAGTAAAACTACCGCGCGCATCGCGAATGGGCTTGCGCTCTACCCGCCACACGCCTGCGATGGCGGTGGGGTGAAACACAAAGCGCGCGGTGGCTATCGGGGTGCTACTCATTGGGCGGCTTCCAGATAGGCGTCGATTTGTTGGCGCGTGATCTGCGCCGCGTCGCCGCCCCCATGCGCCTGGGCATACCAAGCAACGGTGTGGCGCAGCGTGGCGGGCAAGTCCCAGCGGGGTTGCCAGCCCAGATCCTGCCGGGCGCGGGATGAGTCAAGGCGCAGCAAACCGGCCTCGTGCGGCTGGCCCTGTGCATCACCCAGGGTGACGCGTGCGTTAGCGCCGGGCACATCGGCATTCCACTGCTGCGCGGCCGTAGCAGCCACCTCACCCACGGTAGCCTGGCCGCTGGGATCAGGTCCGAAGTTGTAGGCCTGCGCATACTTGGCGCCGTCAGCGCTCAATAGAGACTGGGCCAGTTGCACATAGCCCAGAAGTGGATCCAGCACATGCTGCCACGGCCGCACCGCCTGGCCCATGCGCAGGGTGACCGCTTGGCCTAATGCAAACGCACGCATGCAGTCGGGCAGCAAGCGATCGGCCGCCCAATCACCTCCGCCCACCACATTGCCCGCCCGGGCACTGGCAATACGCGCCGCATCGGGGGCGGTGAAAAAGCTGCGCCGCCAACTGCTTACCGCCAGTTCGCATGCAGCTTTGCTGGCGCTGTAGGGGTCGTGCCCACCCAGCGGGTCGCCTTCGGCAAACGGCTGGTTGTGTTCGGGGTTCTCGTACACCTTGTCGGTGGTGATGACGACTACCGCACGCACGCTAGGCACTTGGCGCACGGCATCGAGCACCCGGGCCGTGCCCATGACGTTGTCGGCCCAAGTGCCCAAGGGGTCGGCATAGCTGGCACGCACCAGCGGCTGCGCCGCCAAATGAAACACCACGCGGGGTTGAGCCGCAGCCAGCGCGCGGCGCAGAGCCGCAGCGTCATTCAAGTTGGCGCGCACATCGCTGACCAAGGCCTGGGCCACACGGGCCTGGGTGAACAAGTCAGGCGTGGTGGTCGGGTCCAGTGCATAACCATGCACACGGGCGCCCAAGCGATGCAGCAGAAGTGAGAGCCAACTGCCTTTAAAACCGGTGTGCCCAGTCAAAAAAAACGGGCAGTCCCGCCACACGTCGGTGTGGATCACCGACGGCGCACTCACCATTTCTTCCAAGGCGCTTGACCCGAAGCCCACAGGTCTTCCAGCAGGTTCTTTTCGCGCAGGGTGTCCATGGGTTGCCAGAAGCCTTGGTGCTCAAAGGCTTGCAACTGGCCGTCTGCCGCCAAGCCCATCAAAGGCTCTTGCTCCCAACTGGTGTCGTCGCCTGCGATACGGGGAATAACGCTGGGCGACAGTACAAAGAAGCCGCCGTTGATCCAACCGCCGTCACCACGCGGCTTTTCTTGGAAACCGCTCACACCGCCGTCATCCTGGCGCACCAAGGCACCGTAGCGGCCCGGCGGCATCACGGCGGTAACGGTGGCCGCCTTGCCATGCGCCTGATGAAACCGAATGCTGGCCGCTATATCCACATCGGCGAGGCCGTCGCCGTAGGTAAAGCAAAAGGCGCTTTCATGCTGCACGTATTCGGCCACGCGCTTCAGACGCCCACCTGTCATGGTGGCGTCGCCGGTGTCCACCAGGGTGACCTTCCAAGGCTCGGCATTGCGGTGGTGCACCTGCATTTGGTTGTAGGCCAAATCAAAGGTGACATCTGACATGTGCAAGAAGTAGTTGGCAAAGTACTCCTTGATCACATAGCCCTTGTAGCCGCAGCAGATCACGAATTCATTGACGCCGTGGGCGCTGTAGAGCTTCAGGATGTGCCACAGAATGGGCTTGCCGCCGATCTCGATCATCGGCTTGGGCTTCAGGTGCGTTTCTTCTGAAATGCGGGTGCCCAGGCCACCCGCCAAGATCACGGCTTTCATGCTGCGGGTGTCTCCAGCCAGCGGTTGAACATCTGTTGATAAGCAGCCTCTACCCGACGGGCAAAGCCCGATTCGTCCATGAGGGGGCTGGCCTTCAGCACTTCGCGCAAGCGTGCGCGCCAGCCCGCCAGCGCAGGGATATCCGCAGCCAGCTCCGCCGCAATGGCCACGTATTCATCTTCAGTGCGCGCCACCCACTGCGGCAAACCCGCGCCATGCAAGATGGCCGCACCCAAGGTGCCCACACTGGGCCGCCCTTTCAGACTGACCACCGGCTGGCCCATGTATAGCGCCTCAAACAGCGTGGTGCCGCTGTTGTGGGGAAAGCAGTCCAAGCTGATGTCAATGGTGCGCATCAAATCCCACGGGGGTGACTGGTAGCCAATATGCAGCCGCTCAGCGGCAATGCCTTGCTCCTGAAACTGTAGCATCAACTGGCCTTGGATAGCGCCGTCGAGGTAGCTGGAGCTATCGATCACCAAATGCGCCGTGGGCACTTGACGCAACAGGCGCGACCACACCCGCACCGTGTGGGCGTTGATGCGGATGGCGCGCGTCAAGGTGCCAAAGGTGACATAGCCGCGCTGCTGGGCGGGTGACGGGCCCACCTCACCCATCGCGGGGCCAGGCCGGTACACAAAGCCCGCCTGCGGCAAGCGCCAAGGGGTTTCAGAAAACAGCGATTCCGAGCCCGGCGGGGCAAACACCTCGTCGGCCAGTAGATAGTCCATGGCCTGCAAGCCGGTGGTGTAGCCATAGCCCAGCCAACTCACGCTGACCGGCGCGGGCTTGCGGGCAAACACTTTCAGGCGGTTGCCTGCGGTGTGGCCGGCTAGGTCCACCAGCACGTCGATGCCGTCATCGCGAATGCGCTGGGCCAAGGCCTCGTCGCTCATGCCACGGGTGGGCACCCAGTGCTGCACGATGCTTTTGTAGCGCCGGGTGGCCGTGTCTTCGCGGCTTAGCTCCGCATAGGCAAACACTTCCACCCGGGCTGGATCGTGGTTGGCCAGCAAGGGCTCCACAAAGTAGGCGCATGAGTGGTTTTTGAAATCGGGCGACACATAGCCCACCCTTAACTTGCGCTGCGGGTTGCGGCTGTTGGCGTGGGTGACGACGGCTGGGCGCAGCGGCGCGGTAAAGCGGCGGTCGTAGTCTCGATAGGCGGCAAATATCTCAGCGGCGGGCCGCTCTGCGTCGTAGTTCAGCACGAACAGCAGGTTGTTGACCAGGTTCTCGTTGCCGGGGTCAAGCGCCAGCGCTGCGCGCATGGCCTGTTCACACTCGGCATTGCGGCCTTGCTGCTGCAAGACCACGGCCAGCAGCGAATGGCTGCCCGCGCTGTCGGGTTTGAGCCGCAGCACTTGGCGGGCGCTGGCTTCGGCGTCTACCAGGCGGTTGAGCTGGCGCTGCGCATTGCTTAAAGCGCTCCAGGCGCTAACGTCGCTGGGTTTGAGCCGGGTAGCTTGGGTCAGCGGCTCCAGCGCCAGGTCAAACCGGCTGAGCTCCAGCAGCCCAGTGCCCAGCATCAACGCCGCCTTGTAGCGGTCGGTAGTGCGGGCAGCGCCTTGGCGCCAAGCGGTTTCGGCCTCTGGCGCACGACCTTGCAGCAGCAGCGTGCGGCCAAGCTGGGGATACAGATCGGCTGCATCAGGCCAGCGGCGGATGGCGCGGTGCCAGGTGGTTTCAGCTTGCTCCAGCTCGCCAATCTCCATCAGCAGCAGGCCCAAGCGCATGTGCATGGCCAGGTAGCTGGGGTCTAGGGCAATGGCTTGCTCAATCAACTGTTTGGCACGCGGCACTTCACTGCGCTGATCCAGCAACACCACCGCCAAGTTGTAGTGCGAAGCGGCATCTTGCGGTTGCAGGGCCAAGGCTTTGGCATAGAGCGCTTGGGCATCGGCGTAGCGTCGGGCCTTGCGGTGCAGCAAGGCTAGGTTGCTGAGAGCGCCCGCGTGATCGGGGTCTT
>JAAFIY010000020.1 GCA_013297985.1 Comamonadaceae bacterium | reverse complement strand
TTTGACCATAGGCAAAGTGCGAAACTTGAGCTAGTTACGCATCAATCCATGTCCACCTACGCATGAAACTGCAGCCCGACTCCACCAGCGTGCAAGTCATCACCGCCTATGGCGCCGATTGGGTGTCGATCAATGGTGAGCGCGTTCAGCACTCGGTGCTCATCACTTCGACCGGCTTGCGCCAAGCCTGGGGCCCCGCACGCTTTGCAGATCTGCAACCAGAGCACTTTGTACCTCTGGCCGCCTTGGGGGTTGAGTTGGTGGTATTTGGCAGCGGCGCCAAGCTGCGCTTTGTGTCGCCAGCGTGGCTGCAGCCCCTGATGCGAGCGCGCATCGGCCTTGAAACCATGGACACCCAGGCCGCTTGCCGCACTTACAACATCTTGGCTGGCGAAGGTAGAAACGTGGCCTGTGCGCTGCTGTTGGAAGCCAGTTAAACCGGGCGCTCCGGGCCCGTTGAACGCATCGACCGCCATTGCGGCAGACGCCGAAGGGCGATTGGCGGTAAAATCACCGGTTGCTCGGGAGCCGTCCCGGCTGAATGCGACGTGCACCGCGCCGCACCGGCCAAGCCTACCAAAACGGCGCCTGCCCGCCCTACCCTCGGAAGCTCTTGTCCATGGCCGTCGTTGTCAATAAACCGCTCCCCGAATTTGAAGCCAACGCCACTGGTGGCGTGAAGGTCACCAACCAGTCGCACCAAGGGCGCATGTTGGTGCTGTATTTCTACCCCAAGGACAACACCCCCGGCTGCACCACCGAAGCGATGCAGTTCCGTGACAAATACAAAGACTTCGTCAAATCTGGCGCCGAAGTGTTTGGCGTGTCGCGCGACAACATGAAATCGCACGACGATTTCAAAGGCAAGCTCGAATTGCCGTTCGAGTTGGTCGCTGACACCGAAGAAAAGCTGTGCCACATGTTCGGCGTGGTCAAAAACAAGATCATGTACGGCAAGAAGGTCAAGGGCATTGAACGCAGCACCTTCTTGATCGGCCCTGACGGCATCCTGCGCCAAGAATGGCGCGGCCTGAAGGTGCCCGGCCACGTGGACGAAGTGCTCAAGTCGGTCAAAAGTTTGAAGAAGTCAGGCACCGTTGTGCACGCCCCCGCTCCTGCGGTGGCGGTGCAGGCTGCCGCCTGATTCTTTACCTTGGTTGTTGCGGGAGCGCGATCGCGGCCCCTACGGCCATGGCGTGCGACGGCCGATTACACAGTTGCTACATATCGCCATGCATAATGCGTCGCATGCACCTACCTGACGCGCTGTGCACCGCACCCCCAAAAAGCCGCCCGGCTCGCCTGGCGGCTTTTTTGTTGGTGCGCGCAATCTTGTCGGGTGCCCCATTCCCTTCACTGCCATTGACCTTATCCAATGCCACTGCCCCCCGCTCCCATCCAGCGTGCCGCTCTGTTGAATGCCGACGCCTACGCCGCCCCCGGGCAGGCGCCACGCCGCAGCAGCAGCCGAAAACGGGGCAGCTCGCGCGATGAAGGCTTAACCCCGGCGCTGCCGCAAGCCAACGTAGAGCGCGCCAGCGTGGCGCTGAACTTGCACGAGGTGGGCGGCTTGGCGGATTTGGATGACCGAGCGCCGGCCGATTCAGCCGCATCCTCGGTGGCCGCCTTCCGGCAAGAAGACCATTCACCCATGCCAGCGGGCCCAGATCGGGCTGCATCCGCCAAGGCAACCGCGCCCAAAGCTGCCAAAGCACCGCGACGCAGCCGCGCTGCCACGAGCGGCCCCACCAAGCTCTTTGTGTTGGACACCAACGTGCTGATGCACGACCCCAGCAGCCTGTTCCGTTTTGAAGAGCACGACATCTTTTTGCCGATGATCGTGCTCGAAGAGTTGGACGGCCACAAAAAGGGCATGACCGAAGTAGCCCGCAACGCCCGGCAGGTCAGCCGCACGCTCGACCAGTTGGCGGGCAGCGTGGGCGCGAGCATCACCGACGGGCTCACGTTGAGCAGCAGCGGCCATGTCGAAGCCGGTGGCAAGCTGTTTTTTCAAACCCAGACGCTGGCCAGCACCCTGCCCACCAGCCTGCCGCCAGGCAAGGCTGACAACCAAATTCTGGGCGTGGTCGATGCCCTGCGCCAATTGCCAATGCACGCGGGGCGCGAAGTGGTGTTGGTGTCCAAAGACATCAACATGCGCGTCAAGGCCCGCGCCTTGGGCTTGGCTGCTGAGGACTATCAAAACGACAAAGCGCTGGACGATGGTGACCTGCTGTACAGCGGCGCCCTGGCCCTGCCTGAGGACTTCTGGGCCAAGCATGGCAAGACGGTGGAAAGCTGGAGTCAAGGCGGCCACACCTATTACCGCGTCACCGGCCCCATCGTGCCGCAGCTTTTGATCAATCAATACGTGTCGTTTGAACAGCCGGGTGAGCCCGCCCTGCACGCCCGCGTGACCGAGATTCGTGGCAAGACGGCCACCCTCAAGACGCTCAAAGACTATGGTCATCAAAAGAACGCGGTGTGGGGCGTGACGGCCCGCAACCGCGAGCAAAACTTCGCGCTGAATTTGCTGATGGACCCAGAGATCGATTTCGTCACCCTCACTGGCACCGCAGGCACTGGCAAGACACTGATCGCGCTGGCCGCTGGCCTCACGCAGGTGCTCGATGAGCGTCGTTACACCGAGATCATCATGACCCGCGCCACCGTGAGCGTGGGCGAAGACATCGGCTTTCTGCCCGGTACCGAAGAAGAAAAAATGGGCCCGTGGATGGGCGCCCTGGACGACAACCTGGAAGTGCTGACCAAGAACGACACCGGCTCAGGCGAATGGGGGCGTGCCGCCACCAACGACTTGGTGCGCAGCCGCATCAAGATCAAAAGCATGAACTTCATGCGCGGCCGCACCTTCTTGAACAAATACGTGGTCATCGATGAGGCGCAGAACCTCACGCCCAAGCAAATGAAGACGCTGATCACCCGCGCGGGCCCTGGCAGCAAGATCATCTGCATGGGCAACTTGGCGCAAATTGATACGCCCTACCTGACCGAAGGCTCCAGCGGCCTGACATTTGCGGTGGACAAGTTCAAGGGGTGGCCGCACAGCGGGCACATTACCCTGGCGCGCGGTGAGCGTTCACGCTTGGCCGACTTTGCCAGCGACGTGCTTTAAGGCCCCCGAAGCCTCTGCTACATATACTATAGCTGCTTAGGCCCTGTTCTTGGGCCTAAGCGGCTTTTTCGTTTGCGCCTGTAGCGTGCTTGGCGTGCTACTGATTCAGTGGTTGTCGTAGCCCGAGGCTAGGGACTCAAACTTGGTAATGGGCTTCAGGAAAGCCAGCTTGATGGTGCCGGTAGGCCCATTGCGCTGCTTGCCGATGATGACTTCGGCCACGCCGGGTTCTTTGCTGTCTTTGTTGTAGTAGTCGTCGCGGTAGATGAACATGATCACATCGGCGTCTTGTTCGATGGCGCCGGATTCGCGCAGGTCACTCATCATCGGCCGCTTGTCGGTGCGCGTTTCCACTCCGCGGTTGAGCTGCGACAGGGCGATGACCGGGCACTGCAGTTCTTTGGCCAGCATCTTCAGGCCGCGCGAGATTTCACCGAGTTCGGTGGCGCGGTTTTCGTCGCTGCTGGTCGAGCCGCTCATCAGCTGCAAATAGTCGACCACGATCAGGCCCAAACGGCCGCCGCAGGTGCGCGCAAGGCGGCGTGCGTTGGCCCGCAGTTCACTGGGCGTGAGGCCCGGGGTTTCATCAATGTGCAGGCTGATGGTGCGAAGGCGCTCGATGGCTTCTGTCAAGCGCGGCCATTCGTCGTCGGTCAGTTTGCCGGTGCGCAGGCGGCCCTGGTCGATGCGACCAATCGAGCCCACCACCCGCACCGCCAATTGCGACGCGCCCATTTCCATGGAGAACACCGCCACCGGCAGGCCTTCGTTCAAAGCGACGTGTTCGGCAATATTCACCGCCAGTGCGGTTTTGCCCATCGACGGGCGCGCGGCCAGCACGATCAGGTCGCCCGCCTGCATGCCGGACGTCATGCGGTCGAGATCGACAAACCCCGTGGGCACGCCGGTAATGTCGTTGGGGTTGTCGGCCATCTCCTGCACACGATCGAGCAGGGTGACCACCAACGAATCCATCGACTGAAAGCCCTGCTTCATCCGCGAGCCTTCTTCGCCGATCTGAAAGATTTTCTGTTCGGCTTCGTCCAGAATTTTGTCGACCGCCCGCCCTTGGGTGTTAAAGGCCGCCGTGGCGATTTCATCGCTGGCGCTCACCAGCTTGCGCAGGATGGCGCGCTCACGCACGATCTCGCCATAGCGGCGGATGTTGGCCGCACTGGGCACGTACTGCGCCAGCGCGTTCAAATAGGGCAGGCCACCAATCTCGTCGGCCTTGCCTTGGGATTGCAACCGCTCAAAGACGGTGATGACGTCGGCGGGCCGCGATTCGCCCACCAGGGTGCTGATAGCGCCAAACACCAAGCGGTGTTCATAGCGATAAAAGTCAGCATCGGTGATAAGGTCACCCACGCGGTCCCACGCCGTGTTGTCCAGCAGCAGCCCGCCCAATACCGACGACTCGGCTTCGATGCTGTGCGGCGGAATGCGCAGCTGCGCCACACGCGGGTCATCTGCCATCGACGGCAAGGCGAGGTCATTGATCACAGCGGGCCTTTAGATCTTGGATGGGTGCATCAATTGTGCAAAGGCTGCGGGCGCCTGTCATTGCACAAGCTTGTGCAGCGCCAGTTGAAAACTGTAGCGCCGACTGTGGACAACTCAAGCGCCCAGAAAGCACAAAGCCCGGCCAAGGCCGGGCTTTGAGGGCGGCAAGCGCAGCCTAAGCTGCACCAACCGTTGGCAGGCAGCGAATCAGGCTGTTTCGCCGTAGACGCTCACGTTGATGTCCACCACCACGTCGGTGTGCAGGGCCACCGCCACGCTGGTGTCGCTCACCGTCTTGATCGGGCCAGCGGGCATGCGCACCTGGGCCTTGGCCACGGCGAAGCCCTGACGGGTGAGCTCTTCCGCGATGTCGAAGTTGGTGACAGAGCCAAACAGACGGCCATCCACACCCGCTTTCTGGGTGAGCTTGATGGTTTTGCCGCTGAGCTTTTCACCCAGCGCTTGGGCCTCAGCCAGCTTGGCAGCAGCGGCTTTCTCAAGCTCGAGGCGCTTGGCTTCAAATTCTTTCTTGGCCGTTTCGGTGGCGCGCCGCGCCTTGGACGACGGGATCAGAAAGTTGCGTGCGTAGCCGTCCTTGACCTTGACGATATCGCCCAGGTTGCCGAGGTTGACCACTTTCTCAAGCAGGATCACTTGCATGTTGAATTACTCCGTTACGCGTGTGCGGCCGTGATCACAGCTTGTGCTGATCGCTGTAGGGCACCATGGCCAAAAAGCGCGCGCGCTTGATGGCGGTGGTGAGCTGGCGCTGATAAATCGCGCGGGTACCCGTCAGGCGGGCGGGGATGATCTTGCCGTTCTCGGCAATAAAGTCGCGCAGGGTATCGACATCTTTGTAGTCGATCTCTTCGACTCCAGCGACGGTGAAACGGCAAAACCGCTTGCGCTTGAACAGCAGCGATTGGGTGTTGCGCTTAGGACGCTTGTCCTTGTTGAAACGCTTGAAACCGGGCATGGCGGAGGCTCCAGAAAAGGGTCAGTTCTTCTTCAAACAGGTTCGGATGGCGTCAGGGCGGCGGGTGGAAAGCAAGCTTCGGCGCTTTGCACATGCAACACCGCTTGACGGGTGCGGCCTGGGCTGGCCAAAAAGCCTTGAAACCGCCAGGTGCTGCCAATGGGTTGGCGCGCCAGGGCTTCAGCCCAGAGTCCCAAGGCCTTGGCCTTGATGCGCAGTGCCACCTGGCGCACATGGCCGCCTTCAGACTGCTCAGAAGCATGCTCTAGCCACATCTCGATCACTGGCAAACCGGCTGGGGTGCTGCGAATCGGCAGCAATTCCACGATGCGGGCGTGAACACAGACTTGGTTGAGCGATGCGGTGTGTGCGTCTGGCGACGGTGGCGCGGCCACGTTGCCCCGAGGGTCGATCAGTTGTCGGCGCTTTCGGGTGCCGAAGTGCGGCGTTGCTCTTCGCGCTCCACCGACTTCATCATCAGCGACGGGCCGGTATCGGCTTTCTTGCGCACCACGCTCAAGTGGCGCAGCACAGCGTCGTTAAAGCGGAAAGCGTGCTCGAGTTCGTCCAGCGTGGCTTGGCCGATTTCAATGTTCAGGCACAGGTAGTGCGCCTTAACCAGCTTGTTGATCGGGTAGGCCAGTTGACGGCGGCCCCAGTCTTCCACGCGGTGGATTTTGCCGCCGCCGGTGGTGATCAAACTCTTGTAGCGCTCCAGCATGGCTGGAACCTGTTCACTCTGATCCGGATGGATCAGCATGACGATTTCATAGTGACGCATGCAAACTCCTGGTGGATTGAGGGCGCCTGCCACCATCCAACATGGAAGGCCGCAGGCTTTACCCGACAAGCCGCCCCATGCGTCAAACCTGGGTGCGGCCAAGGAAACCGAGCATTATAAGCAAAAAGGCCCCGCCCCTCTGACGAGGGACAGGGCCGTGAAGGCTTGCTGGCCTTGGCAGCGCAGTGCTACTGCGCACCAAGCCTGCGTTCAAGCATCAAGCGGTTTTGATGTTGGGATAGCGCACATGCTCGATCAGTTGCTGAATCTCGGCCTTCGGCGCCGGGGTCAGCAGGCTGACAATGATCATCACCGCAAAGCCCAGCGGCACACCAAAGATACCGGCCGAGATGGGCGCAATACCAAACCAAGTGTAGTCGGCGATCGGACCAGTTACGCCGAACAAGCCGCGCATCCAGACCTGGGTGGTGGCCATGTAGTAAAAGGTGATGGTGACGCCCGAGAGCATGCCCAACACCGCACCCCACTTGCTGGCGCGCTTCCAGAAGATGCCCAGTACCAGCGCCGGGAAGAAGCCCGCCGCTGCCAGTGAGAACGCCGCGGACACCAAGAACAAGATGTCAGCGATGCGCAGCGACGCCACATAAGCGGCGGCCAGGGCCACCACCAGCAGCAGTACTTTGGAGATCATCACCCGGCGCGAGGTGGGCGCGTTGGGGTCAATCATCTTGTAGTACAGGTCGTGACTGAGCGCGTTGGCAATCGTCAGCAGCAGGCCATCCGCAGTAGATAGCGCCGCAGCCAAGCCGCCTGCAGCCACCATGCCCGAGATGACATAGGGCAAACCGCCGATCTCAGGCGTCGCCAGCACAATGATGTCGCCACCAATGCGCATCTCACCCAACTGGAAGATGCCATCTTTGTTGATGTCCGACACGCTCAACAAACTGGGGTCGACCTTTGCCCAAGCGCCCACCCACGCAGGTAACTTGTCAAAGGGCGTTCCCACAAGGACGTTGAACACCTCGTATTTCACGAGCACCGCCAGCGCAGGCGCGGTGAAGTACAGCAAGAAGATGAAGAACAGCGACCACGTCACCGACTGACGCGCTTCTTTCACCGAAGGGGTGGTGTAGTAGCGCATCAAGATGTGCGGCAAGGCGGCTGTGCCCACCATCAAGCAAAACACCAGCGACAAGAAGTTGCGTCGGGATTCGTTGAAGGTCTTTTGCTGCGCCTCAGTACCGTTGGGGTCACCGGCGTAGATCTGACCGTGTCGCGGCATGCCAGCCAAGGGGCGAGTGCGGGCGTCTGCTGCGGCCTTGGCGGCCGTCCAGGCGGTGCGCGCGGCTGCTTCGTCCTTGGGTATGGCGGCCAATGCACGCTCTGCGCCCTGGATGTCAGCCACCGGCGCGTTCTGCGCCTTCAACTCGTCCAGTTTGGTCTGCGCTGCGGTGCGGTCGGCTGTGAGCGCAGCGGGCACATCCTTGAGCTTGGCGGCCAGATCGTCCGAGCGCTGCTTGAAGATGGCGATGACCTCTTTCTCTTTGGGATCATCAATCAACTGCTGCTCTTTGGCGGTGACCTTGGCCAGCTGTGACCCATAGATCACTTGAGGCACCGGCACACCAGTCTGCTTCACGCTGAGCCACACCACCGGGATCATGTAGGCAATGATCAAGATGATGTACTGCGCCACCTGGGTCCAGGTCACTGCGCGCATGCCGCCCAGGAACGAACACACCAAGATGCCACCCAGGCCCACAAAGATGCCGATCTCAAAGGCCAAGCCGGTCAAGCGGGTGGTGATCAGGCCAACGCCGAAGATCTGCGCCACCACGTAAACGAACGACACCAAAATGGCGATCAAGATGCCCACGAATCGGGCCAAGTTGCCCTCGTAGCGAGCGCCCAGAAAGTCGGGAATGGTGAACTGCCCAAACTTGCGCAGATACGGCGCCAAGAACAGCGCCACCAAGCAGTAGCCACCCGTCCAGCCCATGATGAAGGCCAGGCCACCGTAGCCCGTCAGGTACAAGGTGCCCGCCATACCAATGAATGACGCCGCGCTCATCCAGTCAGCGCCGGTGGCCATGCCGTTGTAGACCGCTGGCACTCGGCGACCTGCCACGTAGTATTCAGACGCGTCGTTGGTTCGGCTCATGATGCCGATGCCGGCATACAAGGCCACCGTGGCCAGCAAGAAGATGAAGCCAATCCAATTGCGGGGCAGACCAAACTGCTCCAGGATCGCCAAGACCACCACGAAGGCTAGAAAGCCCCCGGTGTACCAAGCGTAAACCTTGTTGAGTTGCGCCTTGAAGGCGGCGTTTTCAGATGCACTGATGGTGGTGGAACCGCCACCGTCGGGAGACATGCCGGCCATTTCAGAGGTCCTCCGCCACACCGTGCTCTTGGTCTAGCTTGTTCATGTAGTGGGCGTAATACGCAATGATGACCACATACACGACCAACGAGCCCTGGGCACCGACCCAGAAGCTGAACGGCCAGCCAAAGAAGTTGAAGTTGAGATCGCGGGCGAAATAGCCGACGACAAACGTGACAACGAACCAGATCGCCAACAAGATCCCGGTGATCCTAAGGTTCTTGCTCCAGTATCGCTGGTGGTTTTCTGACACCTGCATGGTTTTCTACCTTTCTAGTGGGTGACACACTCATCAACTGTTGCCAGTTGATGGGCTCAACACGCTGACGAGGGCCCCGCAGACCAGAATGCGCGGTCTCCTCCGCACGCATTCAGACCTTCGTCATCGCGGTTTGGCTGCTGCGTGCCGGGCCTTGTCAGGCCACGGCGCACACGCCAGACACAAAAGGCGACTGCGCTCTGCTACAGAGCCGCAGGCACCTTGAATCCGGTTTCACGCTCAAGCTGAGCGGCCACCTTGGGCTCAAAGCCCTTCAGGTGGCGAATGATGTTTTGCACCTCTTGCGGCTCTTGGCGGTCCAGATGGACACGCGCCAACTGGTACCAGCCGTAGGGGCTCATGGGCTGCAGCTGGGTATTGCGCTTCAGCGCCTGAACGGCCAAATCGAGTTGGTTTAGGCGGATGTAGGTTAGGCCCAAACCATACCAAGCCCGATCAAGCAAGGGTGAGAGTTCGGTGGCGCGCAAAAAGCAATCACGGGCACGCTCAATTTCGCCGTCTTCCTCGAGAACGAAGCCCCAGTTGAACCACCCGTGGGCGTTGTCGGGGTGGGCTTCGGTCGCGTGTTGAAGCAGTTCGCGCGCTGCTGCCCGTTTGCCTACCTGTAGGTACAGGTGGCCCAAACTGGACAGCACATAAAAGTCATGCGGCCACTGGCGCTGCATGCCGCGCAACTGCTCAATCGCCGGTTCTGTGCGGCCAAACACCAGCAGTGTCATCACCCACAGACGCTGAGCTTTAAAGGCCAAAGTGCTCATTGCGTGCATGCTCCCACGGGCAAGGTGGCGCAGAGCGTGAGTTTTTCGAAGGTCACGATGGCGTAAAGAATGGCGAGCCAGAAAAAAGCCACCAGCGGCACATGCCGGTCGGCCACCAGGCGCGGCGTGAGTTTGCGGGCCATCCAAGTGAAGGGTTTGGTCAAGATCTGTATCAGCTGGTAGAAAAAGTTGTCGAAACGCTTGGCGCCAGCCAACACAAACAAAACACCCTGGCCGATCAACGCCAGCAGCGCGATGTACAGCACCAACTGCACGATATTCAGGAACAACAACATCCGGTGAAGCTACCTTTTTGCTAACCCTGCACTGTCCTGACAGCGCCTTACGAATTTCTGACAAACGCAGGGCACACCCGGGTTGACCTTGCTAGGTCATTCCCTGATCAAAAACACCAATACGACTAAGGGCTTTAGGTGCTTGAGCAGCAGACTTCATGCGCCCCATGTGCTACAGGATCGATAGCACCCACTCCGGTTGCCCATGGCCGTTGGTAGCGATCCGCCCCTTGCTGTCGAGCCAGGAGCACAGCCGCGCATGAATAGTGCCGGACACTCACCTCGTCCAACCCAGCAACCCAGCAACCCAGGAGAGCCACATGCAAATGCGTCTGCGCCCGTTTTTGACGATGACCGCGCTGGTATTGAGCGCCGCAGCACTGTGGCCCGCGTCATCCGCGCAGGCCCAGGCGGCATCCCAGGGGCCATCGGTGGCCCCAACCCGCGCTAGCCCGCCCAGCACCGCCGCGTCGGCCGCCCGACCTGCAGCGGTTGCACCCAGCACGCTCGAACGAATCCGGCAAACGCGCACGATCCTGGTGGGCTACCGCGATGCGTCTGTGCCATTTTCGTACCTGGACGCCGATAAGCGACCCATTGGCTATTCGATTGAGCTTTGCGAGCGCATCGTTCAGAACCTGCGCAAAGAGTGGCGGCTGCCCGACCTGACCATCAACTGGGTGATGGTGAAATCCTCAGAGCGCATCCCCTCGCTGCTCGACGGAAAGATTGACTTGGAATGCGGCAACACCACCGCCACAGCCGAACGGCGGCGTCAGGTGGACTTCAGCGTGCCCACGTTCATCGCCGGCGGCGGCGTGCTGGTCCGCGCTGATCTCGGTGCCACCACGCTAACTGACTTGCGCGGCAAGAAAGTGGTGGTCACCACAGGCACCACCGGCGAGAAGATCATCAACCGGGCCAATGAAACCGGGCGCAACTTGGTGCCGGTGCGCGTGGGCAGCAACAGCGACGCTTTTGCGGCCCTGGTGGCGCGCCAAGCCGATGCGTGGATCACAGACGACATCTTGCTGGCCGCGTTCAGGGCTCAGCACACCAGCCCCAAAGACTTCGTGCTGCTGGACAAGCGCCACACCATCGAGCCGCTGGCGCTGATGTACCGCAAAGACGATGTCACCTTTACCCGCGAAGTGGATCGCGAGTTGCGTGCCCTGATCCAAAGCGGCGAAGTCCGCCGCATGTACGAACGCTGGTTCTTGTCGCCCATCGCACCCAAAGGCATCAACTTAGAAGTACCGGCCTCACGCTTTCTGCGCGAAACCTGGGGTGTACCCACCAAGGTGGATGCCGACACCGACGTGATCTTTTTCTAACCGGGCGGGCATCGGCGTTCGGCGAACGGTGCCCGCCGCGACCGGCTGCTCAGCCACGCGCTGCCAGCAGCTTCCAGGTTTGCACCACCGAATCGGGGTTGAGCGAAATGCTGGCAATGCCCTCATCAGCCAACCAGGCCGCAAAGTCCGGGTGGTCGCTGGGGCCCTGGCCACAAATACCCACGTACTTGCCCGCACGCAAACAAGCCTGAATGGCCCGGGTGAGCATGGCTTTTACCGCCGGATCGCGTTCATCAAAATCGGCGGCCAGCAGCTCTAGGCCGGAATCACGATCGAGCCCCAAGGTCAGTTGGGTCAAGTCGTTAGAGCCAATCGAAAAGCCGTCGAAGTACTGCAAGAAGTCGTCAGCCAAGATGGCATTGCTGGGCACCTCACACATCATGATGATTTTGAGGTCATCGGTGCCGCGCTTCAAACCGTGGGCGGCCAGCAACTGCGTGACACGGGCCGCTTGGCCTAGCGTGCGCACAAAGGGCACCATCACCTGTACGTTGCTTAAACCCATTTGGCCACGCACGCGTCGGATGGCTTCGCATTCCATGGCAAAGGCTTCGGCAAACTCGGCGCTGATGTAGCGCGAGGCACCCCGAAAGCCAAGCATCGGGTTTTCTTCCTCGGGCTCATAGCGGCTGCCGCCAATGAGCTTGCGGTATTCATTGCTCTTGAAATCGCTCAAGCGCACGATGACCGGCTTGGGCCAAAACGCCGCAGCGATGGTGGCCACGCCTTCGGCCACCTTGTCCACATAAAAGGCTTTGGGGCTGGCATGCCCGCGGGCCACCGACTCCACCGCTTTCTTTAAATCTGCATCGATGTTGGGATAGTCAAGGATGGCCTTGGGATGCACACCAATGTTGTTGTTGATGATGAATTCCAAGCGCGCCAGGCCCACGCCTTCATTGGGCAATTGGCAAAAGTCAAACGCCAACTGCGGGTTGCCCACGTTCATCATGATCTTGGTGGCAATCGGCGGCATGCTGCCGCGCTCCACCACCGAGATCTCAGTGTCCAAAATGCCGTCGTACACGCGCCCGGTATCGCCTTCGGCGCAGCTGACTGTCACCAAAGCGCCCTCTTTGAGTTGGCTGGTGGCATCGCTGCAGCCCACCACCGCCGGAATACCCAACTCACGGGCAATGATGGCCGCATGGCAGGTGCGCCCACCGCGGTTGGTAACGATGGCGCTCGCGCGCTTCATGACCGGCTCCCAATTGGGGTCGGTCATGTCGGTCACCAAGATGTCTCCGGGCTGCACCCGATCCATTTCAGCGATGTCGCGCACCAGGCGCACCGGGCCGGTGCCGATCTTCTGCCCAATCGCGCGGCCTTCTGCCAACACCGGGCCACGGCCCTTTAGGGTGTAGCGCTGCTCGACCGCGCCTTGGGCTTGGCTCTTCACTGTCTCGGGGCGGGCTTGGAGGATGTAGATCTGTCCGTCGCTGCCGTCTTTGCCCCATTCGATGTCCATCGGGCGGCCATAGTGCTGCTCAATCACCAGGGCATCTCGGGCCAGCTGCTCTACCTCGGCTTGCGTCAAGCAGTAGCGGTTGCGCTGTTCGGCGGGGACGTCAATGGTCTTGACCAGCTTGCCGCTGGCGGCTTTTTCGGCGTCAGTGGCAAACACCATCTGAATCAGCTTGCTGCCCAGATTGCGCCGGATCACCGCTTGCTTGCCCGCGCGCAGCATGGGCTTGTGCACGTAAAACTCATCGGGGTTCACCGCGCCTTGCACCACGGTTTCGCCCAAGCCATAGCTGGCCGTGACGAACACCACCTGATCAAAACCCGATTCGGTGTCGAGGGTGAACATGACGCCCGCCGCACCCAAATCAGAGCGCACCATGCGCTGCACCCCGGCCGACAGGGCCACATCGGCATGCGCAAAGCCTTTGTGCACCCGGTAGCTGATGGCGCGGTCGTTGTACAGACTGGCGAAGACTTCCTTCATTTTGTGCAGCACATCGTCCGCGCCCTGCACATTCAAAAAGGTTTCTTGCTGCCCGGCAAAAGAGGCGTCGGGCAAATCCTCAGCCGTGGCCGAAGACCGAACGGCAAACGAAGCGCTGACGTTGCCGCCACTCAAGGTCTGGAAAGCGCCGCGCACCGCTGCATCCAGCGCGGCGGGAAAAGGTTGTGCCACCACCCAGGCCCGGATCTGCGCGCCTGCTTCGGCCAGATCGCGCACGTTGTCAGTGTCGAGTGCAGCCAAACGCTGGGCAATGCGCTGGTCGAGCCCCTCATGCGCCAGAAACTGCCGAAACGCGTGAGCGGTAGTGGCAAAGCCAGTGGGCACCTTTACGCCCTGAGGGAGTTGCGAAATCATCTCGCCCAGACTGGCGTTTTTACCGCCGACGATTTCGACGTCGGCCATGCGCAACTGCTCAAACGGCAGCACCAGGGCGGTGGCTTTGCCTTGAAGGCTTAAGGGGGTGAGGTGCTCCGCGGCTTGCGGGGCCGCAGCGGCCCCTTGGGGTTGAGACATGGGAAAGCTCCGAGGTTGAAAAACCGGTGCGACCCCGTGCGCCCATTGCAAGCCATCCAGCGCGCTGGCCCACGCCCCGCCAAGCGCGACCCGCACCGCGCGCACAAGCGGCGCGGCGCATTCAAAAGCGGGGGCAAAGGCGGGGGCAGAACAGAAAAAAGCGCACGCATAGCGGGATCAATAATTGACAACCATTCTAGGTGTTTGCCCATGCCCAACCGAAGCGTCTTTTTCATCTCAGACGGCACCGGCATCACTGCCGAAACTTTTGGCAATGCCATCTTGGCGCAGTTTGAAATGAAGCCGCGCCATGTTCGCCTGCCATTTGTGGATACGGTGGACAAGGCACACCAAGCGCTGCGGCAAATTCAGCACACGGCTGCCGTCGAAGGCAAGCGGCCGATTGTGTTCACGACGCTCGTGAACGCCGAGGTGCTGTCAGTGTTGTACCGAGCCAGCGAAGACGGTCAGAGTTTTTTGATGCTCGACATGTTCAGCACCTTTGTGCAGCCGCTCGAGCGTGAACTGGGTCTCAAAAGCAACCACCGAGTGGGCCGCTTTAGTGATGCGTCTAAATCGCAGGCCTACCACGATCGAATTGAGGCCATCAACTTCAGCTTGGCCCATGACGACGGGCAGAGCAACAAAGATTTGGAGCGTTCTGACGTCATCTTGATTGGCGTCAGCCGCAGCGGCAAAACGCCCACCAGCCTGTACTTAGCCATGCAATATGGCTTGAAAGCCAGCAACTATCCGCTGATCCCCGAAGACTTTGAGCGCCAGCATTTGCCGCCTGCGCTGGCAGCGCACAAGTCCAAGTTATTCGGCTTGTCGATTGCGCCCGAGCGCCTTGCCGAAATCCGCCACGAGCGCCGCCCCGACAGCCGCTACGCCGCCCTGGACAACTGCCGCATGGAGGTAGCCGAGGCCGAAGCCATGATGCGCCGCGCGGGCATCCGCTGGCTGTCCACCACCACCAAAAGCATCGAAGAGATCGCCACCACCATCTTGCAAGAAATCCAGCCGCAGCGACTGGTGTACTGAGCGCCCACCCCAGGCGGGTTCAGCGCAGCGGCAGCGCTTGGTGCTGCAGCACAAGCTACCTAGATAGCGCTGAATCCGCCCTATTTGCGGCAGTTTGTGCGGCAGTCGGCGCGGCACACTCGGGCTTCCTGTTTGCGAACTCGCTTTTTTTGATGCTGACCTGCCAACGCGACCACTTCACCTTAGACCCCAACGGCGAAGGGTATGTGTACCTGAACAGCGCCTACATGGGTCCCTTGCCCGTGGCCGCGCAGCAGGCGGGCGCTCGGGCACTAGCGGCTCGGGCCTTTCCGGTAGGTATTGAACCAGCGGACTTCTTTACCCACGCCGATCGGGTGCGCGGCCAATGCGCCGCACTGGTCAATGCGCCGACACAAGCCGTGTGCTTTATCCCCACCGTGTCGTACGGCATGGCCATGGTGGCCAAACAGCTGCAAGCCGATATGGCAAAGCGGCCTGGCGCCCATGTGCTGGTGCTGGGCGAGCAGTTTCCCAGCGGGGTGTATCCGTGGCGCAATTGGCGCCACCTAGGGCTTGAAATTCGAACCGTGCCCGCCCCACACGCGCCCTGGTCAGCCCGACGCAGCGGGCAAACCAGCCGCGCGCAGTTGTGGAATGCAGCCGTTTTGCAAGCCATTGGCGCCCACACCGCCTTGGTCTGCATGGAACAAGCCCACTGGACCGATGGCACCTTGTTTGATCTGGCCGCCATCGGCGCACGCTGTCGCGAAGTGGGCGCGGTGTTTGTGGTGGACGCCACCCAAACGGCTGGGGCCATGCCGATTGACTTTGCCGCCATTGGCGCGGATGCCCTCATCGTGCACAGCTACAAGTCCATGCTGTGCAACTACGGTCTGGGGTTTGCCGCTCTGGGCCCCCGGTTTGCCAACGGCAGCCCGCTAGAAGAAAGCTGGCTGATGCGCCACGGCAGCGAAAACTTCTCCACCTTGGTGGACTATCAAGACGGCTATGCGCCCGACATGCGACGGTTTGACACGGCCTTGCGCGCGTCCCCGGTGCTGATCCACATGCTGGACGCTTGCACCCAGCTCTTGCTGCAGTGGCAACCGGCGCAAATCCGGCGATATCTGCTGGGTATTGAAAGCGTTTGTGTTGAAGCGCTTTGCGCCGCCGGGTTTGATGTGGCCGATGAGGATGATCGCGCTGCCAACATCTTTGGCATCAAGCTGCCTGCCCGTTTGCAGCCCCAAGCCGTCAAGCAGGCCCTGGCCGAGCGAAAGATCGTGGTGTCGGTGCGCGGGCAGGCTTTGCGCGTGTCGCCCCATGTCTACAACGACGCGTCTGATCTGGCCCACCTGACGCAGGTATTGCGCGAGCTGTGAAGGCCCACCGTCTTTGGGGTTGTGGCTGACCAGATCGGAGATGCGCTAACGTACGGTATGGATCTCTATTCTCTGGATACTCCCATGCAAGGCGACCCCACTGTCATCACCCACCTGCAAGCCCAGCTCAAGAATGAGCTGACAGCCATCAACCAGTATTTCTTGCACTACCGCATGCTGAAGCACTGGGGCTTTGGCAAGCTGGCGAAGAAAGAGTACGAAGAGTCCATCGGCGAAATGAAGCACGCTGATCAGTTGATGGACCGCATCTTCATGCTCGACGGCCTGCCCAATTTGCAGGACTTGGGCAAGCTGCTGGTGGGCGAAAGCGTGCCCGAGGTGCTGAAGTGCGATCTGACCAGCGAGCGTGGCGCCCAAGCCACCATCAAAGCAGGTATCGCCGAGTGCGAAGCCAAGCGTGACTACGTGTCGCGCGAGCTGTTGGAGAGCATCCTGCAAGATACCGAAGAGCACATCGACTTTCTGGAAATGCAGCTGGAGCTGATCGAGAAAGTGGGCTTGCAGAACTACCTGCAAAGCCAAATGGACGACGCCAGCTAGGGCGCCCGCAGCCAAGGCGCGGGCGCTTGCGCAGCGCTCGCTTGCTATTGAATATGTAGCACGTTCTGGCGTAGAGACGCCGGAATAGCCCCAAAACGCCGCGCGGCTTGCTGCCTTGGCCGCCGGGCGGCTACGGCCACAGCACATCGTCTGCGCTAGGGCGAAAACTCGCGGAACCCACCATCTCTCCAATTAAGCAAATACGAATCACTCGCATTTGCAATACACTCAACCCTGAGATTCGCAAGCCCATAGGCTCCGTTGCCCCGCGCTCGTCGGTGAGAGCGTCGGGCCACCCAGGGGGATCTCGCTCGTGTTGTTCCAGCCATTCGCCAAAAAACCATGCAGATTCCTTACCGCGCCCCGCTTGTCTCTGAAAGCCCCGCAGCGGACGCCCCAGCCCACACCCACCCTGCCGTGCTGCCCCTGGGCGCCCTGCTTCTGGCCGCCGGTTGTCAGGCTTGGGCGCAGTCGCCAGCCCCGGTGCCAGGTGCTGAGCCAACGCGCTCCCTCAAAGCCGTCACCGTCACCGAGTCGGCAGACACCCCCCAGGGCAAAGACAGCTTGCGCGCGACCACCACCACGGTGGGCAAAGGCAACCAAGCGCTGCGCGACGTGCCGCAATCCATCACCGTGGTCACTGAAAAGCTCATGGACGAGCGCAATCTAGACACCCTAAAAGACGCGCTGCGCAACACCGCAGGCATCACCTTTCAGGCGGCCGAAGGCGGCGAAGAAGACATCCGCCTGCGCGGCTATTCACTGGCCACCACGGGCGACATTTACTTGAACGGCCTGCGCGATCCCGCTTTTTACGACCGCGACACCTTTTGGTTGGATCGGGTGGAAGTTCTGCGCGGCTCGGCCTCGATGCTCTTTGGCCGTGGCTCTACTGGCGGTGTGGTCAACCAAGTCAGCAAGACGCCGCAGCTGATCGATGAACACCAAGTGGACCTGACCCTGGGCAGCCACACCTACCGCCGCGTAACGGGTGATTTCAACTGGAAGCTTGGCGACTCCAGCGCGCTGCGCATCAACCTGATGGCCAACCGCGCCAACAACAACGGCGCTGGCAGCACGATTGACAAAAGCGGCGGCGCGCTCAGCTGGCGCACCGGGGTGGGCGAGCGCAATGAATTCCAAATCGACCTGCTCAGCCTAGACAACCGCAACGGCATCAACTACGGCCTGCCCTGGATTCGGCCGCGCGCCAGCGACAGCTCGGCCAGCACCACGCTGATTCCGGGCCTGGCGCCTACCGGCTACTACGGCATGGGCAGTGACCGCAACCACGGCCAAGCTAGCGTGGCAGGCCTGCGCCACACCCACCGCTTCAGCCGCGAGGTGGAACTCGTCACCCAAGTGCGCTTAGGCGACTACAACCGCGACCTGCGCGCCAGCGCCATTCGCTTTGCGCCCACCACCGGCGCTGTCACCAATCCTCAAGCGGTGGACATCGCCAACCTATCGGCCAACACCGTATTGACGCGCGGCACCAACCTCAAGATTCAACAGGTGCAAACGGCGCAAGTGCAAAGTGATTTCAGCGCCAAGTTCAGTGCCTGGGGCTTCAAACATGAAGTGCTCACCGGTATTGACTTGGCGCGTGAACGCAAGAACGTGCAGACACCGTTTACCGCTGCGCAAGGCGGCGTGGTGCCCGTTAAACCGCCCACCAACTTGGGCGCTGCCAGTGACAGCGGCGTGGGCCCCAGCATCGACGAAGGGCTGCGCAATCTGCGCGATGCGTCGCGCTTTGAAAACACCGCCGTGGGCGTGTATGCCCAAGACTTGGTACACATCACCCCCACCATCAAGCTCCTAGGTGGCGTGCGCTATGACCAAATGCGCGGCAACTACACCCAGTTCAACTTGCCGGCCAACGCCGCGCAACCGATTGCGCAGGTCAGCTACAGCCAGACCATTTCAGATTGGAGCCAGCGCTTAGGCGCGCTGTGGCAGCCCACCGATCGGCATTCGCTTCACTTCGCGTGGGGCACCTCGTTCAACACCTCGGGCGACACCTATTCGTACAACGCCCTCAGCGCCAACACCCCGCCCGAACAAAGCCGCAACATCGAACTCGGCGGGCGCATCGAATCAGCAAACAAGCGCGTGTCCACCCGATTCGCAGTCTTTCGCACCACCAAGCTCAATGAACGCAATACCGACCCCGACACCGCCGCCACCCGGCTATTGCTGTCAGGCCAGCGGCACAGCGCAGGTGTTGAGCTAGACGTGGCCGGGCGTATCACGCCCCTGTGGGAGGTGTATGCGTCGTATGTGTGGATGCCCATTGCGCGGGTGGACCGCGCCGCGTCCACCGCCACCACCGTGGGCAATCGGGTGGGCGATCGCCCTGGCTTAAGCCCCCGCCACAGCGGCACGGTGTGGAGCACCTACCAGCTCAGCAGCCACTGGCGTCTGGGCGGCGGTATCAATTTCCGCGCTCGCCAATCGCCCGCCGACGTCACCGCGCCCGCTTGGGAAGCGCCCGGTTTCGCCACGGCCGATGCACTGCTTGAATACACCGTGAACGCCGCCACCAGCCTGCGCTTGAACATCAGCAACCTCACCGACAAGTACTACGCCGATGCGCTGTATCGCGGCCACTACGTACCGGGCGCGGGGCGGCTGGTGCAGCTCACCCTGAGCAGCCGGTTCTAAGCCGCCCAGCCCATGTCTGCTGTGAACACCGTGGCGCTTTTGCAGCCGCAAGAAGTGCAACAAGCACAAGCTTGGCTGGCTGCGGGGCCCTGGACCGATGGCGCCCGCACGGCGGGCCCACAAGCTGCCGCGGTCAAGCGCAACCAGCAACTGGCCACTGATGCCCCCCATGCCGACGCCTTGCGCGCCCTGGTCCTGCAAGCGCTGCAACGTTCACCTGCGGTGCTGTCATATGCACTGCCCCGGCGTGTGTTTGCGCCGCAGTTCAACCGCTACACCCCCCAGGCACCAGCCTATGGCGCGCATGTGGATCAGGCGGTGCGCCTGTTGGCCGACGGCACGGCGCTGCGCACCGACTTGTCCGTCACCGTGTTCTTTAGTGACCCGGCGGACTATGAAGGCGGTGAGCTTCAAATCGAGGGCCACAGTACCGGCATCAAGCTGCCGGCCGGGCACGCGGTGCTGTATGACGCCACCGCCGTACACGAGGTGCGACCCGTTACCCGAGGGCAGCGGCTGGCCAGTTTTTTATGGATTGAAAGCCTGGTGCCCCAAAACACCCAGCGCGCCCTGCTGTGGCAACTTGATAGCGCCTTGACCGCCTTGCGCCAAGCGCACGGCGACAACGCCCACACCGTGGCGCTAGCGGGCGTGTATCACAACCTGCTGCGCCAATGGAGCCACACCTGACTAGCGCGCCGCGCACCTTGGCTGACTGGCATGCCGCTGCCCAAGCGAAGCTGCCACCCGCCCATTGGGCCTACTTATGCGGCCACGCGGCTGACGGCCACACCGCCCGCGCCAACGCGGCCGCCTGGCAGCAATGGCAGCTATGCCCCCGGGTGATGACTGACCTGGGCACTGGGCATGACGGCATCCAGCTCATGGGCCGCCGCTGGCCCAGTGCGCTGCTGGTGGCGCCCATGGCCTACCAGACCCTGGCGCACCCCGATGGCGAACTGGCCAGCGCATTGGCCGCCAGCGCACAGGGCGTGGGGTATGTGCTGAGCGCCCAGGCCAGCACGCCGCTGACTGCGGTGACCCAGGCTATCAAAGACGATCCGGGTCGCGGCCCCTTGTGGATGCAGCTATACCCCACAGCCGACCGCGCCGATGTGCATCGTCTCGCTGCCCAAGCCGTTGACGCGGGCTATGAAGCGCTGGTCTGCACCGTGGACGCGCCTGTCAGCGGCATGCGCGATGCAGAACTGCGCAGCGGCTTCGTGCGCCCGGCCCACGTGCGGGCCATCCACTTGCCGCCAGCTGCCACTGGCGTGTCAGACCGCCAGGCCTGGTGCCAGGGCCGCGCCCAACACGGCGCGCGCTGGGCAGACCTGGCCGAGCTGGCCCGCCACAGCGGATTGCCCGTGTGGATCAAGGGCGTGCTGCACCCACAGGACGCTTGTCTGGCAGCCGAGCACGGCGCGGCGGGCGTGATCGTGTCCAACCACGGCGGGCGGGTGCTGGACACCGCCGTGCCCACGGCCTACGCCCTGCCGCGCGTGACGCACGCGCTGGCCCAGGCGGGTCACGGCGCGCTGCCGGTGTTGGTGGACGGCGGCATCCGCCGCGGCACCGATGTGATCAAGGCACTGGCCTTGGGCGCGCAGGCCGTCCTGGTAGGCCAGCCGGTGTTGTGGGGCCTAGCGGCAGGCGGTGCGGCTGGGGTGGCGCAGGTGCTGCGCCTGCTGCGCGATGAGGTGCAAATGGCGCAGGCCCTGTGCGGTTGGGCCCACTTTGACCAGCCCGCGCCGACAGGCCTGTTGCTGCACCCAGCCACCTACAACCCAAGGCCACACTCTGGCATTGCAAATGAGATCGATTCGTATTTATAATCGCCCCGCGCTGCATGAGGTCACCCGAGCGCTTAGCGCCTAGTAGTCCTCAGCACCGCGTCCCACGTCCAGCCACTGACTCAGCCCTGCACTTCACCATGATCGTCTGTGTGTGCCACCAGGTGTCAGACCGCACCATTGCCCAGCGCTCGCGCGAGGGCGTAAGCTTCGACGAGCTTCAGTTTGAGCTGCGCGTAGCCACCCAATGTGGCCGCTGTGAAGACTGCGCCCGCCAGGTGCATGCGGAAGCCGCCTGTGCGGGCGGTCGTGCCGCCAGCGCGGTGCTTTATTTGCATAAAAGCGGCGCTACCGGCCATTTGACGCCGCAAGGCGCTATTTAATTGATAGCAACTCGGCAGGTGATGCCGTCGGTGCGCTCCACAGAGGTTGAGGCGTTTGCGCAGTCGTGATTGGGCGGTGGTGGGCGGTGTGCTGGTTTTGCATGGCGCCGCACTGTGGGCATTGAATGCCGGGCTGCTGCGCCGCACGGTGGAGCTGATCGTGCCCGCGCAGGTATTGGCCAGCCTGAGCCCGCCGCCCGTGGTGACACCGCCGCCGCCCCCTCCCCCACCGCCGCCGCCGCCGCCGCCGCCACCCAGCAGACCACCGCCGCCGGTCGCCAGCGCCCTTGCGCCCAAGCCACCTGTACCGGCACCTGCCCCCGCGCCCATGCCGCTGGCCATTGCCGACCCCACCCCCGCGCCGGCTGCACCCACTGGCATAACCACGCCAGCCGCAGCGCTGCCACCTATTTCGGCCCCGGTGGCACCCGCTGCGGCCGCCCCTGCGCCACCCGCGCCGGCGCCCACCCCAACGACCGCACCACCCGCGCCGCCGCAGGCGCCACCGGCCAAGGTGGAACTACCCTCCACCGACGCCGACTACCTGCAAAACCCCAAACCGGTGTACCCCGCGCTCAGCCGCCGCATGGGCGAGCAAGGCCGCGTGGTGGTGCGGGTGCTGATCGGCGCCGACGGCAACGCCCAGCGCGCCGAGGTGCGCACCAGCAGCGGCTTTGAACGGCTGGATCAAGCGGCGATACAAACCGTACTGCGCTGGCGCTATGTGCCTGGCAAGCGCGGCGGCGTGCCAGAAGCCATGTGGTTTAACGTACCGATCAACTTTGTTTTGGAATAGCGCATGAACGACAACCTCAACCAGCAAATGGGCCTGATGCAGGTCTGGGCCCAGGGCGACGCCGTCATCAAAGCAGTGGCCCTGCTGCTCTTGGCCATGTCGGTGGCCAGTTGGCTGGTGATCATCTTGAAAGCACTGGGCCTGCGCCGCCATGCTGCCCAGGCGCGTGCGGTAGAAGGCTTTTGGCAGGCCGCCGATTGGGATCAGGGCCTGCACCGCCTGGGCGCCGCAGAAGACAACCCCTTTGTGGCCCTGGCCCAAGCCGCCCGTGAAGGCAGTGCGCACCTCAACCAACCGGCGGCCACTGCGCAGGCCCGCTCTTTGCGCGACGGCATGGACGTGTCCGATTGGCTCACCCGCTGCCTGCGCAACAGCATTGACGACGCGATTGCGCGGCTGCAGTCGGGGCTGGCGGTGCTGGCCTCGGTGGGCTCCACGGCGCCGTTTGTTGGCTTGTTCGGCACGGTGTGGGGCATCTATCACGCGCTGCTGTCTATTGGCGCGGCGGGCCAAGCCACCATTGACCGGGTGGCGGGCCCCATTGGCGAAGCCTTGGTGATGACCGCCTTTGGCCTGGTAGTGGCCATCCCCGCCGTGCTGGGCTACAACGCCCTGGTGCGGGGCAACAAGAACGTGGTGGGCCAGCTCAATCGCTTTGGGCACGATCTGCACGCCTACTTTGTGACGGGTTCGCGGGTGCAGTCCGCCCCCACCCCCAAGGCCTGAACGGAGCGCACCCCATGGCCTTCGGCACCCAAGACGAAACCGACGAGGTGATGAACGAAATCAACATGACGCCGCTGGTGGACGTCATGCTGGTGCTGTTGATCATCTTCATCATCACCGTGCCGGTGATGCAGCACAGCGTGCAGATTGATTTGCCGCGCGCCACCAACCAAGTGCCGCCCACGCCGCCGCAAACCGTGCGTTTGAGCGTGGATGCCCAGGGCCAATATTTCTGGAACGAGCAGCCGGTGCCGGCCAAAGACTTGGCCGGGCGTTTGCGCGCCGCAGCGGCTGAGCAACCGCAGCCTGAGCTGCACATCCGCGGCGACCGCGCCGTTCGCTATGAGGCCGTGGCACAGGCCATGGCCGCCGCCCAGCAAGCAGGCATGCGCAAGATCGGCTTTATCACCGACCCCACACCCGCGCCTTAGCCTGGCTTGCTAGGCCAATCGGCCATTTGCTACATTTTTTGTAGCTGCTTACGCCCGTTTTTAGGGCGCAGCTGGCCGATTTTTTTAAGGGCTTGTCGCCAGACTGCTCACAAACCCAGGGCGGCGATGCCAGCCCGGGCGATCTGCGCGTCTTCTGCGCTTTTCACGCCGCTTACGCCCACGGCACCGATGTGCTGGCCGTCTTTGACGATGGGCACGCCGCCTTCGAGCAGGCCGCTCAAGCCCGGTGCGCTCAAGAACGATTGGCGCCCGCCGTTGATCATGTCTTCATACACCTTGCTTTCGCGGCGGCCCAAGGCGGCCGTGTGGGCCTTGGCGGGCGCAATTTGGGCGGAAATGGGCGCCGCGCCGTCCAAGCGCTGCAGCCAAAGCAGGTGGCCGCCTGCATCCACAATGGCGACGCTCACCGCCCATTTGTTGGCCAGGGCTTCGGCTTCGGCCGCAGCGGCGATTTGTTTGACGTCGGCCAGTTCAAGCGTTGGGGTGTTTTTCATTGAGTTTGCAGGGTTTGGACACAGATCGACACAGCCGTGGCTGCGGGCGTGGAGCATAGTCGGGCTCAAGGCAACCCGGCATTTGCCGGGCCGTAACCGGGCAGTCACCCTGCAAACACTAGGAGCCACGGGGGCTCTTGCACCGGGGTTTTCGCCCCCATCTACTATTGGCTTGCCGCCAGTCTGTGCGGCTTACCTCCAAGGAGTGTTTTCTCATGAACGACCAGAGCACCATGCTTACGCAAGCCGACTACGGCGGTGCCGTCTCGGCCGAGCAGCGCAACCGCGTGCTGCGCAATACCTACTGGCTGCTGGCCTTGAGCCTGCTGCCCACCGTCTTGGGCGCCTGGGTGGGCGTGGCCACCGGCATCACCCGAGGCCTGTCAGGCGGCGTGGGCCTGATCGTGTTTTTGGGCGGCGCCTTCGCCTTCATGTACGCCATTGAGAAAACCAAGAATTCAGCGGCTGGCGTTCCAGTGCTGTTGGCTTTTACCTTCTTCATGGGCCTGATGCTGTCGCGCATGATCGCGATGGTGCTGGGCTTCAAGAACGGCTCTGAACTCATCATGACGGCCTTTGCCGGCACTGCTGGCGTGTTTTTTGTGATGGCCAGCTTGGCCACCGTCATCAAACGCGACTTGTCGGGCATGGGCAAGTGGCTGATGGTGGGCGCACTGGTGTTGATGGTGGGCGCCATCGTCAACGTGTTCGTGGGCTCGTCGGCCATGATGATGGTGATTTCGGTGATGGCCATCGGCATCTTCAGCGCCTTTATGTTGTATGACCTGAAGCGCATCATTGATGGCGGTGAAACCAACTACATCAGCGCCACCCTGGCTCTGTACCTGAGCATCTTCAACGTGTTCCAAAGCTTGTTGGCCCTGCTGGGCTTGGCAGGCGGCTCGAACGACTGAGCGGGCTTGGGCGCCGCCCAAGGCGCTGCCAGCTACAAAACCCGCCAAGCGGCAACGTCTGGCGGGTTTTTTCGTCTAACTTGGCCTTTAATTGCCCCGCAGCGCTGCCGATAATGCCGATATGAGCCCTTCTAAGCGCCTGGCCGCAGGCTTGATCGTCGTCGCCTCTGCCACCTTGGCGGGCTGCGAATTCGACATCGAGAAAATCCCCGGTCTGGGTCCAGATCCGGTGGTGCTGGCGCGCGAAGCCGATGCCCGCGCCCAAGGCGCCGCCTGCCGCCACGGCCTGCGCAGCATTGAAGACTGCTTTAACTTGAACCCGCGCTCGTCCAAAGCCCAGATCTTTACCGGCTGGAAAGAAATGGACGAATACATGCGCACCAACAAAATCGACGGCCAAAAGGCCACGGTAGAGGCGCCTGTGACGCCCACTCGTCCGCGTCCCGCTGGCTCAAGCTCAAGCTAAAGCAGCGGCTAACACGCGCAGCTATTCAGCGTGGCGCGGCGGCGCCCGAGCGGGCCCCGGCCGCATCGCGCCAATACCCCAGGGCCACAGCGGCGTCGCCCCGCTGCTCGGCCAGCTCGGCCAGCCAGGCCAAAGCCAGGGGGCGCATGGGGTGGCCAGCGCCCAGGCCCACCAAGCTGGTTGACAGCCATTGCTGGGCCTTGCCCCACAGCTGAAGTTCGCGGCACACGGCCGCCGCCAGAAAGTGAAATTCACCCACCTGCGGAAACTGCAGCACCGCCTGTTCACAACGCACCAGCCACGCATTGAGCAGCGCACTGCCCGGGCTGCTGGCTTTGGCCGCTGGGAGCACCGAGCCAGCCCCGTCGTCGCCCAAATCGTCGTGCGGATGGCCCGCCCCACGCGCGCAGGCGGTGGCCAATGCGCCCACCAGCCGGGTGCGCTGTTCGGCCGTCCACTGCGCGGGCTGGCGCAAGCATTCGTCCCAGGCAGGCTGCAGCCACTGGGTGGCGCGGGCGCCGTCCCCGCCTAATGCCAACCAGCGCTCGGTGGCTGCCAGCGCCACATCGCGCCACTGCCGTTCAGCAGGCTCTAAGGCATCCCAGGCGCTTTGCAGTTGGCTGGGTGAGCGGGCTTGGGCCAGGCTTTCCAACACGAGGGTGCGCACGATCACTTCGCCCGTACCGCCCGCAAACGCTCGGTGTTTGTGCAATAGCCGGGCGGCGTCGAGGGCAGGGCCAGGTTCACCTAAGGCCTGGTGCGCCTGCAGTTTCAGGCGCAGGGCTTGCGTGCGGCGCACCGCGCCTTGGCCCAAGCTGTCAAGCAAGGACAGCGCCTGGGCTGGTTCTCGGTCTTCGACGCGCCAGCGGGCCGCGCGCAGCCGCAAGGCGTCCAGCAACACCTGATCAGTCCCCGTATTAAGGCCGCGCTGGGCTTGGTGCCAGTGCTCGTCGCGCCGGGCACGGTCTTGCAAGGCGTGGGCTGCCTCTGCAGCGGCTAGGCGGGCGGCGATCAGCACCTGCGCGGTGGGCGCCAGGGTGTCGGGCGCCGTGGCTAGCAGGGCGTGCAGGCGCACCACTTGCTCGGCGGCGTTGCGGGCCCGCACAAAGCGCCCGGCAGCCAACTGCGCATGGGCATCTGCCAGGGCGTGCAGCAAGGCCCGCTCTGTGCGCTGGCGCCGCCAGGCACGGGCCTGCGCAGGCAGTGACAACAGGGCCGCCACCGCGCGCGCGCCGACCCAGGCCAACACAAAACCCAGCAGCGCCAGCAGCACTGCCAGGTTCAACGACATATCAATGCGATGCGGCGCCCAAAACAGCGTGACCGAGCCTGGATTGGTGCCCACCGCCAGCGCCAGTGCCACCGCCGCAGCGCCCAAACCCAACAGCCACAGTGCGATGCGCATGGAGGTTTCGGTGCCTGCGATTGAGAAAACGGTGGACTGGGGCCGAGCCGCCCGCTCAGCGCCCGGCGGCCGCAGCGGCCAGGGCGGTGAGTGAATCGTCCAAGCCAGGGATAGCTCCACTTTGAGCCTGGGCGCTGGCCTCTTCCATGGCCTGCTGCCACAGCGCCGTTTTGCGCGCCCCCACATCAAAGTAGCGCTGCACCGCCGCACGCGCGGCCAGCAGATCGCTGCGAGCGGAATCGTTTTGCCGCGCCAACAGACCCAGCCGGGCGTTGAGCAGTTTGAGCTTGATGTTTTCGCGTACGAAGAACGACTGCTCAGGGCTGAGCAAAGCCGCGTCAGGCTGATCGATGCGGCTCAGGCGTACCAACTGCGTCGCTTCGCTGCGCACAGCTGACCACCAGCGCTGCCACCACTGCTGCCAGTCGGCACTGACGGCCGACGCGGCTGGATCAGGTCCGCCACGGGCGCGGGCGCCATCGGTGCCCTTGGCTTCAGGCGCCGCGCCCACCGCATTGGCCAAGGGCATCTCGTCCACGAGGCGCACCATCTCATCCAGGCGCTGCAGCAATTGCGGCACGTCGGTGACACGGGTGGCACGCACCCGTTCCAGGTCACGCAGCACGGCGCGCTGCACCAGCGCCAGGCGCGGTTGCGCAGCGCGCGAGATGCGCTGATCGGCCGATTTGAGCGCCGCCACCAAGGGCTCTAAGCTGCCCGTGAGCTGCGCTTGCTGCTGCGCCAGCCGCAGACCGGCTTCAATGTCCACCAACAAGTTTTCATCGCGCGAGCGCGACAGGCTTTGCATCAACTCTTCCAACTGGCCGCGCTGCAGAGTACTTTCGGCCAGCTTGGATTCGGCCAGTGCCAGGCGGCCCGCGGAATCGCGCACCTGGTCCATGGCTTGGCGCGCCAGGGTGCGGCCTTCAATGGCCTGCGCGGCTGAATCGGCCGTTTGGCGGGCCAGACTTTCTTGGATGCTGCTCAAACGCTGCCAAAGCGAAGCCGCCAGGGCCAACGCGACCAGCGCCAAGGTGCTGGGCACCGCCCACACCCACGTCGGCACCTTGGCTGCGGCGTCGGGCGCCACGGCGGCTGCAGGCGTCGGATCAGACGCGGCCATCGGTGGGGCGGCAAGGGGCTCAGACATGCGATGGATTGTAGGCAGCGCGTGCCCCGCGCACCGGGCGCGGCGCGATGGCTTCAGAGGGCACGGCTGGCTTGCGCCCAGGCTTGCGCGACCGCGTCCAAATCGGGCTTGCACACCCACACTTGGCTCACACCCAGACCCAACTGCGCCGCCCGCTCAGCCATGCGCGGATGCGTCACCAACAGGCGGGCGCGGGCCACCCCATCAGCTCGGTGGCGCAACTGCGCATGCCAATGGCCCAGAGCCTCTGAACTGCTAAAGAGCCAGACGGCGCCCTGGGCCAAAGCACCATCGACTTGGTGCTGCACATCGCGGGTCCAGTCCCTGGCCACGCGCTGGTACACCGGCCAACTGGCCACTGGTACGCCCAGGTTTTGGAGTTGCTGAAGCAACCAGTCTCGACCCTGGGCCTGGCCGCTGGCATCGCTGCCACGCAGCAGCCACACCGGGCGCGGCGCGGCGCCAGAGATCACCCGGGCCTGCACCACCGACCACAGGGCTTCACTGTCGAATTGGGGCGCATCCGCGGGCGGTGCCCACACCGATGCGGCGGGCCAACCGGCAGCTATCCAAGCGCCGCGTGTACCGGGCCCAGTGGCCCATGCGTCGATGCCCCCCGCTGCCCACCCGGCAGGCTGCCACAGCGGACCCGCCGCTGCTTGGGCAAAGCGCACAGCGGGCGCGCTAACGGCCATCCAAGCCTGGGGCCAGTGGTTTGAGGGGGCCTGCGCCAAGCGGCTCAAGGCCCCCTGCCAACGCTGCGCAACGTCTGCGGCGGCTGCTTGCGTGAACAACAGCGGCAGGGCCTGCGCCGCAATGCCGCGCCCAGCCAGCCGTGCCACCCAGTCGGAGGCTTCGGGCTCGGGCCGGGTGACGATCAAAGGCGCTGGCGTCACCGCTGCACTTTTAGTGGATCGCCCCGGCACCCTGGGCTTTGAGCAGCTGGGCCACTTGTTCACCCAAGGTGCGCGCCTCTGCGAGGGTTTGCACATCGGAATGGCCCTGCGCGGTCAGCAAACGCCTCGCGCCGTTCGCCCAGGCATCAGTCACACCGGTCAGATCACCCCAGGCCGCTTGCAGCACCATGCGCTGCACCGCGCCGATGGCGTCTACCGCTTCAAAGGTCGCATGCGCCGCCAGAGGCACCGAACAACTGCCGCCCAAGGCGCGGCTCACAGCGCGCTCCGCCTCCACCGCCAACCAGGTGGGCGCATGTGCCAAAGGCTCCAGCGCCTGGGCCACATCCGCGCGATGCGCCACGGTTTCAATGGCCAAGGCACCCTGCCCCGCTGCGGGCAGCATGTGGTGTGGTTCAAAGGTGTAGGCAATGCGCTCGGCCAAACCCAGCCGCAGCAGGCCCGCACGGGCCAGCACGATGGCGTCGTAACGCCCTTCGTCTAACTTGCGCAGCCGGGTGTCGAGGTTGCCGCGCAGGGGCTCCACACGCAAGTCGGGCCGCAGGCTTTTGAGCAAGACCACCCGCCGCAAGCTGCTGGTGCCCACCACCGCGCCCGGGGGCAATGCGTCAAGCGATGCGTAGCGCGGCGACACCAGCGCATCGCGCGGGTCTTCGCGGGCCATGACGCAGGCCAGGGCCATGCCCGCGGGCAAGTCCATGGGCACGTCTTTGAGCGAATGCACCGCCAGGTCAGCCCGCCCATCGGCCAAGGCCATTTCAAGCTCTTTGACAAACAGGCCTTTGCCGCCGACCTTGCTCAAAGACTGATCCAAGATTTGGTCGCCCCGGGTGGTCATGCCCAAAAGCTGTACCTGGGCTCCTGCTTGCGTTAGCAGCGCTTGCACATGTTGGGCCTGCCACAGGGCAAGGCGACTTTCGCGGGTGGCGATGGTGAAGGTCATGGGCGGCATGGACTGAAGGCGGGCGTGGGGCGCGGCAGGGCTTGGCACGGCCATGCACGCAGGCGCCGTGTTTCGAACCCGTGTCGAACCGAAGCGATGCTAGCATCTGGCTACACCGCGCTTGCAGACTCCCTGAGGCGCTCTGTTTTTTGTAGCGTCCAGCTCATCTGCCCGTCATTCAGGCTCGCCATGCCCGCTGCCACCGCCAAAACCGCAGACACCGCCGCCCCGGCACGCCGCCCGCGCTCGGGTGACCAACCGCTCACCCAAGACATTCGCCTGCTGGGCCGCCTGTTGGGTGATGTGATCCGCGAACAAGAAGGCGACGCGGCTTTCGCCTTGGTAGAACAGGTGCGCACCCTGTCAGTGGCCTTTCGGCGCGATGCCGATGCCGAGGCCGATCGGGCCTTGAAAAAATTGCTCAAAGGCTTGTCGGCCGACGACACCGTGCGGGTGGTGCGCGCCTTTACCTATTTCAGCCACCTGGCCAACTTGGCCGAAGACCGCCACCACATTCGCCGCCGCGAGGTGCATGAGCGTGCAGGAGACACCCAAGAAGGCAGCATTGACGTGGCCTTGTCACGCCTACGCTGGGCGGGCGTCACACCCAAGGCGGTGGCCGACATGCTCCAGCGTGCCCATGTGTCGCCGGTGCTCACCGCGCACCCCACCGAGGTGCAGCGCAAAAGCATTCTGGACGCTGAGCGTGAGATTGCCGATTTGCTCACTCAGCGCGATGCCATTGGCCACGCCGCTGCGGCCAGCGGCTTAAAGCGCGACCGGCTAGCCGAGCGCGAATTGGCCGCCAATGAAAGCGCCCTGCGTGCCCATGTCACCCAGCTGTGGCACACGCGCTTGCTGCGCTTTTCGCGCCTGAGCGTGGCCGACGAGATTGAAAACGCGCTCAGTTACTACGAAGCCACCTTCCTCACTGAAATCCCGCGCCTGTATGCCGAGCTGGAAGACGCCTTGGGTGAACCGGTTGACCAGCCCTTTTTTCGCATGGGCCAATGGATTGGTGGCGACCGCGACGGCAACCCCAATGTCAACGGTCAAACCCTGGCCTTGGCACTGCGCCGCCAGGCCGATGTGGCCCTGCGCCACCATTTGCGTGAGCTCTATCGGCTGGGGGCAGAGTTGTCGCTGTCTGCCCGGCTGATTGACGCCACGCCCGAGCTGCTGGCGCTGGCCGAGCGCTCAGGCGACGGTAATGAACACCGCGCGGATGAGCCTTATCGTCGCGCTGTCAACGGCCTGTATGCCCGGCTGGCCGCCACGCTCAAAGAACTCACCGGGGGTGACGCCGCCCGCCACGCGCTGCCGCCGGGCAACCCCTACCGCGCCGCACAGGATTTGTTGGCCGATTTGCAGGTGCTAGACGCCAGCCTGCGCGCCCACCGGCTGCACGCCCTGGCCGACGGGCGACTGCGCCACTTGCTGCGGGCGGTGCAGGTGTTTGGCTTTCATTTGGGCACGGTCGATATCCGGCAAAGCTCGGATCAGCACGAGGTGGTGGTGGCCGAGCTGTTGGCCGCCGCTCGGGTGCAAGCCGACTACACCGCACTCGACGAAGCCCAGCGCCGCCTCTGCCTGCTAAGCGCCCTGCGCGACCCGCGTGCGCTGCGCGTGCCGGGTCACACGTACAGCGCGCTGGCCACCAAAGAGTTGGATGTGTTTGCCACCGCTTGCCAGATGCGCCAGCGCTATGGCAGCGCGGCGGTGCGCCACTGCATCATCAGCCACACCGAAAGCGTGAGCGATTTGCTCGAAGTGCTGCTGCTGCAAAAAGAATGCGGCCTGCTGCACGGCGTGTTGCGCGCCCACCCCACCGATGCCGGCGACCCGCCCATGGCCGACCTCATCGTGGTGCCGCTGTTTGAGACCATTGACGACCTGCAGCACAGCGCCACCATCTTGCGCGAGTTCTACAGCTTGGCCGGTATTGCCGAACTGGTGGCCGCCAGCGGTGCCGAGCAAGACGTGATGCTGGGCTACAGCGACAGCAACAAAGACGGCGGTATCTTCACCAGCAACTGGAGCCTGTACCAGGCCGGCACTGCGCTGGTGGCGCTGTTTGACGAACTCGCCCGCGACGGCTTGCATGCGCCCGGTCACCCACCCGTACCTGCCAGCCGGATTGCGCTGCGAATGTTCCACGGCCGGGGCGGCACTGTGGGCCGAGGCGGCGGCCCCAGCTACCAAGCCATCTTGGCGCAACCGCCGGGCACGGTGCGCGGGCAGATTCGGCTGACCGAGCAGGGCGAGGTGATCGGCAGCAAATACGCCAACCCCGAGATTGGCCGCCGCAACCTAGAGACGCTGGTGGCCGCCACGCTGGAATCCACTCTGCTGCAGCCCACCAAACCCGCGCCCCGCGCTTTTTTGCAAGCGGCGCAAACCTTGTCAGAACTCAGCCGCACGGCCTACCGCGCGTTGGTGTACGACACGCCGGGCTTTGCCGACTATTTCTTCAGCGCCACGCCGGTGCGCGAGATTGCAGAGCTCAACATCGGCTCACGCCCCGCCGCACGCCCCCGCGCAGGCGCCAGCGGCCCGCGCATTGAAGACCTGCGCGCCATTCCCTGGGGCTTTAGTTGGGGCCAATGCCGCTTGACCTTGCCGGGCTGGTACGGCTTTGGTACGGCGGTGCATGCCTTCATCAACGAAAACCCGGCCATGCGCCCTGCTCAAGCGCTGAAGCTGCTACAAAAAATGGAGCACGACTGGCCTTTCTTTCGCACGCTGCTGTCCAACATGGACATGGTGCTGGCCAAGAGCGATCTGGCCCTGGCGGGTCGCTACGCGGCCCTGGTGCCAGACGCCCGGCTGCGCCGCAACGTGTTTGGCCGCATCGAGGCCGAATGGCAGCGTACGACGGACGCGCTAAACCAGATCACCGGCCAATCACAACGCTTGGCCGCCAACACCAGCTTGGCGCGCAGCATCCGTAACCGATTCGCCTATATCGACCCACTGCACCATTTGCAGGTGGAGCTGATCCGGCGTTGGCGTGCGGGCGAGACCACCGAGCGGGTGCGCACGGGCATCCACATCAGCATCAACGGGATTGCGGCGGGGTTGCGAAACACGGGGTGATTTTGTTCGGCCGGTTTTTTAGCGGTCGGACGAACTGGCCGCCGGTGGCGTGTGGCGGTTGTTTCGGTGACGAACTTCCGCACGCGGTGTGCGGCAGGGCCTTCGGGGCTTAAGGAATCGCCGGTTTGGCCGCATGCGGCCAAACTGCCCTGCTGGTACTCGCGATCACAGGCCGCCGCAGAACTCGCTGCGCTCAAACAGCTGCGGCGGACGGCTTCGCCGCAACCTGTGCTCCCTGCGTTCCTCGGCGGCATCCATGCGCCCCCAAGGCCCTGCCGCACACCACGAGCTGAGCCGATGCAGCACCCCCGATTCGACTGCCGTGACGGAAGCGCAGCAGCCGAGTGGGCGGCCCGATAGCGTAAGTAGAGGAGGAGAAGAGTCCAGTGGACTCTTCGGGGGACATGGAGCTATCGGGCTGCCCGCTCGGCTGTTGTGCTTCTGGTCAGAGCGCCCAAATCAAGCCCCAAAAAAACCTCAACACAAAAACAGCCGCCACCGCCCTAAAACACGCCGCATCCAGCTATCTTTTCAATAGCACCGGCATATCCCAACCCCCAAATAGCGAAGCTTTTCCCCACCATTTGCACCCACTGCGCGCAAGTGCGTCGCCCTAGCATCCTGCGACATGAATCCTAAGCGCGCCCTTACCCCTTTGGCCCTGGCAGCTGCCGTGGCCTTGGCGGGCTGTGCCAACACGCTGGACGTGCCACGGGCCGACAACTACCCCATCACCGGGCAGAAAAAAGCCCGCGCCGTTCACCACTGGGATGTACTGGCCACCGACATTAGCCAGCGTGTGAAAGGCAAGCTCAAAGAGCGGCCAGACACCCGCGACGTGGCGCCCTTGGTGTTTGTGGGCGGCGACAACGGCGGGGCGTTTGAGCAAAGCTTTCGCAAGCTGCTGCAAGCGCGCTTGTTGGAGCAAGGCTTTGAAATCACCACCCGCCCCAATGTGCCTGGTGCCTTGGCACTGCTGGTGGAGACCCAAGTGGTGCAACACGCCAGCGAAGCCAGCAACGGCAACGGTTACCCGCTCACCGGCCTGGGCCTGGGTGTGAGTGTGGCGCGTGACTTGGCCTTTAGGCACAGCAATTTTTCAGCCGCCGCGTCGGCCATCGGCATTGGCTTTGCGCTGGACATGCGCAACCGCGAACTCAACGGCTTGGCTGGGGGTGGCCCCACCCGCACCGAGGTGCTGGTCACCACCCGCATCGAACGCGCTGACCGGCTGTTGGCCAGCACCACCGACGTCTACTACATCGAAGCGGTTGACCGCGTGCTGTACGACGCACCCCCACCGCCGCCACCGCCTCCACCACCGCCTCCGCCGCCACCGTTGCGCAAAACCTTTGAGGTGATGGGCGGATGAACCACACACCACTGTCTCGCCGCACCGCGCTGCGCGCCGCCACGGGAGCTGCTTTGATGCCCGTGTTGGCACCCATGTTGGGGGGCTGTACCTCGTACTACGACAACCTGTACGGCACCAGCGTGGCGCAAACGCTGAGCTTGGCGCAGGCCCGTCCCACCGACCTGGTGCGAGTCAACCACGCGGCCATTGACGCCCTGCTGTCGCGCGCCGTACTCGACAGCCGCGGCGCGCTGCTGGTGGGCACCCTGGTGCAAGTGGACCGCCTGTACGAGTCCAGCCGACTGGGCCGCGTGTTCTCTGAACAACTGGCCGGGCGCCTGGTGCAGCGCGGCTACAGTGTCGCCGAACTCAAACTGCGCGACCGGCTGTGGATGCGCAGCGGTGTGGGTGAATTGATGCTGTCGCGCGAGGTCGAAGAAGTCAGCCGCAGCCACGAAGCCCAGGCCGTGTTGGTGGGCACCTACGGCAGCAGTGGGCAGACCCTGTATGTGAGCCTGAAACTGGTGCGCCCCTACGGCGGCGCCACGCCTAATGAAATCGTGGCGGCGCACGACTACGCCCTGCCTGTGGACGCCAATGTGCGGGGTTTGCTGCTGGCCGTCTAGCCCGCACGATTTAGCCGGTTGCCGCCGCGCCATGGGACACTTTCCGTTGTCCCAACCTTTTGCCCTCCCGCATGAGCTTGTTGAAATGGTGGCAGCAACGCCGCGCAGCATCGCCTGGCGCTTCCCAGCCCGCGCCCCCGACCCAGCCACTGACCGCACCGAGCCCATCGCCTGAGGGGCCCGGTGCTGAGGACGACGCGGCGGGTGCGCTCAACGCACGTGGCTTTGACCTGTGGATGAACGGGCATCAGGCCCAGGCCGAGACCCTGTTTCGCCAAGCGCTTGCCCATAACCCGCGCCACGGCCTGGCCGCCAGCAACCTGGGCATGCTGTTGCTGGAGCAGCACCGATACGACGAAGGCTGGGGCTGGGTGCAGGCGGGCCCACAGCTTCGGCCCGACCACCCCGGCGTATGGGTCAACTTGGGCAACGCCTACAGCGTGCAATACCAACACACCCAGGCCATCGGCGCGTATGCGCAGGCACTGGCCCTAGACCCCCGCAATCCCATGGCTTGGCGCAATCAGACCCGCGCGCAACTCGAGTCTGGCGATTGGGCGGGTATCGACGCCTACCTGGCCCAGGTGCGGCGCCTGCAGCGCCAGGGCCCAGCTGCCCACTGGGCCGACTATGTGTCGCCTTTTGATGCGCTTTTTCTACCGTTTTCTCGCCGCGAGCTGTTCCAGATCGGCCAGGCCGAATCGGCCCGCTACAGCGCCCCATCCCTGCCGCTGCGCCCGCTGCCGCCGGCGGGGCAGCGCCTGCGCTTGGGGTATGTGTCGTCTGACTTTCACGACCACCCCACCATGCATTTGGCGGGGCGTTTGTTTGAGCTGCACGACCGCACTCAGTTTGAAGTCTGGGGCTACAACGTCGGCTACCCCGACAGCAGCGCTTGGCGGGGCCGCGCCACCCAGGGGTGCGACCACTTTGTGGATGCCCACCGCATGGGCGATGCCGAGTTGGCTGCTCGCGTGGCGGCCGACCAAATCGATGTGCTGGTCGATCTCAAAGGCCTGACCGGAGGTGGGCGCCCCGGCGTGTTGGCGCGTGCCTGTGCGCCGGTGCAGGTGAACTACTTGGGTTTTCCTGGCACCACTGGAATTGCGCCCATCGGTTACTTGTTGGCCGATGCGGTGCTGGTGCCCCAGGGCCATGACGCAGACTACAGCGAAAGGGTCTGGCGCCTGCCCGACACCTATCAGCTCACCGATGACGAGCAGCCTATTGACCCGGCCATGCCCAGCCGCGCGGCCCTAGGCCTGCCCGAAGACGCCACTGTGCTGGGCTGCTTTAACAACCTGAGCAAGGTCGATCGGCGCAGCTTCTGCGTCTGGATGCGCGTCTTGCAAGGATTACCCAACTCGGTGATGTGGTTGCTGGCCACCTCAGATCAGGCCATGCAAAGCCTGCGTCAGCGCGCGGCAGACGCCAAGATCAACCCAGAGCGTTTGGTGTTTGCGCCGGTGCTGCCCAAAGCGCAGCACCTGGCCCGCTTGCCGCAGATGGATTTGATGTTGGACACCCTCACCTGCAACGCCCACACCACCGCGACCGATGCGCTGTATGCGGGCGTGCCCGTGGTCACCGTGCAGGGCGACACCTTTGCCTCGCGCGTGGCCAGCAGCTTGCTGCACGCAGCGGGCCTGCCGACACTGGCCTGCACCGACGACAACGCCATGGTGCATCTGGCACTGTCGCTGGGCGCAGACCCCAAACGACGCACTCAGCTACGAAACCACCTGCTAGACCGACGCGCCCATCGCCTGTTTGCCACTCGACAGCGGGTGCGGCAGATTGAAGACGCCTACCAAACCATCGTGGACGCACATCGGCGGCAGGCCACCCAGCCTGTCGGGCATGGCGGCAGTTCCACTTAAGCCAAGCCCAGGGCCTGTCGCACATCCGCCGCATGCCTGCGTGACACCGGCACAGCATCGGCCAAACCGGCCAGCTCCACCACCCAGCCTTCGCCCTCATCGGTGGCTGCCTTGTGCAGGCTGCGCACCGCACGGCGGTTAACCAAAGCGCTGCGATGCACCCGCAGCAGCCACTGGGGGTGCTGGGCTTCCAAGTCGGTGAGCGAGGCATCCAAGATGAACTGCGCTTGCGCCGTCACCACGGTGACGTATTTCAGTTCGGCCCGCAGCACCAGCACCTGTGACAGCGGTACGCGCTGGGTGCGGCCACGGTCTGTGACGACCAAGGCGGGCTCATCGCTTGGCATGGCGGCGCTTGCAGGCATTTCGGGCTGCTGCGCCCTAGAATAGGCCGCAAGGCGCTCACATTTTTGTAGCGCTTGCCGCAAACGCTCTAGGCGCACCGGCTTGGTCAGGTAGTCAGCCGCTTGCAGCTCAAAGGCCTTCAGGGCGTGCTCGGCATGGGCGCTGACAAACACCACCGCAGGCGGCTGGCGCTGGGCGCGCAGCGCGTCGGCCAGTACCAGCCCGTTCATGCCGGGCATGTGGATGTCCAGCAGCACCACGTCAACTGCGGGGCCCTGGGCCAGGCGCGCCAAGGCTGCGGTGGCGGTGGCCAGTTCGTCGGCCACCACCGTGGGCAATTGCGGCTGCAAATCGGCCAGCAGGTTGCGCATGCGTTGGCGAGCCAAAGGCTCGTCGTCCACGATCAGCACCTGCAGCGGGGGCGCTGCGTTACTCATACGGCACCTCAATGCGCACCTGCCAGCGGCCATCAGGCAGCAGGCCCCAACGGGTGCTGGCGTTCACGTCGTGCAGCAGCGCCACGCGGTCGCGCACATTGGGCAGGGCCAGCCCATGCCCGGCCGCACCCGAGCCCCCAGGCAAGGTGTTGATCACCTTGATGACCACGCTGCGCCGCCGCGCTTGCGCCTGCACCCACACCTGCGCCCCGCTAGGGCTGGGCTCCACCCCGTGGTGCACCGCGTTTTCAACCAAGGGTTGCAGCAACAGCGGTGGCAAGCGGGCCAGCAAAGCACCGTCGTCCACATCCCAATGCACCTGCAGGCGCGGGCCAAAACGCACGGCTTCGATGTCCAAGTAGCGCTGGGCCAGGTGCAGCTCAGCCGCCAAATCGGTGCTGGCACCGGGCTCGGCCAGGGCGTGGCGGAACAGGTCGCTCAGGTCTTCTAGCAGGGCTTCGGCACGCGCGGGCTCAGCGCGGATGAGGGCAATGGCGCTGTTGAGGGTGTTGAACAAAAAGTGCGGCCGAATCCGCGCCTGCAATTCAGCCAAGCGCGCAGTGGCGGCTGCGGGCTGCTGCAGCCGATGGCGCCACACCAAGGCCGCCACCACTGCCAGCGCCAGCACCAGGCCCGTGAGGCCGCCAGCCACCAAAGGCGCCGCACCGGCCGAGATGCCGTCGGGGCTGCTGATGGCGTCTAACCACTGCCACGCCAGCGTGGCGCCCACACCGGCCAAGGCCCCCAAGCCACCGGTTGCGGCATGCACCGCCCAGGGCCGCTGGGTGGCCAGCGCGCCCTTTAATGCGCAGACTGCGGCCAGCCACAGCATCACCGCAGGCAATGCCGCCAGCCCGCTCAGGGCCCATTGCAGCGCCCAACGCCAGGCGTCGGCCGCCGCAAAGGCCACGCCCACCGCCAGCACCACCTGCACGCCCAGCACGGCGCGCAGCACCAAGCCCACATGGCAGGTGTCTAGCGCCCAGGCCGCGCCCGTGCGGGACACTGGCGGTGGCGCGGGTTCTGCCCGCTCGGGCAGCACCGATAGACTTGCGTCTTCATCTGATTGGGTCATAGCCCTGTGTTGTATCGCAGGGCGCATGCCTGCAAGCCCCCTGTTTACACATGACGTCCCAACTGCACAACAAATCAGCGGGCTGGTCGGCCCTGTTTGCCGAGCCCATGAGCGACTTGGTCAAGCGCTACACCGCCAGCGTCAACTTTGACCAGCGCCTGTGGCGCGTGGACATCCAAGGCAGCCTGGCCCATGCCGAGATGCTGCATGCCCAAGGCCTGCTGAGCGCAGCCGATTGGGCCAGCATTCAGCGCGGCATGGCGCAAATCACCCAAGACATCGAAAGCGGCCAGTTCACCTGGCAGCTGGACTTGGAAGACGTGCACCTCAATATCGAAGCCCGCCTGACCGCTTTGGTGGGCGACGCGGGCAAGCGCCTGCACACCGGCCGCAGCCGCAACGACCAAGTGGCCACCGATGTGCGCCTGTGGCTGCGCAATGAGATCGACACCCTGCGCGGCCTGCTGGCTGACTTGCAACGCGCCCTGGTGCAAGTGGCCGAGCAAAACGTGGACGTGATCCTGCCCGGCTTCACCCACCTGCAAGTAGCGCAACCGGTGAGCTTTGCCCACCACCTGCTGGCCTATGTGGAAATGTTTGCGCGTGACGACGAACGCCTGGCCGACGTGCGCCGCCGCACCAACCGCCTGCCCCTGGGCAGCGCCGCGCTGGCGGGCACCACCTATGCGCTAGACCGCGAACGCGTGGCCCGCACCTTGGGCATGGTGGATGAGCACGGCCAAGCGCAGGTGTGCCAAAACAGCCTGGATGCCGTCAGCGACCGCGACTTCGCCATTGAATTTGCCGCTGCCGCCAGCTTGGTGATGGTGCACATCAGCCGCCTGAGCGAAGAGCTGATCGTGTGGATGAGCCAAAACTTTGGCTTTATCAAAATTGCCGATCGGTTTACCACTGGCAGTTCCATCATGCCGCAGAAGAAAAACCCCGACGTGCCCGAATTGGCCCGCGGCAAAACCGGCCGCGTGGTGGGCCACCTGATGGGCCTGATCACCCTGATGAAAGGCCAGCCCCTGGCCTACAACAAAGACAACCAAGAAGACAAAGAGCCGCTGTTTGACACGGTAGACACCCTGGCCGACACCCTGCGCATCTTTGCCGAGATGCTGGCCGGTATCACCGTTAACGCCGACGCCATGCGCGCCGCCGCCCAGCGCGGCTACGCCACCGCCACCGATCTGGCCGACTACCTGGTCAAGAAGGGCCTGCCCTTTCGCGATGCCCACGAAACCGTGGCCCACGCCGTCAAGGCCGCAAGCGTTCGCGGCGTTGATCTGACCGAGTTGCCACTGGCAGAGCTGCAAGGCTTCCACGCGAGCATTGAGGCCGATGTGTTTGAGGTGCTCAGCCTGCAAGGCAGTTTGAATGCCAGGCAAACCCTGGGCGGCACCGCGCCGGTGCGGGTGCGCGAGCAGATTGCGCGGCACAAGGGGCGACTCGGTTAGCGCGGTGGCTGGGCGGGTCAAAGAACCCGGTGTCCCGCCTGGAGCCCTTGAGAGCAAGTAAACGAAGGTTTATCAAACAGTAAACCGAAGGCCCGCCAGAAGCAGGCGCTGCGTCCCTATGATCAAGGCGCGATGAACGTCTTGATCATTGATGACCACCCGCTTTATCGAGAAGGCCTGAAGGCGCTGCTGGCGGGCCTGAATGCGCAAGCCTCAGTGCTAGGGGTCGGACGGGTAGCCGAGGCTGAGCAAGCGGCGCTGAAATGCGCTTTTGACCTCGTTCTGCTCGATATGAACCTGCCAGGCATCAGCAGGCTCGAGGCGCTGCACAGCGTGAAGCGGCTCTTTGAAGACACCCCCGTGGTGGTTGTCTCGGCGGAAGAAGATCCTCGCCTGGTGCGCGAAGTCATTGATGCCGGTGCGTCAGGCTTCATTCCAAAGAGCACAGATCCAGACGTCACTATTCATGCGCTGCGCCTGGCTATGGCCAGAGGCGTCTATTTGCCGCCCCTGGCCATTCGGGCGCTGAACCCGCCCCCCGGCCTTCAAGCCCCGCCCGCCTTTAGCGCCAAGCAGGCCGCCGTGCTGCAGTTGCTGTTGCAAGGCAAGCCCAACAAAACCATCGCCCGTGAGCTGGGCATTGCAGAGGGCACGGTAAAGGCCCATCTTTGGGCCGTCTATCAAGCGCTTGGCGTGCAAAGCCGATCGCAGGCTATGTGCCGAGCTCTGGATCTGGGTCTGCTCGGATGACGGCCGCTGAGGCCTTGCCCCTGGCAGCCTCAGTGCAAGCACTGGCGCACCAGCGCTTTGTTCAACTCTTTGTGCAACAAGCTCAGCGCTCGCATCTGGCGCTGATCTTTATCAACTTCGTACTTGCGTTTCTGTGGAGCCTTGACACCGGTGATGTGTGGCCCTGGGCCTGGTGGCTGGCCGCCACCGCATTCGGGATGTTTCGCCACCTATCCACCGAGCGCTTGGTGCTGTTGGGCAACGCCGAGCAAAGCACCCAGCGCATCCGGCAATTGATGTTGGGCAGTGGGCTTGTACAAACCCTTCCGCTGCTGGCATTTGCGGCGTTGAGCCTGGCCACTCAAAGCGTCTTGACCTTGGTCTTGGTTACCTTGTCCACCGTCTCGGTGGTCACCACCTCGGGCTTCCAACGGGTGTTTATGGCGTTTGCAGCACCCATGCTGTGGGGCCTGGTAGCGGCCTGGGGTGTCGCTAGCTGGTTTGATCAGTCTTGGCCCCAAGTCGGCATATGCGCCATGCTGGGCGTGTACCTGTGGTTTCTGCGCGTGATCGGCCAACACGCCCATGCCGTGTTCCTTGAGGCCTGCGCCTGGCGTTTCGGTGAGCAGCAGCTCAATGGGGAGCTGACCCGTGCGTTGGCCAATGCAGATACCGCCAACCGATCTAAAACCCGCTTTCTAGCCGCCGCCAGCCACGATCTACGACAGCCCATTCACAGCATGAGCGTGCTGGTGGCGGCGCTCAAGCTGCGCACGCTGGACGGCCCCACTTCAGAAATCGTTGGTCATCTGAATTCAGTCAATCAGATGCTGTCGCGGCAGTTGGACGCCTTGCTGGATGTGTCCAAGCTCGATGCGGGCGTGGTGCAGGCCGACATGCGCCTGCATCGCCTAGACCATTTGGTACAATCGCTTCAATCCACCGTGGTGCCGGTGGCAGCCAGCAAAGGCCTGAGCTTGGAGCTGCATGCCCAGCACCCTATTTGGGTGCGCACCGACGCCACGCTGCTGGCGCGGGTCATTTCTAACCTGACGGACAACGCGCTGAAGTTCACCCCCAGCAGCGGCAAGGTGCGCATCGGCGCCCGGCTGGATGGCGAATGGGCGGTGCTGGAAGTTAAAGACACCGGCATTGGCATTTCGCCGGAAGACCAGGCCCGCGTGTTTGATGAGTTCTATCAAGCCCACAACGATGAACGCGACCGAGCGCAGGGCCTGGGCCTGGGTTTGTCGATTGTGCGCAGGCTGTGCCACCTTCTTGGGGTGCAGCTCCAGCTGCGGTCTGCGCTAGGCGCGGGTACCTCGGTGGAATTGCGCTTGCCGCGCCAGGCTGCCCCAAGTGGTGCTCACGTTACTGAAGACTCGTCAGCCAGCACCTTGGGGGGTCTGTCTGTGCTGGTGGTAGACGATGAACCCCTGGTGCGTGAAAGCATGCGTTTGCTGCTGCAAGAGCTGGGTTGCACAGTCTGCACCGCAGACGGTGTCAGCAGCGCCGCGCATGAGGCGCAACTGCACCGGCTTGATCTGCTGCTGTGTGACTTCCGCTTGCGCGACGGCATCACCGGCATTGACGCCATCCAAGCGGTGCGCGCCATTCAGCCAGATCTGGCGGCCGTGCTCATTTCCGGCGACACCGCGCCAGAGCGCATCCGCGAAGCGCAGCGCGCGGGTGTGCCGCTGCTGTTCAAACCTGTGGCGCTAGGCGATCTGATGGCGGTAATGGCTCAGCCCGGACGGCCTGAGCTTGTCCAGGCACGCCCGGGTGCGCAATGGGCGGGTAGCACGGATAGCTTTAGCAACGATTGAGCCACAACACCAGCTAGACAAGCGCCAATCCGCAGATGCGCTGTTACAGCCCGCTGCGGTCTGGCGCCCGCTTCATCTGCGCAGCCAAAGCCCGGGCCTCATCCCCTTCCGGAATGTCCCTGCCGCTATCCCGCCACTGCACGGCAGCCTTAAACCCCTCGGTCTGCGCATAGCGCCTAAACCACATGCCTTCGGGGTTGTGGCGGGTGATGCCGTCAAACACCGTGGCCAGGTTTTGGGCTTGGTCCAGGCCCATTTGCTGCATGGCTTGGTTGACGACGAGC
>JAAFIY010000002.1 GCA_013297985.1 Comamonadaceae bacterium | reverse complement strand
CTTGCGCCACATCCAACAGACGGCGGCGCAAGTGTTCGATGTGCCGCGCCTGATCGGGCAGCACATCGGCAATGTGGTCGGGCAGTAGCCAAGCAGACATGAAGAGGCGCCAAGGGTGCGCTAAGTAGGCGTTATCGCCCGAGGCCATTCACGCCTGCGGGCAAACCCCGCATTCTAGTTTGCGCGGCCCTACAAGGCCCACCAGACCAGGCCTAAGCCCAGCACCACCAAGATCAGGCCAAAAAAACGCAGTTGCCCGTCGTGCAGGCCGCGCATCTGCTCCACCCAGTGGCGCCAACGGCTGGGCGCTACCAGGGGCATGAGGCCTTCAATGATGAGCACCCAACCCAGCACCAGCAGCCACACTGGCGCGCTGTCGGGCGATTCACCCACGGTTTATTTGCCGCCGGGCAAGTTGCCGCGGAAGGTGCGGAAGAACTCGCTTTGCGGGTCAAGCACCATCACATCGCTGCGCTTGTTAAAGGTGGCCTTGTAAGCCTCTAGGCTGCGATAGAACTGGGCGAAAGCCGGGTCACGTCCAAAGGCGTCGCCGTAGATGCGGGCGGCTTGGGCGTCGCCTTCACCCTTGAGCTTTTGCGCATCACGAAAGGCGTTGGCAATGGTCACCTCACGCTGGCGATCTGCGTCGGCGCGGATTTTTTCGCCTTCGGCGCCGCCGGTGGAGCGCAGTTCATTGGCCACCCGTTTGCGTTCAGCTTCCATGCGGCGGTAGACCGATTCGGTGATGGTGTCCACATAGTCCACGCGGGTGATGCGCACATCCACAATTTCGACGCCCCAGGGCTTGGCACCCGCGACGGCCTCGGACACTTCGCGTTTGACGTCGTTCATCAGCTGCTCGCGCTTGCTTGACAGCAAATCACGCACCGTGCGGCGGTTGATTTCTTCTTGAAAGGCGTTGCGCACCACGCGGTTGAGCTGATTGGCGCCAGCGGTTTCGTCCAAGCCCACGTTGCGGATGTAGTTGGACGGGTCGCTGATGCGCCAACGCACATACCAATCGATCACCACCCGCTGCTTTTCGGCCGTCAACATGGGTTCGACGTCTACGCTATCCAGATTCAGCAGGCGCTTGTCGAGATACGTCACGTTTTGGAACGGGGGCGGCAGCTTGAACTTCAAGCCGGGCTCAGTAATGACCTCTTTGATCTGCCCTAGGGCATAGACCACGCCAAACTGGCGCTGATCCACCACGAACAGGGTGGAGCTCAACACCACCAGGGCCAGCAAGAGAGAACTGGCGATGAATCCGATGCGGTTCATAAGACGTCGGCTTGGGTCAGGTGCACGGGGGTGCGGTCAATCGGAATAAGGGCGAGAAGCGCTTCAACGGGCGTCACGGTCACGACTGCGCGAGCCGTCACGGCTGCGCGGGTCGACAGTGGCGGGTGTGCCGGTGCTTGGTGTGGGTGCGGCAGGTGCCGCGCCGTTGGCCTGAACGGCCGCCGCTGCTTCTTGCGCGGTGATTTGCATGATGCGGTCTAGCGGCAAGTTAAGCAGGTTGTTACCGGTGCGCGAGTCCACCAAGATCTTGGTGACGTTGCTGTACACCTGCTGCATGGTTTCGATGTACATCCGCTCGCGGGTGACCTGCGGGGCTTTTTGATATTCGGTGAGCACCGCGCGGAATCGTTGCGCATCACCTTCGGCCTGCGCCACGATGCGTTCTTTGTAAGCCAGCGCTTCTTCGTTCAGGCGGGCGGCGGCGCCACGGGCGCGGGGAATGACGTCGTTGGCATAGGCCTCGGCGTCGTTTTTGGCGCGCTCGCGCTCTTGCCCCGCTTTGAGCACATCGTCAAACGCGGCCTGCACCTGCTCAGGCGGGCGCACACCGCTTTGCTGCATGTTGACGGCCACCACCTCGATACCCACTTTGTACCGGTCCAGAATGGTTTGCATCAGGGTGCGCACCCGGGGGGCAATCTGGTCGCGCTCTTCAGCCAGCGCGGCGTCCATCTTCATTTTTCCCACCACCTCGCGCACCGCTGTTTCAGCGGCTTGCACCACGGCTGCAGTGGGGTCGCGGGTTTCAAACAAGAAGGCTCGCGCATCGCTCAAGCGATATTGCACAGCGAACTTGATCTCAACGATGTTTTCGTCTTCGGTCAGCATGGCTGATTCACGCAGACCGGTGGCTTTGATGACCACATCACGGCCCACGTCTACCGAACGAATTTGCGTCACCACCACCACCTCGTGCCGCTGCACCGGGTAAGGCAGCCGCCAGTTGAAGCCCGCGCCCACTGTGCGGTGGTACTGGCCAAACTGCGTGATCACGGCCTGCTGACCTTCTTGCACGATGAAGAAGCCCGTGCCCAGCCAAATAACGGCAGCCACACCGGCCACCAGCCCCACGCCGATGGTGGCGCTTTTCTTGTCGGGCTGAAAACCGCCAGGCCCGCCACCAAAGCCGCCGCCCGAGCGTCCACCGCCGCCACGGCGGTTACCGCCGCCAAACAGGCCGCCGAGTTTTTTGTTGAAGTCGCGCCAGAGTTCGTCCAAATCGGGCGGGCCCTGGTTGGGGCCGCCAGAATTGCCGCCGCCCGAAGGTGGCGTGCCGGGCCGATAGCCGTTGCCCGCTGGTGGCGGCGTGGGTGCAGGCGTCGGTGCCGGGGTGGGTGAAGGCGCAGGTGGCGGGGCGCTGGGTTCGGCCGCCGTCGGCACTCCGGCGTTGCCAGCAGGCGCCGGGGTCGCGCCGCCCGCAGGCTGTGAACTGCCTTCAAAGCCACCGCTGGTGTTGTCGCCTCGGCCCCACTTTTGGTCGTTGAGGTTGTAGGCGGGTGAACCCAGCCACTGCGCCAAACGGGTTCGCACCCAAAGGCCCGGCGAGCCGTCGACCAGGCGATCTCGCGCCGCCTGGAAAGAAAAGGCCCGCGCGGCGGATTGTTGGGGTGTAGTAGTCATGCGCGCAGTGGTCAGCAGATAAAACCGTTGAATTGTGCCCGGTGGGGGAGTCGCTACCGTTGTCAATGGGCAAAGCCCGGCAGACCTCGGGGGTCAGGCGTGGGGCGATCAGCTAGCGCCAACGCGCCAGGCACGTAGGCCCGAGCGGCGTCAGCAATAAGGCTGCGCAGCGCGTCTAGGCCTATGCCTTGCTGCGCGCTCACAAACACCCGAGGCAGTTCGCGTCCGTCCACTTCCATGGTGTCTTGCAGATGCAGGGGCTGGTGGGCCAAATCAAGGGCATCGAGCTTGTTGAACACCAACAATTGCGCCACATCGCCCGCGCCGATTTCTTGCAGCACGCGCTGCACCTGCACGATTTGTTCGGGATGGTTGGGGTTGGCGGCGTCCACCACATGTAGCAGCAAATCAGCTTGAGCGGCCTCGGTCAGCGTGGCGGCAAAAGCATCCACCAATCCGTGGGGCAAGTCGCGGATAAAGCCGACCGTGTCAGACAAGCTGACGCTGCCGCCCAAAGCCTGCAAGTACAGCTCTCGGGTGGTGGTGTCCAGCGTGGCAAACAACTGGTCGGCGGCGTAGGCCCGCGCTTTCACCAAAGCGTTGAACAGCGAGGATTTGCCCGCGTTGGTGTAGCCCACCAGCGCCACACCAAAACGCTCGTGGCGCACCCGCTGGCGGCGCTGGGTGCCGCGCTGGCGCTTGACCAGCACGAGGCGTTCGCGAATGCGCTTGATGCTGTCACCGATGATGCGGCGATCAAGCTCGATCTGGGTTTCGCCCGGGCCGCCGCGGCCGCCGATGCCGCCGCGCTGGCGCTCCAGGTGCGTCCAGCGCCGGACCAGCCGGGTGCTGAGGTATTGCAACCGAGCCAACTCCACCTGCAGCTTGCCTTCGTGGCTGCGAGCGCGCTGGGCAAAAATTTCCAAGATCAGCAAGGTGCGGTCGTTCACCGGCAGGCCAATGCGTTTTTCTAAGTTGCGCTGCTGCGCGGGGCTCAGGGCTTGATCAAACAGCACTTCAGCTGCGCCCGTGGCATCGGCCAGCGCTTTGATTTCATCGGCTTTGCCACTGCCTACAAACAGCGCGGCATCTGGCGCACGGCGCTTGCAGGTGATGCGCGCAGCGGGCAGCAGGCCTGCGGACTCGGCCAACAAGCCGAGTTCGAGCAGTTCACCGTCAAAGTGGGGCTCACCCAAATCCACCCCCACCAATACGACGCCTGGGGATGGGTTAGCAGAAGGATTCAAAGTGGCAACTGGCGGGCTGGCAAGCCCGCAGTCAAGGCTCAGGCGTTGGGGCTGCCGCCGTCGGCATCGGGCGCGGCGAAGGTCACAGCGCGGCCCGGCACGATGGTGGAAATGGCGTGCTTGTAAACCATCTGAGTGACGGTGTTACGCAGCAGCACCACGTACTGATCAAACGATTCAATTTGCCCTTGCAGCTTGATGCCGTTGACCAAGTAAATCGACACCGGCACATGTTCGCGCCGCAGGGTGTTCAGGAAAGGGTCCTGCAAAAGTTGGCCTTTGTTGCTCACGATATCCTCCGTGTTCAAAGTGTTGTAGACGCGGTTCACGTTACCACAGGGCACAAGGCCCCGGCCCAGCAAAGGGTGGCGCTTTGCATGGGCATTGGCGCGGTACAGAAAGCACAGTGAGCGCCTAGCCTGCTTGGGCCACTACCTCACGGACAGTTGATGTCAGTCGGCTGGTTTTCCAGAGGTGGTGGCACAAATAAAGTGCGGCGCTCAGTCGTCGCCCGCAAACGGGTTGCTAGAGGTTTTCATCTCTACCCGCAGCGGCGTGCCCACCAAATCAAACGCGTGGCGAATGCGGCCCTCTAGATATCGCTTGTAGCTGTCTGACACGTGCTCTAACGAATTGCCGTGTACCACCACCACCGGCGGGTTCATGCCGCCTTGGTGCATGTAGCGCAGCTTGGGACGGAACATGCCGCTGCGCTTGGGCTGCTGAAACTTCACCGCTTCAAGCAACAGCCGGGTCAGCGCTGGCGTGGGCATCTTGCAAAACGCCGACTTGTGGGCCTGCGCAATGGCTTTCCACACCGGCGCCAAGCCTTGCCGCTTGGTGGCCGAAATGAAATGGATGGCGGCAAACTTCAAAAACGGCAGGCGGGTTTCAATTGAGCGCTGCACCAGCGTGCGCTGGTATTCGTCTACCGCATCCCATTTGTTCACCGCCAGCACCACCGCACGGCCGCTCTCCAAGATGAAGCCTGCAATGTGTGCGTCTTGGTCGGTCACACCCTGGGTGGCGTCCAGCAAGAGCACCACCACGTTGGCCGATTCGATGGCTTGCAGGGTTTTGACCACCGAGAACTTCTCGATGGCTTCAAACACCTTGCCCTTGCGGCGCAGGCCTGCGGTGTCGATCAGCTCAAACTTTTGGCCGCCCCGCTCAAAGGGCACGGTGATGGCGTCGCGGGTGGTGCCCGGCATGTCAAAGGCAATCAGGCGCTCTTCACCCAACCAGGTGTTGATCAGCGTGCTTTTGCCCACGTTGGGGCGGCCGGCCACGGCCAAGCGGATGGTTTTGGGGGCGTCGGGGTCGGCGGCTTCTTCGGCGTCGTCTTCGGGCCAGTCCAGCAGGTCCAGCGCGGCATCGGCCATGCTGCGCACGCCCTGGCCGTGGGCGGCCGAAATGGGCAACACCTCGCCCAGGCCCAGCTCAAAAAACTCTGCCCACTGCACGCCTTGCAGCATGCCTTCGGCCTTGTTGGCCACCAGCACCACCGGCTTGCCCAAGCGGCGCAGATAGTTGCCAATGTCGTGGTCTTGGCCGGTGACGCCGCCGCGGGCATCGACCACAAACACCACCACGTCGGCCTCAGCCACCGCCTGGCGGGTTTGCTGAGCCATTTCTTTGATGATGCCGGTCTCAGCCGTGGGCTCAAAACCGCCGGTGTCCACCACGATGACTTCGCGCGAACCCACCCGCGCGGTTCCGTAGTGCCGGTCACGCGTCAGGCCCGCAAAGTCGGCGACGATGGCATCGCGGCTTTGCGTCAAACGGTTAAACAGCGTGGACTTGCCCACATTGGGCCGCCCGATCAGGGCCACGACCGGCTTCATGCCCATGCCGACCGCCCTAGAGATTGACGCGACGTTTTACTGTGGCCGAAACGCATACACACCGCCTGCGCGGCTCACCACCACCACCGTGTTGCGCACCAGCACGGGCGCGGCCGCCACACCGGAGTTATCGGTGTTCAAGCGGTTAAGCGCACTGCCGTCTTGCGCGGACAGCACATGCACCAGACCCGTGCTGTCGCCAATGAGCACCGAGCGCCCTGCCACCAGCGGCGCGGTCAGCTGCCGGTGCCGCAGGGTTTCCACACTCCAGGCGCGCTCGCCGTCGGCTCGGTTAAAGGCGAGCACCACGCCGCTGGCTTCGGTGCCCACCACCAGTTGTTCATTGCCGTGGATGCCTTCAGCGGCGTTGGCACGTTGCGTCCATTGCACGGCGCCACGCCCCGCATCGACACAGCCAAGAGTGGTTTGATAAGCCCGGGCGCACACGGTGTCGCCCACTCGGCTGACGCGGCCCACCAAGTCCACCAGACGCTCAATATCGTTCACGCCACGCGGTGTGGCCACTGCAGCTTCCCAGCGGGGGGCGCCGGTGTCGGGATTGAGGCCCTGCAAGCGGCCGCCCTGCCCCACCACCAGCGTGTTGCCCACCGCCAGCAGCACGCCGGGTTGCCGCAAGATCAAGCCGGTGTTGGGGCGAGCCTGAGTCCAAAGCACTGCGCCATTGGTGGCGTCCAGGGCCGACACACTGCGGTCTGTGCCCAACACAAACACCCGGCCACCGGCCACCAGCGGCGGCGTCAGGCTGGGGCTGGTGACGCGGGTACGCCAAGCCAATCTGCCTGCTTGAAACGCCACGACTTCATTGGTGCGGGTGACGACGGCCCAGGTGCGCCCGTCTCCGCCCGCCGCGCTGGCGGCAGGGGCGCCGGCGCTGGCGCGCCAGGCTTCGCTGCCGTCGGCGCCGTTAAGCACCACCAGCGTGCCATCGGCCAGGGTGATGCCAACCTGGGCGTCGACCACGCGGGGCTCATGTCCGGGCTCAATAGCGCCCAAGCGCGCCGTCCAGGCGTTTTGCACCGCCAACAGCGGCACCGCGGCGCCCAACTCCGCCGGGCGGGGCCGCTCCGGGGCGCTGCTGCAACCGATCAGCATCCCAGAAGCTATCAAAATAATAGCTGCTGCCGCCCTATTGACGGGCGCAAGCCAGGTTTTTTCTACGAGCATGGGCACGGGGTGCGCGCCAGCGTCAAGGGCGGCTTCGCTCACCGGATGGTGGGTAGGGCGGCTCATTTGGCGGCCTCAGCGGTTTTGGTGTCTTTGGCGGGTTCGAGCGACTTGGGGTCAACGCCCAGGCTCATCAACTTGACTTCGACCAAGCGGCGGTATTCGTTGTCAGCGCTCAAGCCGGTAAAGGCCGTCTTGAAGGCCGCGCGGGCATCGTCAGGCTTGCCCTGCAGCACCAACAAATCGCCCCGGCGATCAGCCACCAGAGGCGCAAAGCTGGCGGGCACCTCGGCATTGAGCAGGGTCAGCGCTTCGTCAAATTTTTTCTGTTCCGCCAAGATGGCGCTTAGGCGCAAGCGGGCCACCGCTTTGAGACCGGTGTCACGGCTGGTGTCCACTGTCCATTGCAAGGCGGCTTGGGCGGGTTCGGTCTCGCCTTTGGCCGACAAAGCTTGCGCGGCGATCAACGCGGCTTGCTGTGCAGCCAAGGCGCGGGGGTATTTGTCTTTGACGTCCGCCAACATCTGCTTGACGCGATCGACCTCGCCCGCACCCGCAGCGCGCTCTAGCTCGTCATAAATCGCCGCAGCACCGGCAGCCTGTTGGCGCTGCCAGTAGGTGTAGAAGTTCAGGCCCGCCACCACCAGCAAGGCGCCGGTGATCGTCCAGGTGATGAGATTGCCGAAGCGGGCCCAGAAGGCCTTGAGCTTGTCTAGCTGCTCTTGTTCTTCGAGGTCTAGGGCTTTTGCCATGGGTCACACAAAAAAGGGTTTCTCGATGCGCAGGGCATCAATGCAAAACGGGGCCGCACCGATGCTGCCGATGCGCCCCGCCACAAAAAGGTCAAGCCCCTGATTGTAGGTGCCGCGCCAGCCCCGCCGCATCGGCCAGCGGCCATTGGGTTTGGGGTGCGTCGGCTTGGCGCAGTTGCTTCACGCCCACCGCACCGACTTCGAGCTCAGAGGCACCAAACACCAGCGCCACCCGGGCCCCACTGGCGTCAGCACGCTTGAACTGTGATTTCATGCTGCCGGGCTCGGTTCCCGCCGCTGCGTGCAACACCGCTTGCAGCCCTGCGCGGCGCAGGCCTTGCAACAGGGCGCTGGCTTGGGGGTAGCCCGCCGCGTCGGGCACGATGGCGTAGACGTCGGGCGCGGGCGCAGCAGAGGCGCGGCCTTGTTCTTTGAGCAGCTCCAACACCCGCTCGACCCCTAGCGCCCAGCCCACTGCGGGTGCGGCTTTGCCGCCGATCATCTCAATGAGCCCGTCATAGCGCCCACCGCCGCAAATCGTGCCTTGCGAGCCCAATTGGGTGGTGGTGAACTCAAACACCGTGAGGTTGTAGTAATCCATGCCGCGCACCAAGCGCGGGTTGATCACCCAGCTGATGCCGCAGGCGGCCAAGCAGTCTTGCACCGCTTGCAGATGGGCCCGGCTGTCAGCACCTAAATGGTCGATGAGTTTGGGCGCGGCTTGCACCAAAGCCTGCATGGCCGGGTTTTTGGTGTCCAGAATGCGCAAGGGATTGGTGTGCAGGCGGCGTTGGGCGTCTTCATCCAACTGGTCCGCACGGGCCTGCAAATAGTCGATGAGTGCCGCGCGGTGGGCAGCGCGCTCGGCCGGTTGGCCCAGGCTGTTGAGCTCGAGCTGAACGCCAGTCAAGCCCAGTTCTTGCCAGAGCTCATGGGCCAGGGTGATGGTTTCCGCATCCACCGCCGGGCCACCAAAGCCCAGGGCCTCGGCGCCAATTTGGTGAAACTGGCGGTAGCGACCCCGCTGGGGACGCTCGTGCCGAAACATGGGGCCCATGTAAAACAAGCGCTTGGGGCCGTCGTACAGCAGGTTGTGCTCGGCTGCCGCGCGCACCACGCCCGCTGTGTTTTCGGGCCGCAGGGTGAGGTGTTCGCCGTTGAGCTTGTCTTCAAACGAATACATCTCTTTTTCGACGATGTCCGTCACCTCGCCCAGGCCGCGCACAAAGAGCCCCGTAGGCTCAACGATCGGTGTGCGCACGCCTTGGTAGCCGTGGCGCGCCATCAAACTGCGCACGACACTTTCGAGTTGATCCCAACGCGCCGAATCCGGCGGCAGGATGTCGTTCATGCCTTTGACGGCGACGATCTTTTGCATGCTATGTTTTTGATAGCTGGTTACGCCCATTTTTAGGGCGGTTGGGGCCCAAAAGGCCCAAAGCGTCTAGTGCGCGGCGGCGTCTACCACGGCGGGTGCGTTGGCACCAAAGCGCCGTTCGATGTATTGCTCCACCAGCGCGTGAAACTCTTGCGCAATGCGCTCGCCACGCAGCGTCACGGCTTTTTCGCCGTCGATGTACACCGGCGCGGCGGGCGCCTCACCGGTACCGGGCAGGCTGATGCCGATGTCTGCGTGTTTGCTCTCGCCTGGGCCGTTCACGATGCAGCCCATCACCGCCACTTTCATGGTTTCCACCCCTGGGTATTGCTTGCGCCACACGGGCATTTGCGCACGCAAGAAATCATCAATCTGCTTGGCGAGTTCTTGGAAAGTGGTGCTGGTGGTGCGGCCACAGCCCGGGCAGGCCGTGACGCTGGGCACAAAGGCGCGCAGGCCCAGGCTCTGCAAAATTTCGGACGCAATCACCACCTCTTGGGTGCGCGATTCGCCGGGCTGGGGCGTCAGGCTCACGCGGATGGTGTCGCCAATGCCTTCTTGCAACAAGATGCCCATGGCCACTGCACTGGCCACGGTGCCTTTGGTGCCCATGCCCGCTTCGGTCAGGCCCAGGTGTAGCGGGTAGTTGCAGCGCGCGGCCAGTTCGCGGTAGACGCTGATCAAATCTTGCACGCCCGACACCTTGCAGCTCAGCACGATGTCTTGCGGTTGCATGCCCAGCGCTTGCGCCGCTTGGGCCGATTGCAGGGCAGAAGTAATCAGCGCTTCGTACATCACTTCTTTGGCGCTGAAGGGCTGGGCGCGCTGGGCGTTGTCGTCCATCAGGCTGGCCAGCAGCTCTTGATCCAAACTGCCCCAGTTCACCCCGATGCGCACCGGCTTTTGCCAACGCAGCGCGGCGTCGACCATTTGGCCAAATTGTTTGTCGTGCTTGTCACCCTTGCCCACGTTGCCGGGGTTGATGCGGTATTTGCTTAAGGCCTCGGCACAGGCGGGGTAGTCCGTCAGCAGCTTGTGGCCGTTGTAGTGAAAGTCACCGATCAGCGGCACTTGGATGCCCATGCGGTCAAGCTGCTCACGGATATAGGGCACTTCTTTGGCCGCTTCCGGGGTGTTCACCGTGATGCGCACCAACTCAGACCCCGCTTGCGCCAACTCTTTGACCTGGATGGCTGTGCCAATGGCGTCAGCGGTGTCGGTATTGGTCATGGACTGCACCCGCACCGGCGCATCGCCCCCCACCGTGACGGCGTGGCTGCCCCAACGCACCGTGCCCGTCAGGGTGCGGCGCGACCGCGGTGCGGCCACGGCAATGGGTTGCGGTTGGCAGGGGTTGTTGGGGGCGCTGCTCATGGGCGGGCTAGGTCGTTGATCGATAGGGGCCGAGAGACGGCAAAAGGCTGGCCAGGGCCATATCGCCCAGGTTCAGCGCTACTTGACTTCGAACCGCGCCACGTTGTCGCGTGAGCGGCTCAGGATGTCAATCGCCTGCCCGCGCACTTTGACCGTGGCGCTGTCGGCGCGGCCCACCGTGACTTGCAAGGGCAGTTGCACCGATTCAACTGGCGTGTTTTCACCGGGCTGCAAGGTCTTGCGCAGCAAGAAAACGCCGCGGGCGTTCATGACCTCCACCCAGACCTCGCCCGAGGGTTCAAACAGCACCAAGGCGGTGTCTAGGCTGGCAGGTGTTGACCCAGCCGCAGGTGAAGCGCTGCTGGCCGACGCGCCGGTGGCCGACGCGCCGGTGGCCGTCGGTTCAGCGCCCGGTGTGCCGACGCTCGGTGCAGCCGCGGCCGCAGCGGCTTTCGACGCAGTCGCCTCGCTTAGCACCGTGGCCACATTGGGATTGGCCGGTGCCGCTTGCTGCTCGATCACAGAGGTCGTGGTCGCCGCATTGGAGTTGGCAGCAGAGGCCGGTGGCTTGGCTGGCGAGCCCATCCCGGCCAATTGCGGCCATTGCTGCTGCGCGGCTTGCCAGGTTTGGGGCCCAAAGGCCACGGCCAAGGCACCTACCAAGAGCAGTGCCACACCCACCAAGGCCGCACGGCTAACGCCCTGCCCGGCTGGCTTGGTGGGTGCACCCAGATGAGTTTCGCCCAGGCCCTTGCGCACCACTGCGCTAGCTTGGCGCAACTGTTCAGTGGCCGCAGCAGCGGGCATTTCAGCCACTGGGCGCATGGGCACCACTGCCTTGGGTGTGAGGGCGCCGCTGGCGGGCAGCAGTTCTAGCACCTCGGTGGGGTCAAGCTTGATGACCCGGCACACCGACGACGCTAGCGCACGGGTGAAAACCAGGCCGGGTAATTCATCGATGCGGCCCGCCTCCAGCGCTTCGAGCTTGGCCACAGGCACTTTCAGCGTGACAGCCAGGGCGGCAATGTGCAGGCCAGCGGCTTCGCGCGAGCGCCGCAACAAGCGTCCGGCCTTCACCGGCGCAGCCTCGTTCAGATCACGAGGCTGTGCGTCTTCTACAGGGGCGTTTTCAACGGTCATGGCGCGGCGTGCCGGGGCAAGACTAGGGGCTTTAGGGGTCAGTGAACTGTCCGCGTTCAAAGGCGGCCAATTCAGGAGATTGTGGGAACCGACGTTTGAGCTGGTCACCCAGCTGCTGCATCGCTTCGCGGTTGTCCAAGCGGCGCTCGACTCGAATGCCCAACCAAAGCGATTCGTTGTTGGCAAATTCGCTGTTGTTCAAGCGGCGGATGTAGAACTGCGCGCGCCGAAAGTCACCGCGCTTGTACGACAAATTGGCAATGTGAAAACCTGCCACCGGGTTGCCCGCGTCGAGCTCGTAGCTGCGCTGCAGGCTGCGTTCAGCGTCTTCTGGGCGCCCCGCGCGGATTTCACACAGGCCCTTGGTCAATAGCGTTTTGCTGCGGTCGCCATACTGGGGGATGGCTAAAGCGGCATCAAACGATGCAAAGGCCTCGGGCAAGCGGTTTTGCTGGCACTGCATCCACCCCAGGTTGTGCAGCACGTTGCCATCGCGCGGGTTGAGCGCCACAGCACGGCGAAAGCTGTCTTCAGCCAAGCGCATGTCGCCCAGCCGCATGTAGATCAGGCCGCGCAGGTTAAAGGCTTCGCCGTAGTTCGGATCAGCGCCCAGGGCCAGTTTGAGCTCATCGAGCGCGATGGTGGTTTGGCCCTGTTCAAAGTAGCCCACTGCCAGTGCCAAGCGGGTACGCGCGCGTTTGCGGGCGTCGGTTTCGTCGCTCTCGGTGATGATTTCAGTGCTCGCTGCGCCCCCCGGGGTGGCGCAGCCCGACAAACTGAGCAAGCCCACCAGACCCATCAGACCCAGCCACAACCAACCCATGCGCAACAACCAGTTTGGACAAGCGCTAGCAGGCAGGTGGATGGATGGGTTCATAGGGCAAGCGTCATTGGCAAAGAGTTGAGGGCTTTAGGCGGCAGGTGCCGGGTTCAACGCAGGCACTTGAGCCGCGCGTTGCAGCACGATGCGCTGCTCAATACCAGTTCGGTCACGCACCTCGCCAGCCAGTTGGCCGCAGGCGGCGTCAATGTCGTCACCGCGTGTTTTGCGCACCGTGGTCACCACGCCCGCATCGGACAGCGCCTTGGCGAATTGCAGCACCCGCCCGTGCGGCGAGCGCTTCAACCCCGAATCAGCGAAGGGATTGAAAGGAATTAGGTTGACTTTGCACCAGCTCATGTCGCCCCGACGCGGGCCTTGGGTGGCAATGAGCTCCACCAATTGCTGAGCGTGCTCGGGCTGGTCATTCACGCCGTCGAGCATGCAGTATTCAAAGGTGATGAAGTCGCGCGGCGCATGTTGCAAATAGCGCACGCAAGCGGCCATCAATTCAGCCAGCGGGTACTTGCGGTTAAGCGGCACCAAGTGGCTGCGAAGTTCGTCATTGGGCGCGTGCAGCGACACGGCCAGCGCCACCGGGCAGTCTTGGGCCAGGCGGTCCATCATGGGCACGACGCCCGAGGTGGACACCGTCACCCGGCGGCGCGACAAGCCGTAGCCATGGTCGTCCAGCATGGCGCGCAGGGCGGGCACCAAGGCGGCGTAGTTCTGCAAAGGCTCGCCCATGCCCATCATCACCACGTTGCTGATGATCCGGTCACTGCCGCCTTGGCGTTGCGCGCCACGGCTGCGCAGTTCGTGCTCGGCATACCAAAGCTGGGCCAGGATTTCGCCGGTGCTCAGGTTGCGGCTAAAGCCCTGATGGCCGGTGGAGCAAAACCGGCAGCCGACCGCGCAACCGGCTTGGGATGACACACACAGCGTGGCGCGGTCGTCTTCGGGGATGTAGACCGACTCCACCGCATCGCCCGCGCCCACATCAAATAGCCACTTGATGGTGCCGTCGGCTGACATCTGCTGGCTCTGCACCGGCAGCGCCTGCACCGTGGCCTGGGCTTTCAGCCTCTCGCGCAGCGACTTCGCCAGATCGGTCATGTCGTCAAACTGCGCCACGCCGCGCTGGTGTACCCAGCGAAAGAGCTGGGTGGCACGAAAAGGCTTTTCTCCCTGCTCGGCGCACCACGCGGTGAGGCCTGCGCGATCATGTTCGAGCAGGTTGACCGGGTTCATGGTGGCGGCAGGGCGGTTGGGGACTGGGTCGCCTGCAGCGATTAGCGGCTGTGGACGTTCATCGCCGGGAAGAAAAAGGCGATTTCGTTGCGGGCGGTGTCAGCCGCGTCAGAGCCGTGCACGGCGTTGGCGTCAATGCTGTCGGCAAAGTCGGCCCGGATGGTGCCGGGCGCCGCCTTCTTGGGGTCGGTGGCACCCATCAGGTCGCGGTTTTTGATGATGGCGTCTTCACCTTCCAAGCACTGCACCATGACCGGGCCCGAAATCATGAAGCCCACCAAATCCTTGAAGAAAGGGCGCGCAGCGTGCACGGCATAGAAGGCTTCGGCTTCGGCCTTGCTCAAATGCATCATGCGGGCGGCCACCACTTTCAGGCCAGCGGCTTCAAAACGGGCGTAGATTTGGCCGATGACGTTCTTGGCAACGGCGTCGGGTTTGATGATGGACAGGGTGCGTTCGATGGCCATGGGGATACTCTCGGTTTATCAAAAAATGTCAAAAACGTGACGGCCGCAGCGCGTGTGGGTGGCTTAGCGTCCAAGCGCCTTGCAAGTAAACAATTCGCAAGTCGCGCGCGCTGCAGACAACCGCACATTGTAGGTGGCAGCCCCAAGCACAGCTGAGTGGGCCCTGGGGAAGCCGCTCCAATCGACAGGCCACTCAAGCGGCCAATCCACCGCGCTGAACGTCCGCCGGTACTGCGCATAAGAAAACGGCGCTGGCGCCCTGTTTAATTGCCGATACAGCTATGAATTATGTAGCATTCAAAGGATTTTTGCTTGGAAGCCGTTGACACCGTGGTGGTAGGTGCGGGCGTGGTGGGCTTGGCCGTGGCACGCGCACTGGCCTTGCAAGGCCGCGAAGTGCTGGTGCTAGAGCGCGAAGGCGCCATTGGACAAGGCATCAGCAGCCGCAACAGTGAGGTGATCCACGCTGGGCTGTACTACCCCCCAGCATCCCTCAAGGGCCGCTTGTGTGTGGCAGGCAAGCAAGCCCTGTATGCCTACGCCGCCCAGCGCGGCGTGGCGCATCGCAACTGCGGCAAGCTGGTGGTGGCCACTGACGACACCCAACTTGCCAGCCTGGCGGCTTTGGCCGAGCGCGCCCACAGCTTTGGCGTGCCCATTGAGCCGCTCAGCGCCCAACAGGCCCAGGCCCTGGAGCCTGCCTTGGCCTGTGTGGCGGCACTTTGGTCACCCACCACCGGCATTGTGGACAGCCATGGCCTGATGCTGGCGCTACAAGCCGATTTAGAACACGCGGGCGGCTTGGTGGCGCTGGCCTCGAGCGTGCAGCAGATTGAGCCCGTGGCGGGCGGCCTGGTGCTGCAGGTGCAATCGCCCGACGGCGACATGGAACTGGCCGCGCGCAGCGTGGTCAACGCGGCTGGGCTGTGGGCCTGCAACCTGGCCCAGCGCACCACTGGCTTGGCCCCGCAGCACCAGCCCCGCGCCTGGTTTGCCAAGGGCCACTACTTTGCGCTGGCAGACCGGGCACCGTTTAGCCGCTTGGTGTACCCCATGCACAACGCCGCAGGCCTGGGCGTGCACATCACCTTGGACTTGGGCGGCCAAGCCAAGTTTGGGCCCGATGTGCAGTGGCTGGACGCCACCCAGCCTGAGCAGATTGACTACGCGGTGGACGCCAGCCGGGCCGCAGCTTTCTACGCCGAAATCCGCCGCTATTGGCCCGCCCTGCCCGACGGCGCGCTGCAACCGGCCTACAGCGGCGTGCGGCCCAAGATTGCCGGGCCCACCGATCCAGCGGCTGACTTTCGCATCGACGGGCCCGCGCAGCACGGCGTGGCGGGGCTGGTGAATTTGCTGGGCATTGAGTCGCCCGGGCTGACGGCGTCGCTGGCCATTGGCGACCATGTGGCCGCGTTGCTCAGGGCTTAAGTAAATGCGTCGCCCGCAAGGTGGCCAGCAAGCCTTGGGCAAACGCTGCATAGCCCGCTGCGTTAGCGTGGATGGCGTCTGAGCGCAAAGCCTCATTGGCCAGCACCTCGCTCCAGCCCTGGCGGTGCAGTGGCAGCCTCAGGCGTTCAGCGATTTCGCCGTACATCGGGTGGTCGTCTAGCGAACCCGTCACCCGAGCGGCCAGCGTGGGGCGCGGGATCGCGATCAACAGCACCTGAGCGCCGCTGTCCTTGCACAGCTGCACGATGCGCTCGATATTGGCGCGGGTGGCCGACTCATCCATGCGGCGCAAAAAATCATTGCCACCAATGCCCAGCAGCACCAGCGCGGGCTGGTGTTCAGCCAACAGGGCCGCAGTGCGCTCCAGCGCCTGGGCGCTGGTGTGGCCCGGCACCCCGGCGTTGACGATGCGCCAGCCGGTCAGGCCAGCCAGCACGCTGGGGTAGCTGGCCTCTGCCGCAGCGCCGGTGCCAAAGGTGATGGAGTCGCCCAGCGCCAGCACGGTGGCACCTGCAGGCACGGCTTGGCCGTGAATGGCCTGGCGCTTGGAGCAGGCCGCCAGCAGCGGCGCAGCCACGGCAAGCGCCGCCAAGCCGCGCAGCGCGGTGCGGCGGCTGCTTGCCCCCGATAGGTCTTGAAAGGTTTTCGGCCCCTTGCGCCCTAGATACGCCACAAGCAGCTATCTTTTTTGTAGTGCATCGGCGGCGGTGCGCCCCGCGGCCACATCGTCGGTGAAAAAGCCGTCTACCCCGGCGCGCAAGAAGGCGGTGATCTCGGCCACCGCATCGCCGCGTGCGTGCGGGCTGTCCGCTGGCACGCCGCGCAGGGACGGCGGCAAAAAAGCGTTCTCAGGCCGCATCGTCCAGATATGCACCAGCAGCTTGCGGGTCTGCGCTTCGCGCACCAGGGCGGTGGGCGGGCCCAGCGCGGCGCCCTGCACCGGCATCACCAGTGATTTGTGCGGGCCAATGCCCTGGGCGTAGCGGGCCACTTCGTCCAAGCCCGCAGGCGTGGTCAGGTCGGCATAGCTTGGGCCGCGCCCGGCTTGCACCGTGTCAAAGGGCTGGCCTTGCGGCGCGATCAGTTGCACCAGCGGCACCTGGGTGCGCTGGTGCAAGGCTTTGAGGTTGCTCACCTCAAATGATTGAATGAACACCGGCGCGCCAGCGTGGTTCCAGCCGTTGCGCTGCAAGGTGGCCAATAGAGGCTCTTCAAGCGGTAAGCCAATGCTGCGGAAAAAGCTGGGGTGCTTGGTCTCTGGGTAGATGCCCACCGTACGACCACCCCGGCTGGCCACCTTAGCCAAGTCAATCACTTCTTGCAGCGTGGGGATGTCAAAGCGGTCGTTGAAGGCGGTGTTGGCCGGGCGCAGCGCGGGGATGCGTTCGCGTGCGCGCAGCGTCTTCAATTCGGCCAGCGTGAAGTCTTCGGTGAACCACCCGGTGATGGCTTTGCCGTCAATCGTCTTGGTGGTGCGGCGGCTGGCGAATTCGGGCCGCACCTGCACATCGGTGGTGGCTTCGGTCACGCGGCCTTGGGCGTCGATCATGGCCAGCGCGTTTTCATGCCGACACACCAGCACGCCGTCGCGGGTGATGGCCAGGTCGGGCTCGATGATGTCGGCGCCCTGCTCTATCGCCAATTGGTAGGCGGCCAGGGTGTGTTCGGGCCGCTGGGCGCTGGCGCCACGGTGGGCGATCACGGTGGGGCGTGGTGGCCAGGGCGCCTTGGCCGCGGGCGCGGCGCAACCGCCCACGCTGGCCAGCACCAATGCGGCACTGCCTTGGGCCATTAAGGTGCGACGTTTCATTGGGCCACCTCATCGCTGGTTTGCGCCTGCATATCGCCGCGCTTGACGGCGTCTTTGAGCGCTTGCCAGTCGCTTTCATTGATGTCGGCATAGCCTTGCGCAAAACTCACCAAGGCGCGGTTAAAGCTGTCACTGCGGCCTATCCAGCCTGCGATGGTGGCGGGGTCACCAGCGCGGGCGGCCGCGCGGGCCAGGGCGTAGCCGCAAGCTTCGGCGTACTCAATGAGGTCAGTGGCGCTGAATTCTTCTAACTTGAAGCTGGCCTTCATGTCGCGCAGTTGCCGCACATAAAACTCGCCTAAGCCGGTCTTTGCGCCCTTGCCCTGCCAGCCGGCCCAGCCCAGAAAGATGTCGCTGGCTGATTGCATCAAACGCTGGCCCTGCACCGTGCGTTGGCCGTCGTGTTCTTCCACCACCTGGCCCAGGTGTGGGGCCAGCACAGAAGGCGCGGCTTCTTTGCACTGCAAAAACAGCGGGTGCTGGCCGTCGGCCACCCACAGCATCAAAAAGCAACGGCGGCCCACGCTGCCGACGCCGGGGGTGAGCAGCGCCACGTCGTGCAAGGTGTAGCGGCTGAGCAGCGCGCGCCGGTCGGGCGACAGGCTGGCCATGTACTGCTGCACAAACTGCTGCAGCTCGCGGTTGAAGCGGCCCAGTTCGCGCTGCGTGGCCTTGGCGTCGTGGTACACAAACGGTGGCTGGTCCACGATGTTCCAGCGCCCGTCGGCCTTGCAGTCAATGGACGCTTGCGCAAACACCCGCGACGTGGAGCGGCGGGCTTTTTTGATCACCGCCAGCTCGGCTGCGTCGTCGTCGCCCAACTCCAGCAGGGTTTCAGCCGTGAGGCGGTAGTACCAGAGGTCGAGCGTGTCCATGCGGGCAAATCGGCGCATGCGGTCGCGGTAGGCATCGGCCAGCATCCATACGGCGTCGCGGGCATGGCTGCCTTTCAAACCGATGTCTCGCGCGGCAATCACAAAGCTGGCGGCCAGGCGGCGCAAGTCCCAGTCAAAGGGGCCGGGGTGGGTTTCGTCAAAGTCGTTCAAGTCGAACAACAAGGTGCGCTCGGGGCTGGCGAAGAAGCCAAAGTTAGACAAATGCGCATCGCCACACAACTGGGTGTGCACACCGCTGTGCGGCAGACCCGCCAAGTCATGCGCCATCAGGGCTGCCGCGCCCCGGTAGAAAGTAAACGGGCTGGCGAGCATGCGGGCGTGGCGCACCGCTACCAGTTCGGGCACCCGGCCCGCGTTGCTGGCGGCCAGCCAAGCCATGGGGTCGCGGCCTTCTAGCTTGGGTAGGGCTGCCAAGTTGTCGCGCGGGTGGGTGTCGCGCAGGATGCGGGCGGCAGAGCGGCGCGTTGCTGCCGAATCGGGAGCAGCTAGAGAGGCTTTGGTCATCTTGACGACTTTGGTTACGGTCAACCTGCGCAGGTTAGCCGAGGCGAGTTGGCCCACAGGCCTGTGGGCCTTGGCCCCGGTGCAGATCAGCGTGTCGGTTTGCCGTGTGCGGCCGCCGCATTGAACTCATCCGGCGCCCCCGGCGCGATGGGCGGATGCTGGCGCAGTGATTGTTCAAACGCCATCACCATGCGCCGCATCGGCCCACGCACCCAGCCTTCTCCCATGGCCACGTCGGTTTCTTCTTTAGGGTCACGCTTCAAGTTAAAGAGCCAAGGGGTTTCTAAGTGCCGGGTGCCTTGGTTGGGTTCGTCTTCATACACAAAGTGCAGCTTCCAGTGGCGCCACTTGGCAGCGCGAAGCTCGGTCTTGATGTGGAACACGAAGCCTTCGCGGGCCGAGTGTTCGGCTTCACCTGTGAGCCACGGCAGCTGGTTCGCGCCGTCAATCGGGCGGTCTTGCGGCAGCTTGCCGCCACCGGCCTCGATGAGCGTGGTGAACAGATCAGTGACGTGCACGATGTCATCACTCACCCGCCCGGCCGCCACCCGCCCCGGCCAGCGCACGACCAGCGGCACACGCAGGCCACCTTCCATGGCGGTGTGATAGGTGCCCGTCCACGGCCCGGCGGTGCCGCGCCAGGGGCGGCGGAACTCGGGGCCGTTGTCGCTGGCAAAGATGAACAGGGTGTCTTGCGCAATGCCCAGCGCGTTCACTTCGTCTAGCAACTGCCCCACGCGATGATCCATTTCCATCATCGAATCCGCAAATTCGCCCACCCCGCTGCGGCCCGCAAAGTCAGGGTGCGCCAGGGTGGGAAAGTGCAGGTGCGTGAGCGGCACGTACAGAAAAAACGGCTGGCCGCTGTGGGCGTGCTGGCGCATGAAGGCGATGGATTTGGCGGTGAGTTCGCCGTCAATCAAGCGGCGCTTGGCCAGGTCGTACTCAGCCACGTTGCGGGCGGGTTGGCCTGCCAAGCCTTCCATCACTTGCGGTATGGCGACCACGGTCGGATCAAACCCTGGCGAGCTGGTGAACATCGTCTCATTGCTCGTGCGGGGTATGCCATACCAAGCATCAAACCCACGCTGATGCGGAAAGCGCCCTTCTCTATCGCCCAAATGCCATTTGCCAAACATGCCGGTGGCGTAGCCCGCGGCTTTCAGCACCTGCGGCAAGGTTTGTTCCCACGGGTGAATGCCTTGCGGCAGCCCAGCAGGCACCGATTGCAAGGCGCCGGTGCGGATGGGGTGGCGGCCCGTCATTAAGGCTGACCGGGTGGGCACGCAGTCGCTTTCGACATTGAAGTTCAGGCAGCGCAAACCCTCTTGCGCCAGCGCATCGATGCGCGGCGTGGGCGCGCCGCGCAAGGCGCCGCCGCCATAGCAGCCCAGTTCACCCCAACCCAGGTTGTCGGCCAGCACCAAAACAATGTGCGGCTGCTTCGGCGTGGTTTGCATGCGCGTCAGTCCAGCGAAATCTTGCGTTCTTTGATGAGCTTGGCCCAGCGTTCACGGTCAGCCAGCATGCGCTGCTGAAAGGCCTCGGGCGTGGTGTTGACGGTTTCCATGGCGGCGTTCAGCAGTTGTTGCTTGACTTCAGGCTCGCCCAGGCTGTCGGCAAAGCTGCGCCGCATGCGGGCCAATGCGGCGGGCGGTGTGCCGTCTAGCGCGAACACGGCTGACCACTGCGGCACGTCAATGTCGCCCGCGCCGCTTTCAGCCAGCGTGGGCACATCGGGCAGCATGGGTGAACGTTGTTTGGTGCTTACCGCCAACGCCACCAACTTGCCTGATTTGATGTGCGGCAACACGGCCGCAGCGCCCAACGCTGCGAGCCGCACCTGGCCCGCCAGCACGTCGTTGACGGCCTGGCCGCCGCCCTTGTAGGGCACGTGCAGCAAGTCAATGCCCATATTCTGCGAGAACAGTTCACCCACCAAATGCTGCAGCGAGCCCTGGCCTGATGTGGCGTACGGCACCGAATCGGGCTTGGCCTTGGCCGCTGCAGCCACGTCTTTCAGACTTTTGATACCGGTTTGCGCGCCGGTCACCACCACGATGGGCTGAAACGACAACACCGCCACCGGGGTGAAGGTCTTCGTCAGATCCCAATTGGACTGGCGAAACAGCGGCAGCAGCGACACCGAATCTGAGGCCACCAGCAGCGTGTGTTGGTCTTTGGGGGCGCGCAGCACCGCCTCAACCCCCAAGGCGCCGTTGGCCCCTGGTTTGTTGTCGACCAACACGTTGTGGCCGATGCGCTTGCGCACGCTTTCACCCACCAGCCGCGCGCCCACATCGTTGGAGCCGCCGGGCGGAAACGGCACCACCAGCGTGACGGATTTGGTGGGCCAGTCTTGGGCGGTGGCGATGGCGGGGGCCAGCAGTGTGACTAGGCAGAGCAGCAGGCCCAAGCGGCGGATGCGTTGCAGGCCGCGACTGGATCGGGCTTGTGGACGAGCGAGCAAGGGCATGCGGCCTCCGAAGGGTTGAGCACCCAGCTTTGGGGCTGCGATTGGCCACCTAAGTTGGGTTACGCAAGCACCTTACCACCAGCCCAAGCCGCGCCCGGCGTGGGCACCCAGGCCACGCGGGCAGCCACTGGCCATTTGCTACGCTTTTTATAGCTGCTTACGCCCTGTTTAAGGGCGCAATGGGCTGATTTGTTCTTTGGTGCAGAGGTGGCCAGCCACCCTAGCCACGCCCGCCGGGCTCAGCCCTGCCAGCCGCCGGTGATGAGCAGATCGGTACCCGAGATGTAGGCCGCATTGGCGCTGACCAAAAACATCACCGCATCGGCGATTTCTTCAGGCTTGGCCGCGCGCTTGGACGGTTGCCCCGCCACTGCTTGCTCTTTGGTGATGCCCCAAGCTTTGGTGGCGCGGTCCATCATGGGGGTGTCCACCCAGCCGGGCGAAATGCTCATGGTGCGGATGTTCTTGTCGCCGTATTCCACCGCCGCCGTCTTGGTGAGGTGCATCACCGCCGCCTTGGCTGCCGTGTAGACCGACACCCCCGCATAGGCGTTGTGCGCACCCACGCTGGCGGTGTTGACGATTTGGCCGCCGCCCTGGCGCAACATCACAGGCAGCTCGTACTTCATCGCCGCAAACACGCCCCGGGCGTGGGTGTTCATCAGGCTGTCGTAGTCTTCAAAACTGGTCTCGGCAATCGACTTGGCGGGCAGATCATTGCCCGCGTTGTTAAAGGCAATGTCAATGCGGCCGTATTGCGCCACGCAAGCGTTGACCAACGCCTCCACCTGCGCGGGTACTGTCACGTCAGCGCGCATGAAGCGGGCGTCACCCCCGGCGCGGCGGATACCGGCCTCTACTTCGCGGCCCAGCACTTCGCGGCGGCCGCAAAACATCACCTTGGCCCCTTCGGCCGCAAACTTCTCGGCGGCGCTGCGGCCAATACCGCTGGTGGCGCCGGTGATCAACACCACCTTGCCCGCAAAGCGGCCTGCACTGCGGCCAGAGCCCGCGCCCTGGGTGGCGGCGGCGGCGCCACCCACGGCGGCAAAGGCGGCACCTGCGACGGCGGTGGCGCCAGTCAAAAAGCGGCGGCGTTGTTCAACGGTTTGAGATGCGTTCATGACAAGGGCTCCTAAAGAAGAAATCAAGCACTACGCAACCCGTTTCACACTGTGTGATGCAGTCATTGCGATGGGATGAATTCTTCCGAGGCGAGCCGGTGCGGGCTTGTCCAAAACTGCCTTGTTTGGATGGGGCTGCGATTGGCTCGCCACGTACGGACGCGACCGAACCGACCACTGGCCCAACCACCGGCCCTATCAACGCCCGGCGTCGCTCAAGACCCGCACGGGTGGCCTACCCGCCTCCACAGAGCGCCCTCACAGAGACTCGCGAAGGATGCGCCCGACCCGCTGTGGGGCATCCAACTGAACATAGTGGCCCGCACCCGAAATCAGGTGTAACGCGCCAGCGGGAAACAGGTCTGTAAATTCAGCCGCTACGCCAGTATTCAGATACGGATCATCTGCCCCGAACACGATATGCACTGGCTTTTTGAATTGCTGCAAGCGCGGTCCGCTGACGCGCCTAGCCTCCAACTCAGGCCACAGAAGCGCAGTCGAGCTAAAGAAGGCCGGACGAATGTCACTTGCCCCGTGGGTGACGATGGGAAGATATTTATCTCGTGCTACATCATTGCTAAAGAACTTGGCCAGCTGACTCGCCACCCCGTTCTGAAAGTTTCCACCAGATTTCATTGAACCCCACACCATGATGTCTCGCAATACGCCGGGTGTGGAATAAAATTGGATGGCCTCCGGGGCTACAAGACTGACCATGGGCGAGTAATACGTATTCAGCAATACCAATGCCACAGTTTGCGATTCATTGTCTAGCGCCCAGTCGATTCCCGCCTGACCAGAAAGATCATGAACCACGGGCACGATCCTATTCAAGCCCAGCGCCTTAACTACCGACTCTAAATCAGTGCGTTGGCTCGACACGTCATAGACATGGGCTGCTGGTTTTTCGGACTGGCCCGAACCTAGAAAATCAAAGGTCACCACATGAAATCGATCAGCCAGCTCTGGTATCAGCGCATCGTATAAATGTTGGTTATCTGGAAAGCCGTGCATCATCACCAGGGTGGGCGATCGACCCTGGTGCTCAAGCCCAAATTGTCGGGCGTGTATACGGTGGCCGTCGGGCCGGGTGATCATTGTGGTCTGGGGACGCTGTTCAAGATTGAACTGCGCCACGTAACTGTCGTAAATCGGCTGGGTGCCTCCAGCAGGCAATGGGCCCGCACACCCCAAGACCGCGGCCACCAAAATTAGGCCAACACCGATTCGAACAAGCAGACGTATTATCATTATCTAATATCCATTCAACTAATTGTCGCAGACATCGACCCATCGAACTGCGCTATTGGAAACCGAGGTAGCCCTGGGCGCCGGTACCGCCGTTACCTGCAACCTATTGCGCGAAAGTCATCCCTTTCGACTTCATATCACGCAGCACCCTAATTATCGCGACGTGCCCCACGATGAGCATGGGCACCCAGAACGCCGGAATCCAATATGACCCACCCATGTAATTAGCTGCGTCATACAAACGCGAAAGCACAACCGCCATGGCAAAATCAGCGATGCCAACCCAAGTAAATAGCCAAACCAACGCCATTGCGAATCTTTTTTTGTACTGAATGGCCATTGCACTTGCAAACGCCAGCACTGCTGCCAAGAAATCTCCTGCGGCGGCAGGAACGGCGAATTGCGGCGGCATTTGGGTGGATGCCACGCCGGTGGTGAGGAACATCAGGCCTAGGTGGCGCATGCTGTGCAGCAGCAAGACTGGAATCAACACCGTATGCGGGTTCAGCCGTGGCAACATTGGTTTTAATAGCCAGTGATACGCCGCGCCAAAAACGAGCAAACTAAAGAAAATATTGGCCAAGAGTGTGTTCATGGGTTGGACCTGCGTTGTGTTCGACCAAGACCCATGCTAGGCCGACGCAGTCCACTTGCCCAGCCGCCCGATGGGTAAGATCATGCTTAACCTTTGGTTAGCAATTGCCCGGCGCACCCACATGAAAAGTCTCAAAGGCATCAGCAGTTTTGCGGCCGTGGCTGGCTGCGGCAGCTTCGCGGCAGCGGCCAAGTTGCAGGGCGTGAGTGCTGTAGCCGTGAGCAAAAACGTGGCGACGCTCGAGCGCCAACTAGGGGTGCGGCTGTTTCAGCGCACAACCCGCAAGCTCAGCCTGACTGCTGAAGGCCACCAGTTCTACAAGCAGTGCCTGGGCCCGCTGCGCGAGCTCGAAGCCGCGCAGGCGGTGATTGAGAACAGTCACAAGTCGCTCTCAGGCTTGGTGCGGGTGACCTGCGCTGCCCCCTTGGCCACTGGCTACGTACTGCCAATCGTGGAGCGATTTCATGGCATGCATCCACGGGTGCAAGTTGAACTTCACCTGGACGATGCCGTTAGCAGTATGGTGGCGCAGGCCTACGACATCGGTATTCGCGTGGGGTACATGAAAGACAGTTCCCTGGTCGCGAGCCCGATCGCACCCCTGCCATTTGTGGTGTGCGCAAGCCCAGAATACCTTCGTCTGCGAGGTGCACCCTCCGCGCTTGAAGATCTACGCCAGCACAACTGCCTGCGGTTTTCACGCATCGGCAGCCAGCAGCCTATGCCGTGGTTTCTAAACAATTTGGACCAAAAACTGAATGCAGAGCTTAACGGCAATCTCTGTCTGAATGATTTCTCCGCGTTGCTGACTGCTGGGCAACACGGCGTTGGATTGGTTTGCCTGCCTTTGCCTTTGGTGATGCCGGAAATTCGACTAGGTCGCCTGGTTCCGGTGCTCACCTCATCAATTAGCATGGATCTGATTTCCTATTTATATTACCCGAGCCGAAGAAATTTGCCGTTGCGCACCCGAGCCATGGTAGACTATATTCTCGCTGAGCTTGAAGGCGAGAGGGATTTACACACCTCGCCTGAAAAGCTTTTGGCACCTTTTGAATGGGTCGGGGCTTAGCTAGCCCGGGTAAACATCAGGCCAGCTGGATCGCACCGAATTGAGAGCTGGCAGCGCGGCGGATTGGCTTTTCCGCACCACCTACTCAGTTGAGGTGGACGAAGTCGCCCAATCAACCTACCTCGGCCACCCAATGACTAAGCCACCGCCCCATGGGTGCTGAGTCGAAGCCACGCAGGTCAAGCAGCTTTGTCAAAAGCCATGCGGATCCAGCTGACAACCTCGGCATCGATTCCGCCGATGTCCGACAAACTGATTTTGTGCGAACAAATCCCGTCGGGCTTCTCCGCTTCGAGTTTGCCTTTGGGCTCAACGCCCTTCAAATTAAAGCCAATTTCAAACCGGGTTTTGGTGGCTGGATTCAGAATTACAAACTGCTTTTTGCGGCGCAGCGCCACATAGGTCTTTTTGGGGGCAATCTCAAACTCGCCCCCAAAACCGGTGACTTCAGCAATCAGACGCTCATACAAGGGCTTAAAATGCTCTTTGCCTTTGTACTGAGCTTCCACCAACGGGGCCGTGTCGGCGGCAGAGTCGGCGTCTGACGCCAATGCTTTGAGGGCGATTTCAGAGGCATAGCCGTGCGTGATTTGATGGGTTTCTTTTAGAAACTTGACGATCTCACCATGCTTGACTAGTTTTGCTTTGGAGATGATTTTTTTCCACTCATCTAATGAATGACCCGTCTTGGCCAACATGTTTTCGATCATTGCGGCAGCGGTTTTGTCCATGGCAGTTCCTAAGTGTTTTGGGGCGGCGCAGAGGCTAAGAATTTCATCTGGTTATCTGATCAATTCAATAACTAAACTTGGTCGGCTCACCGTGAAAAGTTCAAATACCTCTTAGATCAACTCAAACCCGATGAGTGAACTTTAGGGCCCGGAGCAGCCCAACGCAATGCGCCTAATGCCTATGAAAAACCAAAGTTTTAGTTTGGAATCGAGTGGCTCGGGCTCCGAGCTCCAGCGTGCATGCTGATCGCCCAGCGGCACACAGCGGCGTCGCACATTGGTGCCGGGCGGTCCCGGGAGGATTCGGTGGGTTGGGGTTGCGACGCGCCACGCCCAAGGCTGCCGTTGAAGGCCGACGCAACGCCCAATTCAACGCGCTGCGCGGTCGGCATCCGACGAGCTTGCCCCGCGACTGGGGGGCACGCCAAACTTTCGGCTGAAGTCGCGACTGAAGTGGCTTGGGCTTTCGTAGCCCACCACATAGGCAGCCTCCGACACGGTGTGGCTTAGCGTTTTCAGCAAGGCTTGGGCTTCAATCAATCGCAGGTCTTTTTGGTACTGGAGTGGCGTCGTTCCGGTGATGGCCTTGAAGTGTTCGTGGAACGACGAGGCGCTCATTCCGGCCGTTCTGGCCAGATCTGGGACCTTCAACGGCAGGCGATATTGGGACCTCAGCTGGCGGATCGCCTTGGCAACCCGACTCGCATGTCCATCTGCCACCAAGAGGTTGCGCAACATCGCTCCCATCGGAGACAGCAGTAGCCGGTAGTGAATTTCTCTCAAGGTCGAAGGGCCGAGCACCTTCGCATCTGACTGGCTACCCATCAACTCGAAGTACCTGACCAAAGGCTCAAGCCAGGCTGCTTCAGCCGGGCCTTTGCACATGGACCGCGCGCCGACGTTGGACAGCGGCAACTGACCGACGTCGTCGGTGAGGCTGTGAAGCAGTTGCAGATCGAACGCAAGGATCACCGCAAGGTAGGGCTGCTGCGCAGAGGCCGTGGTGATCTGTGAAACCACGGGCAAGTCGTGACTCACGATCAGCGCGTCGCCGGGCTGGAGATCTACCGTCTGAACGCCGGTCGAAGCCACCTTGCTGCCTTGCACGACCAGGCACAGCACCGGTTCGTACATCCAGCCCTCCATCGCGCTGGGGGCCACCCGGCAAAAAACCGACAGCCCAGGCAGGGGCTGCGCTTCACTGCGTTGTTCTACGTAGTGGTAGTCGCACAGTTCTTTAAGACGCGATAGGTACATGCACTCCTCCTGTAGCCCAAAAGACTAGCAGGGCGCGCCTGCGCCCCGGCCCAGCGCCGTCAACTTTGGAGGTATTGGCATGCGTCGCGAAGGAACTGGCAGGCGCACCCACACGCTCATGTTTATCATTTTATTTGTTCTATCAGGAGTCAACTATGGCGATACCGCTGTCGATCAATGGCAAAACTGTTTCGGTTGATACCGAGCCATCCACGCCGCTTCTTTGGGTATTGCGCGACGTGCTCAATATGACGGGCACTAAATTTGGCTGCGGTTTGGCGCAATGCGGTGCATGCACGGTACACGTGGACGGACAACCTGTCAGGGCTTGTGTAACGCCGACCTCAATGCTGGTAGGCAAAAAGGTTACCACGATTGAAGGGCTATCGCCTAAGGGAGATCATCCTCTACAAAAAGCCTGGATCATTGAGCAGGCACCACAGTGCGGCTATTGCCAAAGCGGGCAGATCATGCAGGCAGCGGCGCTCCTCGAGAAAAACAAGACGCCTTCGCGCGCTCAAATCGTTGAGCACATGGCGGGCAACATTTGCCGCTGTGGCACATACAACCAAATCATTGCGGCTATTGAGCGTGTGGCGAAAGCAGCGTAAGGCATCAAATGAAAACAAATCACTTACCACAAAGCGAATCGCGCCGCAGCTTTTTAGTGGGCGTTGGCGCTTTTTCTATATCAGTGACCTTTGCGGGCTGCGCAACGAGCGATGCGACACCCCAACCGGCGACCAAAAACTTCTCGCCTAGTTTATGGATGACTATTGCATCAGACGGAGGCGTGACATTGGTATCGCCTGTCTCGGAATTTGGCCAAGGGGTCATGACTGCGGTGCCCCTCATCATTGCGGAAGAGATGGACTTAGATTGGGCGCAGTGCAAAGTGGTGCAAGCAGTCGTGCAGGCGGGCGGTAATGCGAGAAGTTTAGGCAATCCCTTGTTTGGCGGCGCCATGATCACCGGTGCATCGCGTACTGTGCAAGGGTATTGGGAGCCCATGCGAATGGCTGGCGCGCAAGCCCGCGCAGTGTTAATTGCCAATGCAGCCGCAAAGTGGCGTGTACCCACCCAAGAGGTGAGCACTGTCGCGCACGCCTGCCTCCACGCTGCAACCGGGCGCAGGCTGAGCTACGGTGAAATTGCGACCTTCGCCACCGCGCCGTCAACGATCCCCGTTGTTGAGCGATCCCAGCTCAAGCAACCCGCGAACTTTCGCTTGATTGGCAAAGACGTGGCGCGGGTTGATGGCTTTGCCAAGGTCACTGGGCAAGCCAAGTTTGGCATCGATCAACGCCTGCCCGGCATGCTCTACGCCTCGGTTCTACGTGCGCCGGTGCATGGGGAAACGCCCGTGTCATTTGACGACGCCGCCGCAAGGGCAATGAAGGGTGTGCGAAACGTCATACGTTTGCCCTACGGTGTTGCCGTAGTCGCCGACAACACGTGGACCGCGTTTCAGGCCAAGCGCGCACTGAAGGTGGTTTGGACTCAGACTTCAAAAGCCCGCAGCTACTCCACCGATAAGGCCCTTGCTGAATTTGTTGGCCGGGCACAAGACACAACGGACGCCGGCGTCGTTATGGGGTCGCACGGCGACACCGAGCAGACGCTGAAGTCAGCGGCCAAGCGCATCGAAGCCACCTACACCTGCGAGCACGTGTCGCATGTATGCCTTGAGCCGATGAACGCCACCGCCTGGGTGCGCAACGGCAGGCTTGAGGTATGGGCTCCGTCGCAGGCACCCACCACCGTGATCGGCGCGTCCAGCTCGCCGCTTGGCGGCTTCAAGGCAGACGACATCACGGTCCACACCCCACTGATGGGCGGCGCTTTCGGCCGCCGGATCGAGGTTGATTTCGTGCTCGATGCGGTGCTCCTTGCGAAAGCCATGCCCGGCACACCGGTGCAGGCGGTTTGGTCGCGCGAAGACGACGTGATGGGCGACAAACTGCGCCCCATGATGGCGCAACACATTTCCGCCGGTGTGGATGCGCAAGGCAACCTTGTGGCCGTCAAACACAAAATGGTCGGGGAATCGATCTTTGGCCGCTTCGCCCCAGACGCGCTGACGGGCGCTGGCGGAAAAGATGAGCCAGTTTGCGAAGGTTTTGAAATTAACTATGGCGTCGATCATCGACTCGCCCAGTATCTGCGAGAGCAACGCGGAGTCGATGTGGGGTTTTGGCGAGCGGTAGGTGGCGGCTATACCAAGTTCGCCATTGAATCCATGATAGATGAGCTTGCCCGCCAGGCCAATAAAGACCCCCTTGAATACCGTTTGGGCCTTCTTACAAAGCAACCACGGGCACAAGCCGTGCTGCGCGAGGTGGCTGCAATGGCCAAGTGGGACGGCGGCAAAGCAAAGCGCAACCGCGCACTTGGACTGGCATACTCTGATATTTGGAATACACACTGCGCAATGATCGTGGATGTGTCCGTCAACGCCAGCGACATTGTGGTGCATGATATTTGGAGCGCCGTGGATTGCGGCATTGTCTTGCAACCTGGCAACGTGGCGCGCCAGATCGAAGGCAGCGCGGTGTGGGGCGTATCTGCTGCGTTGAAAGAAAAGCTCTCTGTGGTCAACGGCGAATTTCAGCAGAGCAATTTTCACGACTATCCGGTATTGCGGGTCAACGAAACGCCACGCATCCATGTAAAAGTCATGCCTAGCGACAATGCCCCGGGTGGTATTGGAGAGGTCGGTTTGCCGCCGGTGGCGCCAGCAATTTCCAACGCCGTTTATTCAATCACCAGTCAGCGTTTGCGGGGCCTTCCCTTCAAACTGACTTAATTTTGTTGGGTGCGATGCAGTTTGGCATCACAGCCAAAATCGGGTGCGCGCGTATAGGTGAGTTTCGTTGTTTACGAACACTCACCAATGAGCTTGGTGGACGCCATTCAATCAGGCCGCTCCGATCTCACGGAGCACCGCGCGAGTGGAGGAGCGAGAGGTGCCACGTTACTCTCACTCAATCGTGAACCCGCACAACCAGCAGCCTTCAACGGACTGTGGTGCTGGAGGCGGGGCACGTGGCGCACATCATCCGGGCCCCTAGCCGCTGTTGCCATCATTCTCGGCGCATGACATTGCGCTGTTCGCAAAGAAACTGCGAGAAGCAAGCGACTCTGGAGCTGATGAGCCGGCGCGATGTGTGCAAGACCCACAGTTCAATAGCGCTGCCAGGCACTTCGCCCCAGCAAGCCAGCCGCTTCCCCGCAATATCGGATCTCACCAAGTCTCGCCCCAAGATTGCCGCGCCAGCACCTGCCAAGACCGCGTCGCGGACCATCAGCGGCACGGGTAAGCGAAGAGCGGCTCGTCTCAAAAAGCTGAAGCGCGAACCGCCATCGACCGCTGTCCATGTGTCAAGCGGGTTGGCACGCAGGCCCACCACGGCTGGTGTTGCCGCATCGGCCAGCGGTTCTTGGCTGGCCGCCGGTCGGGCAAGCGTGGGGGGCGCGACGATCACCAGTTGATCGCGATAAAAGCATCGCCCCACCAGATCGCTGCTGGGGCTTGGGTTGACGCGAATCACCGCGTCGTAGCCTTCTTCAATCAGATCCACCAGCCGGTCGTCAATCGTCACCTCCAGCTCAATGTCTGGATAGCGGGCAACAAACTCGGTGGCCACGCGTCCCATCGCCACGTGCCCGAAAGTAACGGGCACGCTCACGCGCAATTTGCCCCGAGGTTGCCCGCGCGCAGACGAAATGTCGCCAGCTACTTCTTCGATCTCTCCCAGTAGGTCTTTGGTGCGCGCGTGCAAGGCACGCCCCTCCTCAGTCAGTCGGAAAGATCGCCCCACCCGCTCGATTAGGCGCACACCCAGGCTTTGCTCTAGCTCAACCACGTGGCGCGACAGCGTCGCCTTGGGTCGCTGGGCGGTCCGACTGGCGACCGCGTAGCCCCCATGGGTCGCCACCAGGTTGAAGTCAGCCAGTGCGATGAGGTTCATGATCGTTCCATTATCAGAACAATGCGTCTAGATTGTCGATATAGATGTTTGTTTTAGAACGACCTACATTGACAGCTTTCACCCATTGGCCAGAAGCGAAAGCGCACCCATGAAACAGATCATCTACAACCGCTACGGCAGCTTCAACGACCTCGAAATGGTGGATCGGCCCACGCCCACGCCTGCTGCAGGGCAAGTGTTGGTCGATGTCAAGGCCACGGCCATCAACCCGCTGGACTGGAAGATTCTGGAGGGTCAGATGAAGCTCATGACCGGGTCGAAGTTTCCGCGCGGGATCGGCATCGAGTTCTCGGGCGTGGTCTCGCAACTGGGCAGCTCGGTCACACGCTTTCAGGTAGGCGACGCCGTTTTCGGGATGCTGGAGGCGTTTAAAGGCGGTGCCTTGGCCGAGCAAGTGGTGGCCAAGGTGGAGCAAATTCAGATCAAGCCGCCGAACCTGTCGTTTGTGGAGGCTGCAGCCTTGCCCATTTCCGGCACATCGGCCTTACAAATCCTGGACGATTTGGCCTCAGTTCACGAAGGCAGCGAAATTCTGATCAACGGCGCCGGTGGGGGGATCGGCACCCTTCTGATGCAAATTGCCAAACGCCGGGGGGCTATCGTCACAGCCGTGGTGAGCAGGCGCGGGATAGGCCTGGCAAAGAAACTCAAAAGCGACTTTGTGGTGGATTACTCCACCACCCCGCTTCAACAGCTGGCCCAGCGCTTCGACGTAGTCATTGACCTATCGGACAAACTTCCCTTTGCGCAGGCGATGGCTTTGATGAAGCCAAGCGCCACCTATGTCAACACCCTGCCTGACCCGAAATCAATGGCCGCTGGCGCCATCCACAACATCTTTTCAGCGCGCAAACGCAAAATCTTGGTGATGAAACCCACGCAAGAAAAGCTGACCACAGTGGCCGATTACGCCCGCGATTGGATGGATCTCGTCATCGGCAAGACAGCCCAGTGGTCAGAGTTCAAATCCACCTATGCGGAAGTGAAAGCCGCTGGCACTTTGGGCAAGGCCGTTTTCTCGATCTCAGCATAGCCTCTGTGGCTGCCGAGCCGAAGGCGGCCATCTGCCGGCTTGGCAATGCGGTGGATCACTCCCACTCAATTGTCAACCCGCGAGAAAATTTGAACGTAATTGCATCGCGTTGCTCTTAGCCGGACGATTGCACTACATCGTCCAAGATCATCCATACCGTCAGCTTTACCGTCAGAAAATTTGATGTCAGTCAGGTACTGGCGATGCCAGTAAGGAAGAGTTAAGCTCTGTAGCCCAGTACAAAGGCCTCACAGTGCGATTCAATAAAGGCATCTATATTGGCAATGCGAACGCAATGCCCACCTAACTCTTTCTGGTGCAGCAAGAGCAAAAGCAATGGCGCAATCAAAGCTAAAGCCGCAGAGCGAAGATCGCAGGCTCTCATTTCCTTTTTTGCAACATGCTCGCCTAGTCTAGCTTCTGCTACTTGGAGCACGGGTTCTAGGATGTTTGCTAGATAGCTGGGCCCTAAGGTATCGTTACCTAGCCCTTCAGCTAAACCAGCGGCATGAATTAAACCCACACCGTGAAAATGCCCTTCCCTCAAATACTCTAAAAAAGAGCGAATTGAACGGGGGAACGGTTCTGAAGAACTTGAAGCAATAGCACGGTAAGGACGCCCAGCAACTTCTTGCTCTTCAAGAACCTTCTGTACGAGTTGATCGCGTCCACCGAAATAGTGCGTCAGCGTAGGCACTGTCACGCCCGCAGCAGAGGCCAGCTCTCGCATGCTTATATATCCCGAGTCTCGGCGTGCCAGACGCGCTAGTAGGCGCTCCAGCAGCTCAGTGCGTCTCTCCTCATACGCGTTGTTACGACTGCCTTTTTGCCTCATCTTCTAAGGAAAGTCTGCAAAAGTCCACCTCAGACCCCCTGGGCGTAGCCCGTAGCTGACCGAGGCCAGACAATTCGAACCATGAAGCAAACCGATCTGGGCCTGAACCTGTCGAACAAGCGCACCCGCAAACGCGAGTTCTTGGACGAGATGAACCGCGTGGTGCCCTGGGATCGCTTGGTGGCCCTTGTGGCCCCCTATGCACCGGTCAGTGTGCGGGGCCGCCCGCCCTTTGGCATTGACACCATGCTGCGCATTCACTTCATGCAGCAGTGGTTCACGCTGAGCGATCCGGCGATGGAAGAGGCACTGCACGACGTGCCGCTGTTTCGGGAGTTTGCGGGCCTGGACAACTGGAGCACCCGGCTGCCCGATGAGAGCACCATCCTGAGGTTTCGCCACCTGCTGGAGCGCCACGACTTGGCTGTGCAGATGCTGGCCTTGGTCAACGGCGTGCTCAGCCAAAAGGGCCTGCTGCTCAAGGCGGGCACAGTGGTGGACGCCACACTGATTGCGGCCCCGAGTTCGACCAAGAACGCCAGTGGCGAGCGTGACCCTGAGATGCACCAAGCCAAGAAGGGCAATCAGTGGTACTTCGGGATGAAGGCCCACATCGGCGTGGATGCGCAGTCGGGCCTGGTGCACACCGTCATTGGCACGCCTGCCAACGTTAACGACGTTACCCAGGCCCATGCGCTGTTGCATGGCGAAGAAGAAGTCGCGCTGGGCGATGCGGGCTACCAGGGCGTGGCCAAGCGGGCTGAGGCCACGCGCCACATCCCCTGGATCACCGCCATGCGCCCGGGGCTGCGCCGTGCGCTGGACAAGGCCGACCCCATTGACGCCCTGATTGATCAGCGTGAACGCCTGACGGCTCGCATGCGCGCCAAGGTCGAGCATCCGTTTCGTGTCCTCAAGCGCCAGTTTGGTCATGTCAAGGTGCGCTATCGCGGACTCCAAAAGAACACCGCTCAACTGCACACCTTGTTTGCTCTGGCCAATCTGTGGATGGCGCGCAAACGGCTTGAGGTACTGGATGGACAAGTGTGTCTGCAAGCGACCACTGCGGCCTGCAAACGCGGCAAGGGCGCACCCAAACACCCTCACCCAGGCCTTTGATGAGTGAAATCAGATCAAAACCGACCAAAGTGGCCACGCTTGTCAGTGAGCACCGCTGGATGAGCGATTTTTCAGACCTTCCCTAACTCCGATCAATAGCTCGAAATAACCACTACGGCCGGAAGGATAATAAAATATATCATATGATATAAGTTATTAAAAGAAAGAAATTTACCTCCACCTAGAAAAGGCCTGTTCATGAATTCTGATTTTTTTCGCATCACGCTTAACTTGATTCTAGCGATAGCACAGTTCATAACCGCTAACTTGGTCTTTGGCGCATCGGATTTTGAGGTTCTGTCCGCTGATGGTCCGATTTCGGCACAACAGGATTTTGCAACTCCTGCCATCTATGCGTTCGCAATTTGGTTTTTGATTTACTCGCTCTCAGTCGTGTATGGTGTGTTACAGGCATTACCTTCACAACACTCGAACCCAATCTACAAGAAAATCGGCTGGTACACAGCGGGATGTTTCGCATCTTGCGTTGCTTGGATCGTGTTTGCACGCTGGGGTCCAGCATATCTAACCATTCCACTCATTGTGATCATGTTTACGCTAATTTCAGCTGCACTTCTTATCTCCCTTCAAAACAGCTCTCCGACAAAAGGCGAGCGACGCGTTGTTCGACCACTACTTGGCATTTATGCTGGATGGTTAACTGCGGCTACTGTGCTTAACTTCACAAACATCTTGCCTGAATATGGCATCTCTATTTTCGGATTGCAAAACGTCGCTCTCGCATTTTTCACACTCGCCTGTGCATCCTTGATCGCACTCACCATGATTTACAAAACCAAGGCTTCTATGGCCTACGTACTAACGCTGCTTTGGGCTCAAGTTGCCATCATTGTTGACAATTTGATTTCCACCAATCAACCATTGGTTGCCGCAGGTGCTGGGTGTGTGATTGTTGCAATCGTGATAACTACTTTTTATGTACGCAAGCGATCTAAATCAATGACAGCAACCCGATAAGTCTTCCTTCTCGGGAATACCCACTACATTTCGTCAACTTTACGGAGCACATATGCTGCGCTTTTTATCCAAAATTCTCCTTTTAGTTTTTCCATGGATGAGTCAAGCTGCTGAAGAGCCTGGCTATCGAGTCGTTCAAACCATAGATCAGGTTGAGGTACGGCAGTACAACCCCTACGTTGTGGCTCAGGTTGTTATTGATTCAAAGCCCGAGGATGCGGGTAACCTTGCATTTCCCATACTGGCTGGTTATATCTTCGGAAAAAACAAAGGCGAGCGTCAGTTCGAAATGACAGCGCCGGTCACTCAGTCTAGAGTCCCAATGAAAATGGAAATGACTGCTCCCGTGACTCATGTAAATGTAGAGGGTGGCACACAGATTCAATTTGTCCTGCCCAGAACAGTAAATTTGGAAAGCGCACCCGAGCCGTTGGACTCACGCATTCAACTGCGTCAAATACCAGCTAGACAATGGGCTGTCATTCGCTATTCGGGCGCTTGGTCGGCTGCAAACGACGAGTGGTATTTGTCTAAGTTACGCAGCACTTTGAAATCCAATAGTTTGTCTACAAAGGGTGAACCCGTACTTGCCCGCTACAACCGACCTCTGACACCTCGGTTTATGCGACGCAACGAGATATGGTTAGAAATGCAATAAGCTACACATCCATGGAAGCCGAGATGAAGGAAAAGGATTTGCTGCGCCGCGATGTCTTAAGCCAGATAGCCGGTGGGGTATTGACCATGACATTCAGTTCAACTATTTTGGCAAGCGAAAACTTCGCGGATTTACCGACGAAAAAGCATACCCAACCCACACGTTTAATTGATAGCAACCATAACGCCGTAGTGGGACTGGCGCAAACTTTGGTTGATGGCGCTGGAAATGATCTAGATAGAGCAGCCAAGATTCACAACTGGGTACGCGATAACATTCAATTCGGTATTGCACCTGCTTTCTACGATATGAAAGCTAGCGAGGTACTTGATAGACAGCTGGGATACTGCAACACAAAAGCGATGCTTTTTTGCGCATTACTCCGATCAGTTGATATCCCTACGCGCATTCGATATGTTGCCTTGTCTTCACAGGTACTTCGCGGCCTATTCTCACCGGGCACAGCATTCGTTGACCATGCGGTTGCAGAAGTTTTCTTGGAAAGAAAATGGATCGCGCTGGACTCTTATGTTGTTGATATGCCTCTAGCAAATGCTGCTCGTAAGAAGCTTGCGAATGAAGGTCGCTCTGTCGGATTCGGCATCCACCTCGCTGGCAACTCGCAATGGAATGCAAATTCTTCGTCTTTTATTCAAGCATTGCCCAATACAAAAGCGTCGGGAAACATACGAAACGATTGGGGATACTTTGACGACAACGACGATTTCTATAAACACACTGCGGATGCCAATAATCGGCTTTCTTTCCTCAATTCAGTGTTTACACGCTTAGGGAAAGTCTGCAAAAGTCCACCTCAGACCCCCTGGGCGTAGCCCGTAGCTGACCGAGGCCAGACAATTCGAACCATGAAGCAAACCGATCTGGGCCTGAACCTGTCGAACAAGCGCACCCGCAAACGCGAGTTCTTGGACGAGATGAACCGCGTGGTGCCCTGGGATCGCTTGGTGGCCCTTGTGGCCCCCTATGCACCGGTCAGTGTGCGGGGCCGCCCGCCCTTTGGCATTGACACCATGCTGCGCATTCACTTCATGCAGCAGTGGTTCACGCTGAGCGATCCGGCGATGGAAGAGGCACTGCACGACGTGCCGCTGTTTCGGGAGTTTGCGGGCCTGGACAACTGGAGCACCCGGCTGCCCGATGAGAGCACCATCCTGAGGTTTCGCCACCTGCTGGAGCGCCACGACTTGGCTGTGCAGATGCTGGCCTTGGTCAACGGCGTGCTCAGCCAAAAGGGCCTGCTGCTCAAGGCGGGCACAGTGGTGGACGCCACACTGATTGCGGCCCCGAGTTCGACCAAGAACGCCAGTGGCGAGCGTGACCCTGAGATGCACCAAGCCAAGAAGGGCAATCAGTGGTACTTCGGGATGAAGGCCCACATCGGCGTGGATGCGCAGTCGGGCCTGGTGCACACCGTCATTGGCACGCCTGCCAACGTTAACGACGTTACCCAGGCCCATGCGCTGTTGCATGGCGAAGAAGAAGTCGCGCTGGGCGATGCGGGCTACCAGGGCGTGGCCAAGCGGGCTGAGGCCACGCGCCACATCCCCTGGATCACCGCCATGCGCCCGGGGCTGCGCCGTGCGCTGGACAAGGCCGACCCCATTGACGCCCTGATTGATCAGCGTGAACGCCTGACGGCTCGCATGCGCGCCAAGGTCGAGCATCCGTTTCGTGTCCTCAAGCGCCAGTTTGGTCATGTCAAGGTGCGCTATCGCGGACTCCAAAAGAACACCGCTCAACTGCACACCTTGTTTGCTCTGGCCAATCTGTGGATGGCGCGCAAACGGCTTGAGGTACTGGATGGACAAGTGTGTCTGCAAGCGACCACTGCGGCCTGCAAACGCGGCAAGGGCGCACCCAAACACCCTCACCCAGGCCTTTGATGAGTGAAATCAGATCAAAACCGACCAAAGTGGCCACGCTTGTCAGTGAGCACCGCTGGATGAGCGATTTTTCAGACCTTCCCTAACTCCGATCAATAGCTCGAAATAACCACTACGGCCGGAAGGATAATAAAATATATCATATGATATAAGTTATTAAAAGAAAGAAATTTACCTCCACCTAGAAAAGGCCTGTTCATGAATTCTGATTTTTTTCGCATCACGCTTAACTTGATTCTAGCGATAGCACAGTTCATAACCGCTAACTTGGTCTTTGGCGCATCGGATTTTGAGGTTCTGTCCGCTGATGGTCCGATTTCGGCACAACAGGATTTTGCAACTCCTGCCATCTATGCGTTCGCAATTTGGTTTTTGATTTACTCGCTCTCAGTCGTGTATGGTGTGTTACAGGCATTACCTTCACAACACTCGAACCCAATCTACAAGAAAATCGGCTGGTACACAGCGGGATGTTTCGCATCTTGCGTTGCTTGGATCGTGTTTGCACGCTGGGGTCCAGCATATCTAACCATTCCACTCATTGTGATCATGTTTACGCTAATTTCAGCTGCACTTCTTATCTCCCTTCAAAACAGCTCTCCGACAAAAGGCGAGCGACGCGTTGTTCGACCACTACTTGGCATTTATGCTGGATGGTTAACTGCGGCTACTGTGCTTAACTTCACAAACATCTTGCCTGAATATGGCATCTCTATTTTCGGATTGCAAAACGTCGCTCTCGCATTTTTCACACTCGCCTGTGCATCCTTGATCGCACTCACCATGATTTACAAAACCAAGGCTTCTATGGCCTACGTACTAACGCTGCTTTGGGCTCAAGTTGCCATCATTGTTGACAATTTGATTTCCACCAATCAACCATTGGTTGCCGCAGGTGCTGGGTGTGTGATTGTTGCAATCGTGATAACTACTTTTTATGTACGCAAGCGATCTAAATCAATGACAGCAACCCGATAAGTCTTCCTTCTCGGGAATACCCACTACATTTCGTCAACTTTACGGAGCACATATGCTGCGCTTTTTATCCAAAATTCTCCTTTTAGTTTTTCCATGGATGAGTCAAGCTGCTGAAGAGCCTGGCTATCGAGTCGTTCAAACCATAGATCAGGTTGAGGTACGGCAGTACAACCCCTACGTTGTGGCTCAGGTTGTTATTGATTCAAAGCCCGAGGATGCGGGTAACCTTGCATTTCCCATACTGGCTGGTTATATCTTCGGAAAAAACAAAGGCGAGCGTCAGTTCGAAATGACAGCGCCGGTCACTCAGTCTAGAGTCCCAATGAAAATGGAAATGACTGCTCCCGTGACTCATGTAAATGTAGAGGGTGGCACACAGATTCAATTTGTCCTGCCCAGAACAGTAAATTTGGAAAGCGCACCCGAGCCGTTGGACTCACGCATTCAACTGCGTCAAATACCAGCTAGACAATGGGCTGTCATTCGCTATTCGGGCGCTTGGTCGGCTGCAAACGACGAGTGGTATTTGTCTAAGTTACGCAGCACTTTGAAATCCAATAGTTTGTCTACAAAGGGTGAACCCGTACTTGCCCGCTACAACCGACCTCTGACACCTCGGTTTATGCGACGCAACGAGATATGGTTAGAAATGCAATAAGCTACACATCCATGGAAGCCGAGATGAAGGAAAAGGATTTGCTGCGCCGCGATGTCTTAAGCCAGATAGCCGGTGGGGTATTGACCATGACATTCAGTTCAACTATTTTGGCAAGCGAAAACTTCGCGGATTTACCGACGAAAAAGCATACCCAACCCACACGTTTAATTGATAGCAACCATAACGCCGTAGTGGGACTGGCGCAAACTTTGGTTGATGGCGCTGGAAATGATCTAGATAGAGCAGCCAAGATTCACAACTGGGTACGCGATAACATTCAATTCGGTATTGCACCTGCTTTCTACGATATGAAAGCTAGCGAGGTACTTGATAGACAGCTGGGATACTGCAACACAAAAGCGATGCTTTTTTGCGCATTACTCCGATCAGTTGATATCCCTACGCGCATTCGATATGTTGCCTTGTCTTCACAGGTACTTCGCGGCCTATTCTCACCGGGCACAGCATTCGTTGACCATGCGGTTGCAGAAGTTTTCTTGGAAAGAAAATGGATCGCGCTGGACTCTTATGTTGTTGATATGCCTCTAGCAAATGCTGCTCGTAAGAAGCTTGCGAATGAAGGTCGCTCTGTCGGATTCGGCATCCACCTCGCTGGCAACTCGCAATGGAATGCAAATTCTTCGTCTTTTATTCAAGCATTGCCCAATACAAAAGCGTCGGGAAACATACGAAACGATTGGGGATACTTTGACGACAACGACGATTTCTATAAACACACTGCGGATGCCAATAATCGGCTTTCTTTCCTCAATTCAGTGTTTACACGCTTAGGCTCGTCTTCAATTAACAAGGCGATTGATGCTATTCGGTCTGCAGCCTAGCACGGTGTCGCATAGTCACCGTCTCGTATGCAAAGCGCACACCAATCGCAAGCAACCAGAACTCTCCGTCACTCCCACTCAATCGTCGCCGGCGGCTTGCTGCTCACGTCGTAGGTCACCCGGTTAATCCCCCGCACCTCATTGATGATGCGGCTCGACACTTTCTTTAGCAGCGCATACGGCAGCTCGGCCCAGTCGGCCGTCATGAAGTCGCTGGTTTGCACCGCGCGCAGGGCCACCACATAGTCGTAGGTGCGGCCGTCGCCCATCACGCCGACGCTTTTCACAGGCAAGAAGACGGCGAAGGCTTGACTTGTTAGGTCGTACCAGGTTTTGCCGGTGGCGGGGTCGGTGTGGCGGCGCAGTTCTTCAATAAAGATGGCGTCGGCTTGGCGCAATAGGTCGGCGTATTCGCGTTTGACTTCGCCCAAGATGCGCACGCCCAGCCCGGGGCCGGGAAAGGGGTGGCGGTACACCATGTGGGGTGGCAGGCCTAAGGCCACGCCCAGTTCGCGCACTTCGTCTTTGAACAAGTCGCGCAGGGGCTCCAACAGCTTTAGGCCTAGCTGCTCGGGCAGACCGCCTACGTTGTGGTGGCTTTTGATGGTGACAGCTTTCTTGCTTTTGGCGCCGCCGCTCTCGATCACGTCAGGGTAGATCGTGCCTTGGGCCAAGAATGTGGCGCCACGGCGTTGCGACGCGGTTGCTACAGAATTTGTAGCTGCTTGGGCAGTCAATTGCTGCGCTTGGGCCTTAAAAACCTCTACAAATTCACGGCCGATGATTTTGCGTTTAGCTTCTGGCTCGGCCACGCCTGCCAGCGCGCCCAGAAAGCGATCAGACGCATCCACCCGAATCACTTTGGCGTGCAGCTGGCCCACAAACATGTCCATGACCGCGTCGCCTTCGTTCAGCCGCAGCAGGCCGTGGTCGACAAACACGCAGGTCAATTGATCGCCAATGGCGCGGTGGATGAGGGCTGCGGCCACCGATGAATCCACCCCGCCTGACAGCCCCAAGACGACTTCTTCATCCCCCACCTGGGCGCGGATGGCGGCCACGGCTTCTTCGATGTGGTCTTTCATCACCCAATCGGGCTTTGCGCCGCAGATGTCCAGCACAAAGCGATTGAGGATGGCGCGGCCCTGTGTGGTGTGCGTCACCTCGGGGTGAAACTGCACGCCGTAGATGCGCCGCTGTTCATCGGCCATGCCCGCAATCGGGCAGCTGTCGGTGCTGGCCATGAGCTTGAAGCCCGGTGGCATCTGGGTGACGTTGTCACCGTGGCTCATCCACACATGCAGCATGCCGTGGCCTTCGGCTGTGGCGTAGTCTTGGATGCCGTCAAACAGCTTGGTATGACCACGCGCACGCACCTCGGCATAGCCAAATTCGCGCTTGTGTCCACCTTCCACCGTGCCGCCCAGCGCCTCGGCAATGGCGTACATGCCAAAGCAGATGCCCAACACCGGCACGCCCAACTCAAACACCGCTTTGGGTGCACGCAGGCTTTCGTCTTCCCACAAGCTGGCGTGGCTGCCCGACAAGATCACCCCGCGCACTTTGCCGCTGGCGGCGTATTGGCGCAGCCAATCGTCTGACACATCGCAGGGGTGCACCTCGCAATACACATGCGCTTCGCGAATGCGGCGAGCAATGAGCTGGGTGACTTGCGAGCCAAAGTCCAGAATCAATACGGTGTCGTGCGTCATGTCGGGGTGCACCAAAAAGAAAAAAGCCCGCGCATCCGGCGCGGGCGTTTGAACCAAGCCAAACGGCGATCAGGCCTTGGGCGGAATGCGCAGCAACTGGCCGGGGTAGATTTTGTCGGGGTGGCTCAACATGGGCTTGTTGGCTTCAAAGATCTGCGGGTACAGGTTGGCGTTGCCGTAGAACTTTTTGGCAATGGCGCTGAGGGTGTCGCCTTTGGCCACCAGGTGATATTCACACGGGTCTTTGGGCGCGGCGCACTGCAGTTGGTCGTTTACGCCCGCCACGTTTTGCACGTTGCCGCAGCACAGCACGATTTTTTCTCGCAGCTCTTGGGTGGCCACTAGGCCCGCCACGGTGACCACTTGGTCTCGGCCGTCAAAGGTCACCGTCAAATCGTCGGTGGGCAGGCCTTGGCTTTTGATGTAAGTCTTGATGGCGTCACCGGCCACCACATTGGCCTTGGCCAGTTTTTCTTCGTTGCTGGGCTCGGCGATGGCGGCCGCCACCTCGGGCTTGCCGCCAAAGAGTTTTTCGCCCGCATCTTTGAAGAATTGAATCAGTCCCATGTGTGGCTCCGGTGTGGTGATTGGGCTTAGCGTTGTACCACCCAGCTTGGGGCGGCTGTGTGACGGGCTGTGCGCCCCCGGCAAGGGGTTTTAGTCGGCCCGGTAGTTGGGTGCCTCTTTGGTGATCTGCACATCATGCACATGGCTTTCGCGAATGCCCGCTGAGGTGATTTCCACAAACTCGGCCCGCTCGCGCAGTTCGCCCACGGTGGCACAGCCGCAGTAGCCCATGGACGCGCGCAAGCCACCCGCCATCTGAAAGATGATGCCCAGCACCGAGCCCTTGTAGGGCACGCGGCCCTCGATGCCTTCGGGCACCAGCTTGTCGGCGTTGGGGTTGGCGCCTTGGGTGGTTTCTTGAAAATACCGGTCGGCGCTGCCTTGCTGCATGGCCCCCACGCTGCCCATGCCGCGATAGCTTTTGTAGCTGCGGCCTTGGTACAGCACGATTTCACCGGGCGCCTCTTCGGTGCCCGCGAACACGCCGCCCATCATGACGGTGTTGGCGCCTGCGGCCAGGGCCTTGGCCAGATCGCCGCTGTAACGCACGCCGCCGTCGGCGATCAGCGGAATGCCGCTGCCGCGCAAGGCGGTGGCCACGTTGTCAATGGCGGTGATTTGCGGCACGCCCACGCCCGCCACGATGCGGGTGGTGCAAATGCTGCCCGGGCCAATGCCCACCTTCACCGCATCAGCCCCCGCTTCAGCCAGCGCCAGTGCGGCCGCGCCAGTAGCAATGTTGCCGCCCACCACATCGAGGTGCGGATAGTTTTGCTTCACCCAGCGCACCCGCTCGATCACGCCTTTGCTGTGGCCATGGGCGGTGTCCACCACCACCGCGTCCACGCCCGCCTTGGCCAGCGCGGCCACGCGCTCTTCGGTGCCCTCGCCCACGCCCACGGCGGCGGCCACGCGCAAGCGGCCTGCGGCGTCACGCGCAGCGTTGGGAAAGTTCAGTTGCTTGTGGATGTCTTTGACGGTGATGAGCCCTTTGAGCTCATAGGCTTCATTGACGACCAACAAGCGCTCGAGCTTGTGTTTGTTGAGCAGCGCGCGGGCTTGCTCGGGCGTGGTGCCGTCAGGCACGGTAATCAAGCGCTCCCGCGGCGTCATGATGGTGCGCACGGCGATGTCCATGCGGTCTTCAAAGCGCAAATCGCGCCCGGTGACGATGCCCACCACCTTGCCGCCGTCACACACCGGAAAGCCCGACACGCCGAGCTGCTCGCTCAAGGCCAGCACTTGGCGCACCGTGTGCTCGGGGGTGATGACCACCGGGTCGCGCAGCACGCCGCTTTCGTAGCGCTTGACCTTGGCCACTTGCGCCGCCTGCTCGGCCACGCTCATGTTCTTGTGAATCACGCCAATACCGCCTTCTTGGGCGATGGCAATGGCCAAGCGAGACTCGGTCACTGTGTCCATGGCGGCGGACACCAGCGGCAGCTTCAAAGTGATGTTGCGGGAAAAAAGCGACGCCAGCGATGTGTCTTTGGGTAAGACTTGTGAAAACGCGGGCACGAGCAGCACGTCGTCAAACGTGAGCGCTTTGCCAAGTAGGCGCATGGGCAAAACTCCAAAGCGCGGATTTTACCGAGGCCCACAAGCCCGCCCGCCCCCACTACACTGCCCACATGAACAAGCTGCTTGTCATCCTGCCCTTGGCGGCACTCTTGTCGGCCTGGGCGCCTGTGGCCACGGCACAGTACCAATGGCTAGACCAAAACGGCCGTCGCGTCATCAGCGACCGCCCGCCGCCGCCTGAAATTCCCGACCGCAACATCTTGCGTCGCCCCGGTGCGCCCACCGGCACCGCAGCGGCCTCTGCAGCGGCGCCTGCCCCCGGCAGCAACACCGCCACCCGCCCGGTGGGCGGCGCCAAACCACCCGAGACGGAGCTAGACAAAAAGAAGCAAGCCGCCGAAGCCGCTGAAGCGGACAAAAAGCGCCAAGAAGAACAAGCCGCTGCCAAGGTGCGAGCTGAAAACTGCGAACGCGCCATGCAGGCCAAGCGCGAAATTGATTCCGGCGTGCGACTGGCCCGCACCACCGCCAGCGGCGAGCGCGAAATCTTGAACGACGCCCAGCGCGCACAAGAGGCCCAGCGCGCCAATGCGCTGATTGCAGACAACTGCAGGCGCTAAGGGCGCGCTCTCCCTCTGCGGCTGCGAGTCCGCTGCCTTGACTAACGTGCCCCAGGCGGACGCTGGGTGCGGCCAAACAAGCCCGCGGCTCGGGTGCCTTGGGCACTAAAGCGCTCGCGCCGCGCCACTTTAGGGTCTACGCGCAAACCGCGCAGCAGTTCCACCCGGTCGCCAGGGTTCAGCACTTGATCGGGCCGCGCCAGGCGGTTCCACACCGCTGCCCGCAGACGCCCGTGGCTGAGGTCATCGCGCAAGGCCTGCGCTTGCTCTGAGGGCCATGGGCAAGCCGCAATCGCTTGCCCGACAGCCAAACCAGGGTGCCAGGGCACCGCGTGTTGCAGCCATTGACGCGGGCCTTGCGACCACACCACCAGCACCGGGGCAAGATCGCCCCGGGGCGCATCGGATGAATCGGCGGCTTCAGCCATAGACCGCTTCGGCGCGCTGCACAAACGCATCCACCAAGCTGCCTGCCACCCGGTCAAACACCGGGCCCACCACGGCGGCCAGGGCGGGGTTGTCAAAGCCGTAGCGCAGGCTTAGGTGCACGCGGCAGGCGGGCTCGGCGCTGGCTGGGTCACCCACCGGAGTGAAGGTCCACAGGCCGTCTAGCTGCGAAAACGGGCCTTCGAGCAACTGCAGGTGCACTTTGCGGCCCGGGGTGTGGGTGTTGCGGGTGGTAAACCGCTGACGAATGCCGCCGATGTTCAAGCTGATCTGTGCCGTCATGCCGTCGGCGTGGGTGTGCAGCACCTGGGCGTGGTCGCACCATGGCAGAAACTGCGGGTAATCGGGCACTGCGGTGACCAATGCGAACATCGCATCTGCGCTGTACCAGATCAAAACGGACTTTTCGACCAGCTTCATACAATTTGCGGCTGGATGTTACCGGCCCCCGCCCCCATGTTTGGGACCAGCACGCCCCAAATATGAAGCAAGCCACCGCCCCCGCCACTGGACGCATCGCCGAAAACAAAAAGGCCGCGTTCAACTATTTCTTTGAAGAACGCTACCAAGCCGGCATGGTGCTGGAAGGCTGGGAAGTCAAAGCCGTGCGCACGGGCCGCGTCCAACTGACTGACGGCTACGTGATCATTCGCAACGGTGAGCTTTTTTTGCTGGGCTGCCAAATCAACCCGCTGGGCACCGCCAGCACCCATGTGCGCCCTGACGCCATTCGCAGCAAAAAGCTGCTGATGCACAAAGATGAAATCCGCCGCCTGGTGGGCAAGGTCGAGCAAAAAGGCTACACCCTGGTGGCCCTGAATCTGCACTGGAAGGGCCCCAACGTAAAGTGCGAAATTGCCCTGGCCAAGGGCAAGGCCGACCACGACAAGCGCGACGTGATCAAAGACCGCGAAGGCAAGCGCGAGGTAGAACGCGCCATGAAGTCACGCCACCGCTGAGCACGCCGATCCGCTTGCTTTGCTATTTAATTAATAGCTGCTTAGGCCCATAAATAGGGCGGTACAGCCCGATTGAGTCTAAAACCCTTAGCGCAGATGAGCCAGGGGATGTGCCGCTGCAGGCCACGGGCTTTGAAAGAAGCCGCTGACCATGTCGGCGTTAACGTCTTCCAGCCGGGCCGGGTTCCAGCGCGGGCTTTGGTCTTTGTCCACCGCCAGGGCTCGGATGCCTTCCACCGTTTCGCTGCTCAAGCCGCTGCGGCTGAGGTGCCGGGTGAAAAAGCAGTGGCGCACCAGATCGCGTTCTAGCCGCAAGGCGCCGGCCAAATCCATCTGGCGGGCGCGGCGCACTTGGGCCAGCGTCACCTCACACATCAGCGGGCTGCGGTGGCGCAGGGTGTGGGCCGCCGTTTGGGCCCAGGCGTGGTCGGTGGCGGCTTCAAGCGCGTGCACGATCTGCAGCGCCGTGGGGTGGCCAAAAAACTGATCGGCGTGGGCGCGCTGGGCGGCCAGTTGGGTGCGTGCGGCATCTGAGGGCTGGGTGGCCAAGCCCAAATGGGCCAGCAAGGCCAAGACGCCATTGCGGGTGGCCGCTGAGTGCCCGGCGGGCGGCGCGGCCAACGCAGCGACCAAGGCGCTGGCGTCGTCTGCAGCCCACTGCGCATCAGCCCAGCCGATGGCCATGGCGCCTTCTGCGTCCAGGCTGTCACCGGTCAGCGCCAACCACTCACCCAAGTGCCCAGGGCAGCGGGCCAAGAACCATCCGCCGCCCACATCGGGGAACAGGCCGATGTGCGTCTCGGGCATGGCCAGCTTGCTGCTGGGCGACACCACCCGCACCGCGTTGGCCGCGCCGTGCCCAGCAATGCCCATGCCACCACCCATGCACACGCCTTGCAGCAAGCTGATGTAGGGCTTGGGGAAGTGGTGGATTTGGTGGTTAAGGGCGTATTCCTCGGTAAAGAAGTCTTCTAGCGCCGGATCACCCGCCAGCGCGGCGGCGTGAAAAAAGCGAATGTCGCCACCCGCGCAAAAGTGGGTGCTACTGCGGCCATCGGCCGATACGCGTGGTGCGCCTTGCACCAGCACCGCATCAATGTCAGGGTGCGTGGCCCATTCAGACAGAGCCTGCGCCATGGCCCGCACCATGCCCAGGCCGAGCGCATTCATCGCCTTGGGGCGGTTGAGGGTGATGAGGCCAATGCGGCCTTGGGTGCTGCACAGGATGTCGCTCATCGTCGTCAATGCGCTTAGGTTGATGGGGCCGTTTGGCTGCGGCCCAAGAGTTCATTGGCCACCAGGGCGCCCAGCACCAAGCTGCCACCCCAAATGACGGCCTGGCCGGGTGTTTCACCGGCGAAGGCCCAGGCCCACAGAATGCCAAACAGCACTTCAAGCAGCGCCAGCAGCGACACCTCGGGCGCCTTCAAGGTGCGGGCGGCCACCACGGCCAAGCTGCAGGGAATGGCCAGCTGCACCAAGCCCAAAAGCCCAAGCCAAGCCACATTACCAGACGGCGCCGTCAGTGGCCAGGCCAGGGGCAAGGTGGCCAGCGCCGACATCACCGCGCCCAGCATGACTGAGGGCACCAAATCCATTTGCACACCCCGCGCTTGGGCGCGCTGGGCAATGGTCCACATCACCGCGCCGGCCAGCGGCACCAGCAGGCCCACCATCAAGCCCAAGAGCGGATTGGCGCCGGCCGGCATGGCGCCCTGGCCCTGGCCCGCCAATTGCGCCCCAAAAATCCAGCCAATGCCCACGCCTGCGGCCACGATGGCGCCCCAGGTGCGCAGTGGCAAGGGTTGGCGAATGACCACCCAGGCCAAGAGCGCTGTCATCAAAGGGCCGACCGACATGGTCAGCAGCACCGCAGCCACGCTGGTCATGGTGAGCGCCATCATGAAGGCGGTGAACATCACCGACCAGCACACGCCGCTCAACCAAAAAGCGCCATGGCGCCAAGGCCAAGTGCGCCATGCGCCGGGGCCTTGCACCAGCGGCAAGATCACCAAGAGCGACAGCGCACAAAACAGGCTGCGCCAAAAGGTCATCTCAAACCCTTCGGTGGCCTGCAACTGGCGGCTGACGACGCCTGCGCTGCTCCACATCAAGGTGCAGGCCACCATGGCCACGATGGCTTGGCCGTGGCTCAGGCGCAAATCACTCAAACGCAGGCTCATGCGGTGACTTCGCGGCTGGCGCGCTTGCGTTCGTGCTCCTTCAGGTGGCGCTTGCGCAGACGGATGCTTTTGGGGGTGATTTCCACCAGCTCGTCGTCTTCAATGAATTCCACGCCGTACTCGAGCGTGCATTCGATGGGCGGCGTCACCTTGATGGCGTCTTCCTTGCCGCTGACACGGAAGTTGGTGAGCTGCTTGGTGCGCGTGGCATTCACCACCAAGTCGTTATCGCGGTTGTGGATGCCCACGATCATGCCTTCGTACACCGGGTCATTGGCGCGCACAAACATGCGGCCACGGTCGTCCAGTTTGCCCAGCGCATAGGTGAAGATTTCGCCATCGTCCATGCTGATGAGCACGCCGTTTTTGCGCCCGCCGATGTCACCCTTGTGCGGCTCATAACTATCAAAAATGTTGCTGATCAGGCCGCTGCCGCGGGTGAGGTTCAAGAACTCGTTGGTAAAGCCAATCAGGCCGCGCGCTGGAATGCGGTATTCCAGCCGCACCCGGCCGCGGCCATCGGGTTCCATGTTGACGAGTTCGGCCTTGCGTTCACCCAGGGCCTGCATCACCGCGCCTTGGTGCTGGTCTTCAATGTCGGCGGTGACCAATTCGATGGGCTCGTGCTTTTCGCCATTGACCATGCGAAACACCACGCGCGGCTTGGACACGGCGAGCTCATAGCCTTCGCGGCGCATGTTCTCAAGCAAGATGGTCAGGTGCAGTTCGCCCCGGCCCATCACTTCAAACACGCCTTCTTCGCCGGTTTCTTTCACCCGCAGAGCCACGTTGTGTTGCAGCTCGCGCTGCAGGCGGTCCCAGATCTGGCGGCTGGTGACAAACTTGCCCTCACGGCCTGCCAAGGGGCTGGTATTCACGCAGAAGTTCATCGTCAGCGTGGGCTCATCCACCTTCAGCATGGGCAGCGGCGCGGGCTTGAGCGGATCGGTGATCGTCATGCCGATGCCGATGTCGGCAATGCCGTTGATAAGCACGATTTCGCCCGGGCCCGCCTCCGTGGCCTGCACGCGCTCTAGGCCTTGGAAGGTCAGCACTTGGTTGATGCGGCCTTTGATGGGCTTGCCCTCAGGCCCGTCCATCATCACCACGTCCATCATGGGTTTGATGGTGCCCTGGCTGATGCGGCCCACACCGATGCGGCCCACAAAGGTGGAGAAATCCAGCGCGGAGATTTGCAGCTGCAAGGGTGCGCTGGGGTCGCCGTTTTGTGAGGGCACATGCTTCAAAATGGTGTTGAACAGGGCCGACATGTCAGGGCCCCACTGTTCGCCTGCCGGGCCTTCTTCCAACGAACTCCAGCCGTTGATGCCCGATGCGTACACCACCGGAAAGTCCAACTGCTCGTCAGTCGCACCCAGCTTGTCAAACAAATCAAACGCGGCGTTGACCACATGCTGGGGGCGTGAGCCGGGCTTGTCGACTTTGTTCACCACCAAAATCGGCTTGAGGCCCAGCGCCAGTGCTTTCTTGGTGACAAAGCGGGTTTGCGGCATGGGGCCTTCTTGCGCGTCGATCAGCAGCACCACGCCGTCGACCATGCTCAAAGCGCGTTCGACCTCGCCACCAAAGTCAGCGTGGCCAGGTGTGTCCACGATGTTGATGTGCGTGCCCAGCCAGGTCACCGCGCAGTTTTTAGCCAGGATGGTGATGCCGCGCTCTTTTTCAATCGCGTTGTTGTCCATCACCGTGTCGACGATTTTTTCGTGCTCGGCAAAGGTGCCCGACTGGCGCAGCAGTTGATCCACCATGGTGGTTTTGCCATGGTCGACGTGGGCAATGATGGCGATGTTGCGAATCTGCGGTGCGGTCATGGTGGGTGCGGGTTCAATCAAAAAAACGGATTCAGGCAGCAGCCAGCGCGGGGGCGAATTGCGCCGCGCACTGCTGCACTTCAATGGGCGACAGCAGGCGCTGCGCAATCAACTCGGTATCGGTGCGGTCGCCCCGGGCCACGTGGCCGCTGCCCAGCAGTTCACCCGTGGGGCCGGTCACGATGCAATGCGGCGTCAGCGGCCAGGTGCCGCGCCGACGCAAGCCGGTGATGAAGCGAGCCGCCTCGGGCGCATCCAGCTGCACCGTAGGCCAGCCTTGCAACAGACACGTGGGTGGCTGCAACAGGGCCACGCGCTGGGCGTCGTCCATGGCCTCAAGCTCAGCCAGGGTGACGCAATCGGCCAGCGCGTGGCCGAGCGTTGCGGTGCGCTCCAGTGCCACCAGATGGGCGCCTAGGCCCATGGCAGCGCCAATGTCTTCGGCCAAGGTACGGATGTAGGTGCCTTTGCTGACGGTTGCTATTAAATCCATAGCTGCATAGGCAGGTATTTCGGGCGCTAGACCGGTATTGGCTTGGCCATACAGCTCATGGATGGTGACTTCGCGCGCTTCTCGCTCCACCACTTGACCTGCGCGGGCGTATTCGTACAACGCACGGCCGTCGCGCTTGAGCGCACTGTGCATGGGCGGCGTTTGCGAAATAGTGCCGCGAAAGCGTGGCAGCACCGTGTCAAGCAATCGCTGCAATTGGGCGGGCGTTTGCGTCACGGCCACCTCGGCCAGCACGCTGCCTTCGGCGTCGCCCGTGGTGGTGGTTTGGCCCAAGCGGGCCCGGGCGCGGTATTGCTTGGGCGCATCCAAGGCCACTTGGCTGAACTTGGTGGCGCAGCCAAAGGTGAGTGGCAAAACGCCGGTGGCCAGCGGATCCAGCGTGCCGGTGTGGCCCGCTTTTTCAGCGCGCAGCAGCCATTTGGCTTTTTGCAGCGCGTCGTTGCTGCTAAGGCCAATTGGCTTGTTCAACCACAACACCCCATGCACAGGGCGCCGTGGCACCCTGGTGCGAGGCGGCGTGGTCATGGCTAGATCTCGTTTTCTTTTGAGCGAGAAGCCACCGCACGCGCAATGAGCGCGTTCATGTCAGCCGCACGCTCTGTGGTGCGGTCAAACACAAAGTGCAGCGTGGGCACGGTGTGGATGTGCAGGCGCTTGAATAGGCCATTGCGCAAGTAGCCCGCTGCGGCGTTCAGGCCTTCAGTCGTCTCGTCGGGATCACCGGTGAGCAGGCTGAAAAACACCTTGGCGTGCGCATAGTCGGGCGTAACTTCCACCGAATTGAGCGTGACCAAACCCACCCGCGGGTCTTTCAATTCGCGGGCGATCAGCTCCGACAGATCGCGCTGGATCTGGTCGGCCACACGAAAGCCGCGGTTGGGGCCTGAGGACGCTTTGCGGGGCATGGCTTGGCTGGTTACGCGCAGGGACTTGCAAGGGCCGCTTACAGCGTACGCGCCACTTCCTTGACTTCAAAGAACTCCAGTTGGTCGCCCACCTGGATGTCGTTGTAGTTCTTGAGCTTGATACCGCACTCAAAGCCTTCTTTGACTTCGCGCACATCGTCTTTCACACGCTTCAAGCTTTCGAGCTCGCCGGTGTAGATGACCACGTTATCGCGCAGCAAGCGGAAGTTAGCGGCACGGTTGACCAAGCCCGAAGTAACCATACAACCGGCCACCGTACCGATCTTGGACGCCACAAACACCGTGCGAATCTCGGCCATGCCGATGACTTCTTCTTTCTTGTCGGGCGTGAGCATGCCCGACATGGCGGCTTTGAGTTCATCAACCGCGTCGTAAATGATGTTGTAGTAGCGAATCTCGACATCGTTGTTCTCTGCCAGCTTGCGCGCACCCGCATCGGCGCGGGTGTTAAAGCCCACGATAACGGCCTTGGACGCAATGGCCAAGTTGATGTCAGATTCACTGATGCCGCCCACCGCTGCGTACACCAACTGCACTTTCACTTCGTTGGTAGACAACTTGAGCAGCGAGGCCGACAGCGCTTCTTGCGACCCCTGTACATCGGCCTTGATGATGATGGGCAGCGTTTTGACTTCGCCCGCGCCCATGTCGGCAAACATGTTTTCCAACTTGGCAGCTTGCTGCTTGGCCAGCTTGGTGGTGCGGTACTTGCCAGCGCGGTAGGTGGCGATTTCACGGGCGCGACGCTCATCGGTGAGCACCATGAATTCATCACCCGCATTGGGCACGTCAGACAGGCCTTGGATTTCCACCGGAATGGACGGGCCAGCCGCCTTGGTGGGCTTGCCGGTTTCATCCAGCATGGCGCGCACACGGCCGTAGGTTTGGCCGGCCAGCACCACATCGCCCACTTTCAAGGTGCCGGTTTGCACCAGCACGGTGGCCACGGGGCCGCGGCCCTTGTCCAGCTTGGCTTCAATCACCAGGCCCTTGGCGGCTGCGTCGACCGGGGCGGTGAGTTCCAGCACCTCAGCTTGCAGCAGCACTTGCTCTAGCAGCGCATCGATGCCCTGCCCGGTTTTCGCCGACACCGCCACAAAGGGCGAATCACCACCGAAGTCTTCTGGCACCACCTCTTCGGCGACCAGCTCGCTCTTCAAGCGTTCGACGTTGCTCTCGGGCTTGTCGATCTTGTTCATGGCCACCACGATGGGCACTTTGGCCGCTTTGGCGTGCTTGATGGCTTCTTTGGTTTGCGGCATCACGCCGTCGTCGGCCGCCACCACCAAGATCACCACGTCAGTGGCTTGCGCACCGCGGGCCCGCATGGCGGTAAAGGCTTCGTGGCCAGGGGTGTCAAGAAAGGTGACCATGCCGCGCGGCGTTTCGACGTGGTACGCGCCAATGTGCTGCGTGATGCCACCCGCTTCGCCCGACGCCACCTTGGTGCGACGGATGTAGTCCAGCAGCGAGGTCTTGCCGTGGTCAACGTGGCCCATCACCGTGACTACGGGCGCGCGTGCCACCGCCAACGCGTCGTGGGCGGATGTCTCTTCGTCAGTGAAGGCTTCCGGGTCGTCCAGCGCAGCCACCACGGCGGTGTGGCCCATTTCGGCTACCAAGATCATGGCGGTGTCTTGGTCCAGGCTTTGGTTGATGGTGACCATTTGGCCCATCTTCATCAGCACCTTGACCACCTCCGAACCCTTGATGGCCATCTTGTGCGCCAACTCGGCCACGGTGATGGTCTCTGGCACGTGCACTTCAATCGTCCGAGCTTCCACCGGTGCGGCTTCGGCTGCATCAGAACGGTCATTGCGGTCGCCCTTGCGGCCACCGCGCGGGCCAGAGCGCCAGCCGCCTCGGCCCACACCGCCCGAGGTGTCGCCGCGGGTGGGAATGGATTTTTTCTTGGCCGGGTCACCCGCCCAGCTAGACGACAGCTTGGCTGATTTGACTTCCTTGGACGCACCCGGCACACCTGCCGGTGCGGCTGCGCCCGCTGGTGGCTTGGCCCCAGGGGCAGCAGCGGGTTTGTGCAAGGTGCCTTTGAGGGCGCCTGCGGCTTTTGGATCGGCTTGAGCGGGCTTGGGCTCTTCAGGCTTTTTAGCCACCAGCACGCGCTTGGGCTGCGACATCATCGACCGGATGGCGGCGGCTTCGGCTTCGGCCTTTTTTCGGCGCAAGTCGGCATCGGCCACCCGAGCGGCCTCGTCTTGAGCGGCTTTGGCAGCGACATCCGCCTTGCGCACCACGGTGACGCCGGGCGCCAAAGTAGGTGCGGCGGGCGCAGCCCCAGCGGGCGGCACAGGGGCGCGCGCTGCAGGAGCGGCCGCAGGTGCGGCGGCAACGGCTGGCGCGCCTTGCGCGGCGGGCACGGCTGCTTGGGCAGTGGCTTGAGCGGCAGCACTCGGGGCAACTGCATCCGCGCTGGGCGCCAATGCGGCATCGGCCGCACCTGCTGGCGCGGTGGGCCGGGACACCTTGGCTTCGGCTGCGGCTTGCGCACGGGCAGCGGCGGCTTCGCGATCACGCTGCTTGGCTTCCATGTCAGCTTGCTGGCGGCGGGCTAGCTCGCTCATGGGTGCAGCAGGCGATGGCGCGGCCATCGGTTGCGGGGCCGGCGCTGCGGGCACAAGGGGCTCAGGTGCAACCACCGGAGCCTGTTCCACCACGGGTTCCGCCTCTGATTCGGCCATCGGAGCAGAAGCTACATTTTTTGTAGCATCTTCGGCAGATATATCCTGCCCTAGAGGCGTATTTTTCTCATCGACTTCGGAGTCTGTACCGGCCAATCCGTCGGCGCCGCTGGCTGCGTCAGGGTTGCCGTCGACCTCATCGCGTTTGACGAAGGTGCGCTTTTTGCGCACCTCCACCTGAATGGTGCGGGCTTTGCCCGACGCGTCCGCTTGTTTGATCTCGGTGGTGGATTTCTTCACCAAGGTGATCTTTTTGCGGTCGGCCGACGCTGTGCCGTGCGAGGCCTTCAGGTAGTTCAACAGTTGCTGCTTGTCAGCATCACTGACCACGTCGGTGGGCATGGCTTTGGCCACCCCTGCCGAGCGCAGCTGGTCCAGCAGCAAATCGCTGGGTTTTTTGAGTTCGTTGGCGAGTTCGGCAACGGTCGTACTGGTCATGTGCGGAGCAACCTTGTTCGAGTGCCGGGGTTCAGGTGGGGGTGCCGCTGCCATCTGTGGCAGCCGCTTCGTTGGCGAACCAATGCTCGCGTGCCTTCAAGATGAGGGCGCGGGCGTCTTCAGCGCTTTGGCCGGTGATGTCGGTGAGTTCATCGACCGCCAAGTCGGCCAACTCATCGCGGGTGTGCACGCCCGCGTCGGCGAGCTTGCCGATGAGCTCGACCGTCAGGCCGTCCAGATCGCGCAGGTCTTGTGAGACGTCTTCAACGCTTTCTTCGCGCGCAATTTCCATGGTGAGCAGCGCGTCTTTGGCGCGTGCGCGCAGCTCGCCCACGGTGTCTTCGTCAAACGATTCAATTTCCAGCATCTCGTGCAGCGGCACATAGGCCACCTCTTCCAGGCTGGTAAAGCCTTCGGCAATCAGGATGTCGGCCACTTCTTGGTCGACGTCGAGCTTTTGCATGAACAGCCCGCGCACCGTTTCGGTTTCGCTGGCGGTTTTCTGTGCCGACTCGGCCGCGTCCATGATGTTGATTTTCCAGCCGGTCAGCTCAGCGGCCAGGCGCACGTTTTGCCCGCCGCGTCCAATGGCGATGGCCAAGTTTTCTTCATCTACCACCACGTCCATGGCGTGTTTTTCTTCGTCCACCACGATCGACTGCACATTGGCTGGCGCCAGCGCACCGATCACAAACTGGGCGGGGTCTTCGCTCCACAAGACGATGTCCACGCGCTCGCCGGCCAGTTCGTTGGTCACCGCGTTGACACGGCTGCCACGCACGCCCACGCAGGTGCCGATGGGGTCCACGCGGCGGTCATGCGACACCACCGCAATCTTGGCGCGGCTGCCTGGGTCACGGGCGCAGGATTTGATCTCAAGCAGGCCCTGCTCAATCTCGGGCACTTCGTTGCGGAACAGCTCCACCATGAACTCAGGCGCCGCGCGCGACAGCAGCATGGGCGCGCCGCGCATGGTGGCGTCTACGGTGGTGATGATGGCCCGCACTCGGTCGCCCACCCGCAGGTTTTCTTTGGGAATGAGGTCGGTGCGCTTGAGGCGGCCTTCGATACGGCCTGACTCACAAATCAAATCGCCCTTGTCCAGGCGCTTGACGCTGCCCACAAAGATCTTTTCGCCACGGGCCAAAAAGTCATTCAGCAGCATTTCGCGCTCAGCGTCGCGAATTTTTTGCAAGATGACCTGCTTGGCCGCCATGGCGCCAATGCGGCCAATGGGCACCGAGGCCACCGGCTCTTCGATGTAGTCGTCTACCTCGATGTCGGGGATTTGCTCCAGCGCCTCAAAGTGCAGGATTTCTTGGTCAGGCAGTTGCAGGCCCGCCGTGTCGGGCACCACATGCCAGCGGCGGAAGGTTTCGTATTCGCCTGATTCGCGGTCAACCGACACGCGCAGATCCACTTCGCCGGTGTAGAGCTTTTTGGTGGCCTGGGCCAAGGCCAGTTCTACGGCGCCAAAGACGATGTCGCGCTCGACGTTTTTCTCACGCGCAATTGCGTCTACCAGCATGAGCATTTCGCGGTTCATGCGCGGCATCTCGGGTGCGTCGGGCACTGCAGTTTTCTTGGATTTGCTGGCAGCCATGTCGAAAAGCCTTCCTCATGCGGCGGGCGGTGCTGATTCAGCCCGCCCTTTGAAATTCACCACAGGTGCCAAACGCGCGTCGCGCAAGTCACCCAACTTAAAACTCAGTGCCGCGGGCGGCGCTGCTGCAGCCTTGAGCTTGGCTTTGCCGGGCTTGGGCGCCTTGGGCTCATCTGGGGCCAACTCAATTTGCCATTCGTCACCGGACGCGCGGGCCTCGTCGCTGGCCACCTGCAGCGTGCCGCGAAACTTCTTGCGCCCCGCGCTGGCCAGCCCATCGGCCCCGGCCGCGCCGATCGGCTCGCGCAGGGTGATGTCGATCAGCTCGCCTGTGAAACGCTCAAAGTCAGCCGCATGGCGCAAGGGGCGGTCAATGCCGGGGCTGGACACTTCAAGCCGACGGTAGTCCACGGTCTCGACTTCCAGCACGTACTGAAGCTGCCGGGTGACTTTTTCGCAGTCTTCTACCGTGATAAACGCCGCCGCCTGGCCCGGCTGCCAGGGGTGATCCATGGTGATGCGCAGCAAGCCGCCGGCGGAACGGTCAATGTCCACCAGGTCATAGCCCAGACCTTTCACGGTCTGCTCGACAAGTTGCTGCAAATTCAATGGAGGCGCGCCTTCTGCGGTGATTTGCTGCCCACAGGCAACCGGCGCACGCCGTGGTGTTCCAAACAAACAGACTTGACCCAATCCGACGCGCCAAACGGCGCTTAGAGACAATTGATCAAGCCTGCGGGTCACCCAAATCCCAAGCAGGCAACAAAAAACGGGCGGTGGTGCCGCCCGTTGTTTTTGTTAACCGCTGATTGTAATGCATTCAGTGCTTAAACACACTATGCCGCGAACTAAATCCGCCAGGTCAAGCGGCGGCCAAACCCGAGGCCGCCAACAGCTCCCGGGTGTAGTCGTTGGCCGGTGCGTTCAGCACTTGATTCACCGGCCCGGTTTCCACCACTTGGCCATGCCGCATCACGATCACATGGTGCGCCATGGCGGCCACCACCGCCACGTCGTGGGTGATGAGCAAATAGGCCAAGCCGCGCTGAAGTTGCAGGCGCACCAAAAGCTGCAGCACCTGTTGCTGGATGGTGACGTCTAGCGCGCTGGTGGGCTCGTCCAGCACCAGCATCTGAGGTTGCACGATGAGGGCGCGGGCGATGGCCAGACGCTGGCGTTGGCCGCCTGAGAACTCATGTGGATATCGGTCCAGCAGACGCGGGAATTCGCTTTCGGTCAGCCCCACTTCAGCCAGCGCGTCGCGCACTCGCTGGGTGCGCTTGGGCAGTGCCATCTGGGGCTGGTGCACCGCTAAGCCTTCGCCCACCAGCTCGGCCACCGTCAGGCGCGGCGACAGCGACGAAAACGGGTCTTGAAACACCACCTGCACCCGCCGACGCAGGGCCAACTGCTCAGCACGTGGCGCTTTCCAATGGCCACCGGCCAAAGCCAAATCGCCGTCAAAAGGCAACAGGCCCAGAGCGGCCAAGGCCAGCGTGCTTTTGCCCGAGCCTGATTCGCCCACTACGGCAAGGGTGCGCCCGGCACTTAAGGTGCAGTCGACGCCGTTGACAGCGGTGAAGCGGCCGGACTTGAACCAACCGGCCATACCAGGGCGCGGCACCGCGTAGTGCACCGCCACGGCGCGGCCATGCATGAGAGGTTCCGCAGGCGCGGCTGGCAAGGCGTCTAGCGCGGCATCGCGCTGGGGTTGGCTGGCCAGCAAGCGCTGGGTGTAGGCGTGCTGGGGGTTGGCAAACACATCGGCCACCGGGCCCTGCTCCACCAAATGGCCGCGCTCCATCACCGCCAGCCGGTGCGCGAAGCGGCGCACCAGGTGCAGGTCGTGCGTAATCAGCAGCACGGCCATGTTGAGCTCGGCCCGCAAATCGTCTAGCAGTTGCAGGATTTGTATGCGCAGCGACGCGTCGAGCGCGGTGGTGGGCTCATCGGCCAGCAGCAGTTTGGGTTTGCAGGCCAGCGCCATGGCAATCATGGCGCGCTGGCGCTGGCCGCCGCTTAACTGATGCGGATAGGCCTTGGCGCGGCGCGCGGGCTCATCAATGCCCACCTTCGCTAGCATTTCGATAGCTAGCTTCAGCCCATTGGCGAGCGATAGACCCTGTTTTTCTTGAAACACCTCGGCAATCTGATCGCCGACGGTGTACAGCGGGTTCAAGGCCGTCATGGGCTCTTGAAAAATCATGGCGATCTCAGCGCCACGCACGGCGCGCAGGGCGGGCGGGCTTAAGCGAAGCAAATCGCGTTCGGGTTGATCGTGCGTGCGCCACAGCGCCTGGCCTTCCACCCGAGCGCCCTGAGCCAGGCCCAGCAGGCTCAAGGCCGTGACGCTTTTGCCTGAGCCTGATTCGCCCACCAGCGCCAGTTTTTCACCCGGGGCCAGCGACAAGTCCAGCCCGTGCACCACCGGGTGGCCGCCAAAGCTCACCCGCAGACCGCGCAACTCCAAGAGGGCAGCGCTCATAGGTCAGCCTTGCGCGGGTCAAGCGCGTCGCGCAGCGCGTCACCCATGAAGGTGAGCAGCAGCAGCGTGCCCACCAGCACGCAAAACGTGGACAGCGAAATCCACCACGCATCCAGGTTGTTTTTGCCCTGAGCCAGCAGTTCACCCAACGAGGGCGTACCGGGCGGCACACCCAGCCCCAAGAAGTCCAGCGAGGTCAAAGCCAACACCGCCGCGCTCATGCGAAAAGGCAAAAAGGTGACCACCGGCGTCAGGCTGTTGGGCAACACATGGCGGCTGATAATTTGCCAGTGGCTCAGGCCCAGCGCGCGGGCGGCACGCACATAGTCCAGCTGCCGATTGCGTAAAAACTCGGCACGCACGTAGTCGCTCAAGCCCATCCAGCCAAACAAGCTCAGCAGCACCAGCAGCAGACCCACGCTGGGGCTAAACACGGCTGAGAAGATGATGAGCAAATACAGCTCAGGCATGGCGCTCCACACTTCAATAAAGCGCTGAAAGGCCAAATCGGTCTTGCCCGCAAAGTAGCCCTGGATAGCGCCCGTCACCACGCCCAGCACCACCGCCACCACGGTGAGTGCCAAGGCAAACAGCACCGACACCCGAAAGCCGTAGATCAAGCGCGCCAGCACATCCCGGCCCCGGTCGTCGGTGCCCATCCAGTTGTCGGCCGACGGCGGCGCAGGGTTGGGCACCTTGGCAAAGTAGTTGATGGTGCTGTGGTGGTAGGGGTTGATGGGGTACAGCGCCCAGTTGCCCGGCTTAGCAAATTGCGCTTGGATGAAAGGGTCCAAGTGGTCAGTGGGGGTTTCAAAGTCACCGCCAAAGGCGGTCTCTGGCGGGTTGTTCAGCATCGGCACAAACCATTGGCCGTCGTACTTGGCCAAGAGGGGTTTGTCATTGCTGACGACTTCGGCCATCAGGCTCACCAGCGTCAGCGCCACAAACACAATCAGGCTGTAAAAGCCCAAGCGGTTGCGGGCAAAGCGCCGCCATGCGCGGCGCGCGGGGCTGGCGGGTACAGCGCCCGCAGCGGTGGTGAGCTCAGTGCTCTGGGCGGGCAACGCAACGGTGCTCATGCGGCGCGCCTAATCAAACTTCACGCGGGGGTCTACCCACACGTAGCACAGGTCGCTGATGAGCTTGGTGACCAAGCCAATGAGGGTGAACAAATACAAGCTGCCCAGCACCACGGGGTAGTCGCGGCGGATGACGCTTTCGTAGCTGAGCAAGCCCAGGCCGTCCAGCGAAAAGAGGGTTTCGATCAACAACGAGCCCGCAAAAAAAGCGCCCACAAACGCTGCCGGAAAAGCAGTGACGATGGGGATCAGCCCGTTGCGAAACACGTGCCGCCACATCACCCGGCGCTCACTCAAGCCCTTGGCGCGGGCGGTAATCACATATTGCTTGCGGATTTCTTCGAGCACCGAGTTTTTGGTGAGCATGGTCGTCACTGCAAAGGCGCCCACTACGCTGGCGGTGACGGGCAGTGCGATGTGCCACAGATAGTCCAAGATGCGCCCCGGCCAGCTCAGGTCGTGCCAGTTGGCAGACGTGAGCCCGCGCAGCGGAAACCATTGCAACTGCCCGCCAAAAATCACCAGCAGCGCCACCCCCAGCACAAAGCCTGGAATGGCATAGCCCACCAACACGATCAGGGTGGTGAAGGTGTCAAAGCGCGTGCCCGCGCGCACCGCCTTGGCAATGCCCAGCGGCACGCTGATCAAGTAGGTGAGAAAAAACGTCCACAGCCCCAAGCTGATAGACACCGGCAGTTTTTCTTTGATGAGCGACCACACATCTTTGGGATGGAAAAAGCTGCGGCCCAAGTCAAATTGGGCAAAGCCCACCACCATGTCAAAAAAGCGCTCGTGCACCGGCTTGTCAAAGCCGTAGAGCTGACGGATTTCTTCGATGCGCTTGGCATCAACGCCTTGGCGGCCGCGGTACACGCTGGCGGCTGCTGCGCCCTCGCCGCCCGTGTCGCGGCCCTGCAATTGCGACACCATTTGCTCCACCGGCCCGCCGGGCACAAACTGAATCACGGCAAAGGTAATCAGCATCACCCCAAACAGAGTGGGGATCATCAACAGCAGGCGTTTGAGGATGTAGCTGAACATGGCCTTTGCAGTTTATCGGCCTGAAGCGCCCTGAAATAGGGCGCAAGCAGCTATCAAAAAGGTAGCAACCGAGTGTTGCAAGCAGGTGCGGATCATTTGGCCGCCTCGGTCGCGCGCTGGGCGCGCGCAGCGGTCTGCGCCCGATTGGCCTCGCTGGCCCACCAAGCTGACACCACCCAAGCCTCGGGCTGGTAGTAGCGCGGCGTGGCCTGCGGTTTGACCAGTTGCGGCGCGGCCCAAGCCACCCGGTGCACATCGCTTAGCCAGTGCGGCACAAAGTAGTGGCCATGGCGCAGAACACGATCTAGCGCTTTGAGTGCAGTGGCCAATTGCGGCCGGGTTTGCGCGGCCAGTACGTGCTGCAAGAGGGCATCCACCGCCGTATCACGCACACCGATCACGTTGCTGGAGCCCTCGGTTTTGGCAGCCTCAGAACCAAAACGGTCAAGCAACTCAGCGCCCGGCGCTTCGTTGCCCGGGATGCGGCTGGAGGTGATTTCAAAGTCAAACGTGTCCATGCGCTTTTGCAGCACCGCAAAGTCAATCACCCGCTGGTTGACGCGAATGCCGAGCTTTTCCAGATTCTTGGCATAGGGGCTGACCACGCGGCCCATGCTGCCACCGCTGTCTAAAAACTCCAGGGTGAAACGCTCGCCCCGGGCGTTGCGAAGCTCGCCGCTTTGAATCGTCCAGCCTGCATCGCGCAGCAGGTCGCGCGCTTGGCGCAAGTTGTCGCGCAAAGTGGGGCCTTGCGCGGCATCCAAATGGGCCACCGGCGGCAGCGGCACGTCGGCATCAAACACCGCGGGCGGCAGCTTGGCGCGCAGGGGCTCTAACAGGGGTAGTTCTTCGGCCGATGGCTTGCCTTTGGCTTCAAAGTCAGAGCCATGAAAGTAGCCGCGCACCCGGGCATAGGCGTTGTAGAACAACTGGCGGTTGAGCCATTCGTAGTCCATGGCCAGCGCAATGGCCTGGCGCACGCGCGGGTCGCTGAACTTCGGGTTGCGGGTGTTAAACAAAAAGCCCTGAAAGTCACCGGCATTGCCGTGCGGCAACTCGGCCCGCACCAGCTCACCGCGATCGAATCGGCGCCCGCTGTAGGCACGCGCCCATTCGCGGGCAATGAAGGCTTGGATGTAGTCAAACTCACCGGCCTTGAAGCCTTCAAGCTGCGCCGTGTTGTCTTTGTAGATCTTGTAGGTGATGCGGTCAAAGTTGAACAGGCCACGGCGCACGTTCAAGTCTTTGGCCCAGTAATTGGCGTCGCGCTCATAGGTGATGTCGCGCCCAAAATTCACCCGGCCGATGCGGTAGGGGCCTGAGCCAATCGGCATGTCGGTGACGACTTCATCAAAGGCTTTTCGCTTGCCGTCCACCACGCCCCAGTCGCGGCTGAACACGGGCATGCCACCCACGATCAGCGGCAGTTCGGCGTTCTTGCGCTTGAAGTCAAAGCGCACCGTGCGCTCGCCCACCGCCACGGCGGCTGCCACTTCGGCGAAATAGGTGCGAATTTGCGGCGCGGCTTGCTTGCTGGTGATTTGAGTAAAGCTGTGCACCACATCGGCGGCCAACACCGGTTTGCCGTGGTGAAAGCGGGCTTGCGGCCGCAACTCAAAGGTTGCGCTTAGGCCGTCAGGCGCCACCACCACGCTGGCAGCGAGCAGGCCGTAGGAGGTGGTGGGCTCATCGTGGTTGCCCACCAGCAGGCTCTCGAACATCAAGCTGGTGATGCCCGGCGCGGTGCTGCCTTTTAAGGTGTAGGGGTTGTACTTGTCGAAGTTGGACAAACGGGTGGGTGGCACCAAGCGGATTTCGCCGCCCTTGGGTGCGGCCGGGTTCACATAGCTCCAATGGGCAAAGTCAGGGGGGTATTTGATGTCGCCAAACTGCGCATAGGCATGCCCGGCGTGGGCCCAGCTTGGCAGCAGAGCCACTAGCGCGATCACCCTCGCCGCATGCCCAAGGCCCCCACGCAGAGAGCGACACAACAGGCGCAGGGCGGTCAAACAGTGCATGCGAGAATTCTGCCCCGATTCAAACCGGTTCTGCCCACTTTCGGTAAAGCCCTTGCGGGCCTGTGAACCACGGCGTTTTCATCCCGTCGGCTGCGCTCGAAGTGGCCGCATCAATACCACCAACACACCATGGGTTTTTTGAGCGGCAAACGCCTGTTGATCACCGGCGTACTTTCCAACCGATCGATTGCGTACGGCGTGGCACGGGCCTGCCACGCCCAAGGGGCCGAGTTGGCCTTTAGCTACCAAGGCGAACGCTTCAAAGAACGCATCACCGAGTTCGCAGCTGAATTTGGCAGCAACTTGGTGTTTGACTGCGATGTGGGCAGTGACGAGCAAATCGCCGCCCTGTTCAAAGACCTCAGCACCCATTGGCCAAGCTTTGATGGCTTTGTGCACGCCATAGGCTACGCCCCGCGAGAAGCCATTGCGGGTGATTTTTTAGACGGCTTGAGCCGTGAGAACTTTCGCATTGCGCACGACATCAGTGCTTACAGCTTTCCGGCCATGGCCAAGGCGGCCCTGCCCCACCTGAACCCACACAGCGCGCTGCTGACACTGACGTATTTGGGCGCCATCCGCACCGTGCCCAACTACAACACCATGGGCTTGGCCAAGGCCAGCTTGGAAGCCAGCGTGCGCTACCTAGCCGGCTCACTGGGCCCCAAAGGCGTGCGGGTCAACGGAATCAGCGCCGGGCCCATCAAAACCTTGGCCGCCAGCGGCATCAAAGGCTTCGGGAAGATCTTGGGCGTGGTGGCGGCCCAGTCACCCATTCGGCGCAATGTGACGATTGACGACGTGGGTAACGTCGCCGCTTTCTTGCTGAGCGACTTGGCCGCCGGAGTGACGGCCGAGATCACTTATGTGGACGGCGGCTTTAGCCACGTCACCGGTGGCATCGAAGATGACGCCGCTTAAACAGGACTAGCGGCATCGAGGATGACGCCGCATGAACAGGACTAGCGGCATCGAAGCTGCCGCCTGAGCCCTCACCGCCGCCTCAGAAGCCCGCTGCGGTAGCCTGCGGCACAAAGCTGGCCACGGGGCCGAGCGTGGCCAGAGCGGTCGCTCCCGGCGCCAAGTACACCAAGCTGCCGCTAACGGTGTCCAGCCCAACCACAAAACCGTTGGGGTAAGCGCGGTAGCGGTACTGCCCGACCGTTTGCGTTTGCATGCCGCGCGGGCGCAGCAAATCAACGGCAGATTCGGCCCAGTTCATCACCCGATCAAATGGCTCCATGGCCGCACTGCGGCCGTTGGCGGCCACCACGCGATCAGCCTCGCGTTCACCGGTGATGAAAGCACCGTGCACCGTGGCGCGGTATTTTTCATGGGTGTGCTCACCCGCAAACAGCAAGCGACCCGCGGGCTGCGCCAAAGTGACGTGGTCTTCTGCGGTGCAGCCCACGGCTTGAAACGAATAAGCGCCGCGCGCAAACGCGTCGCCGTTCCAGCGGGTAAGCAGCACGCGGCGCGGCGCCACGGCGTTGGCGCCAAACACCGTGCGCAGGGCGGGGGTGACGTCGGCGATCAACTGCGCGTCATTGAGCTGCTCAAGCGCTTGGCCCTGCTGCCCAAAACCAAAAGTGACCAAGCAATTGATGTTGCTGAAGGTGCGGTAGCTCAAGAAGTACGAATAGCGCCCACGCAGCGGCGAATGCCAGCCGAAGTACTGCAGGTCGGTGGGCCAAAAGGCGTTGTCAAACACCATGAACAGCTTGTTGATCTGGCCAAAGCCGAGTCGGCCAATGCTGGCCTGCTTGTCGGCCGCCAGCGCGGGGCTGACAGTGACCGTGCCCGCCTTCAACACGCCCAAGGGCAAGGTGTTCACGCACCAGTCGCCGGTGAAGCTGCCGTTGTTGGCTGTGACCGTGACGCCGTTGGCGGTGTGGCTGATGTTGGTCACCGTGGTGTTGAGCCGGACATCAAGGCCCTGCGCCAAGAGTTCGGGAATGACTTTGTAGCCGCCGGGAAACAGCACATCCTTGCCCGGAAACTTTTCGTCGTTGTTGTAGCTGCGGGCGCTAAAGGCTTCCAGCCAACCACCGGAGTCGAATTCAGTGGTGGTGTTGAGCGGGTACAGATTGAACGGGTCGGTCAGCGCGGTGGGGTCGGCCTCTGTCAGGGCTTGAGCCAGGCTTTTGTCGGGCCCACCGGCCGCCATCGCGGTAGCCACTGCGGCCAGCAGCCTGCGGTTTTTCGCTGAGCCTTCGTCAAACTGGCGGGTGGTGACATCGGTGCCGCTGGCGTCCATCACCCGCACAGACGAGTCGTTGGTCTCATAGGTGCGTGCCCCCGCCTGGGCGGCCAGCGGGGTAATCGGGTTACCGCCATTGGGGCCGTGAATCCATCCGGCGCCAATGTCCATCGGCACGCCTTCGATGTTCTCGGTCCACACTCGGCCGCCAATGCGGTTGCGGCCTTCGAGCACCACCACCGAATGACCGGCCGCCACGAGCTTGCGTGCTGCAGCCAGGCCCGCGATGCCCGCACCGATCACGATCACCCGCTGGCGCGTAGCCGTGCTCACCTGAGCCACCGAACCCGTGGACGCCGTCAAGCCACCCAAGCCCGCCGCGCCGGAGCCCAGCGCCAACATCAAAAAACGTCGTGAAACATCCATGGAATTGCCCCGCCCCTTGGCAATGAAACGGCGCGCGGACTATTCCGGCACCGAGATTTCATTAAATCCCAAAAAAACAGGGGCGCTCAAGCATGGCAAAGACTTTTTGTGACGCGGGTCGCTTGTGGAGCACGACCGCCTTGACTCAGGTGCGAGACGGCGCGCGCACCTATCGCTTGACGCAATCGGCAAAGTACATCTTTTTGCCGTCCCGTTCTTCTTCTACCAGGCCGTGGATGTCGGTCTCAAATCCAGGCAAGAGGCCGTTGAATTCGCGCGAGAATTTCAGGTAGTCCACGATCTTGCGGTTGAACACCTCGCCCGGGATCAGCAGCGGAATGCCTGGCGGGTAAGGCGTGACCAAGCTGGTGGTGACGCGGCCTTCCAGTTCATCAATCAGCACCCGCTCGGTCTCGCGCCGCGCAATGTGGGCGTAGGCGTCGGCGGGTTTCATGGCGGGCTGCAGATCGCTTAAATACATGTCGGTGGTCAGCCGCGCAATGTCGTATTTGGCGTAGAGCTCATGCACACGCTGGCACAAGTCAGCCAAGCCCAGGCGTTCGTACTGGCGGTGCTTAGCCACAAATTCGGGCATCACGCGCCACATCGGTTGGTTCTTGGCGTAGTCGTCTTTGAACTGCTGCAGCGCGGTCAGCAGGGTGTTCCAGCGGCCCTTGGTGATGCCGATGGTGAACATGATGAAAAAGCTGTACAGGCCGGTTTTTTCCACCACCACGCCGTGTTCCACCAAGAATTTGTTGACTACTGCCGCCGGAATGCCGGTTTTGTCAAAGCGCCCTTCCAGGTCCAGGCCGGGGGTGACGATGGTGGCCTTGATCGGGTCGAGCATGTTGAAGCCCGGGGCCAGCTTGCCAAAGCCGTGCCATTTGCTGCTCTTGGTGTCGGCCTTGATGATCCAGTCATCTGCGCGCCCCACACCTTCGTCGGCCAACACCGCCGGGCCCCAGACCTTGAACCACCAGTCTTGGCCGTATTCCTCGTCCACCTTGCGCATGGCGCGGCGAAAGTCCAGCGCCTCGGTGATGCTTTCTTCCACCAGCGCCGTGCCGCCCGGCGGCTCCATCATGGCCGCAGCCACGTCGCAGCTAGCAATGATGCTGTACTGCGGGCTGGTGCTGGTGTGCATCAGGAATGCTTCATTGAACAGATGCCGGTCTAGCTTGACCTCTTGCGCGTCTTGCACCAGCACATGGCTGGCTTGGCTGATGCCCGCCAACAGCTTGTGGATGGATTGGGTGGCATAGGTCATGGTGGTGCGTGGGCGTTCGCGCTTTTTGCCCATCGCGTGGTAGGTGCCATAGAAGGGATGAAACGCAGCGTGCGGCAACCAGGCTTCGTCAAAGTGCAGGTTGTCCACATAGCCATCCACCATGTTTTTGATGGTTTCGGTGTTGTAGAGCACGCCGTCATAGGTGCTTTGGGTGAGCGTCAGCACGCGCGGCTTGACCTTGGCCGCATCCACATGCGCCAAGAGCGGATTGGCGCGAATCTTGGCTTGGATGGCAGCGGGCTCAAATTCGCTTTTGGGAATGGGCCCAATGATGCCGAAGTGGTTGCGCGTGGGCTTCAAGAACACGGGGATGGCCCCCGTCATGATGATGCTGTGCAGCACGCTTTTGTGGCAGTTGCGGTCCACCACCACCACGTCGCCCGGCGCCACGGTGTGGTGCCAGACCATCTTGTTGCTGGTGCTGGTGCCGTTGGTGACAAAAAAGCAGTGGTCGGCGTTAAAGATGCGCGCGGCGTTGCGTTCGCTGTCGGCCACCGGGCCGGTGTGGTCGAGCAGTTGGCCAAGTTCCTCCACCGCGTTGCACACATCGGCGCGCAGCATGTTTTCACCAAAAAACTGGTGAAACATCTGACCCACGGGGCTCTTCAAAAACGCCACGCCGCCCGAGTGGCCTGGGCAATGCCATGAATAGCTGCCGTCTTCGGCGTAGTCCAGCAGCGCTTTAAAAAAGGGCGGCTGAATGCCCTCTAGGTAGCTTTTGGCTTCTCGAATGATGTGGCGCGCCACAAACTCGGGCGTGTCTTCAAACATGTGAATAAAGCCGTGCAGCTCGCGCAGGATGTCATTGGGCAAATGGCGGCTGGTTTTGGTTTCGCCGTAGATGTAGATGGGCACGTCGGCGTTTTTGCGGCGCACTTCGTCAATGAAGCTGCGCAAATTGAGCACGGCGGGGTCTAGATCGGGCCCCGGGGTGAACTCTTCGTCATCAATGGACAAAATAAAGGTGCTGGCGCGCGACTGCTGCTGGGCAAACTGGCTTAAGTCGCCATAGCTGGTGGCGCCCAGCACTTCAAACCCTTCAGCCTCAATGGCCTGCGCCAGCGCGCGAATGCCCAGGCCAGAGGTGTTTTCAGAGCGGAAGTCCTCGTCAATGATGACGATCGGAAAGCGAAATTTCATGGACACACGCTCCACAAGGCTGGGCACAAAAAGAGCGGCAGAGTGTATGGGTTCGACTTGACGAAATTGGCGCGGCAGGCGGCTTTTGTCTCACAATCAATTGCAGTGATGTCGCGTTGCCCCTACAGCTGGGGCTTGCGCGGCAGCCACACCCAGTGGCGGCCCAACTCAACGGAGCGTGCACAGATGGATTTGTCTCCTGCCCTTGTGTGGTGGATCTTGGCCGCCCTGACGATTGGCGCTGAGCTGCTCGTGGGCAGCTTCTACCTGTTGATGGTGGGGCTGGGCATGGCCGCCGGCGCCGTGGCGGCGCACCTGGGCCTGCCGCTGGTGGGGCAGCTCATCAGTGCTGCGGCCGTGGGTGGCCTGGCCGTGTTTGCCTGGTACAGCGTGCGGCGCAAAGCGGTGCAAGCCAAGGGCGGTGCGCACATGGCCGACGTGAACGTAGTGCTGGACGTGGGCGAAACCGTCTATGTAGAGCGCTGGGAGCCCGATGGATCGGCCCGCGTTAAATACCGCGGCGCCCAATGGAGCGCCCGGCCCGAACCCGGCACCGCGCCAGAGCCCGGGGTACACCGGGTGAAGGCGCTGGATGGCAACCGCCTGGTGCTACAAAGAGTATAGCTAGATACGCCCTAATTTAGGGCGCAAGGCCCGTTTTTCTTGACCTATCTTTAAGGGAGCAGCCAAATGGACGTCGCACTGGCCGTGATTGTGTTTGTGGTGGCGCTGATCTTCATCGTGCGCTCTATCAAGGTGGTGCCGCAGCAAAGCGCCTGGGTGGTCGAGCGGCTGGGCAAGTACCAAGCCACGCTGGGCCCGGGCTTGAACTTTCTGGTGCCGTTTGTCGACCGCGTGGCTTACCGCCACAGCTTGAAAGAGATCCCGCTGGATGTGCCCAGCCAGGTCTGCATCACCCGCGACAACACCCAGTTGCAGGTTGACGGCATTTTGTACTTTCAAGTGACTGACCCAATGCGCGCCAGCTATGGGTCGAGCAACTACATCATGGCCGTCACACAGCTTGCGCAAACCTCGTTGCGCAGCGTGATCGGCAAGCTGGAGTTGGACAAAACTTTTGAAGAGCGCGACACCATCAACCACAGCATCGTCACCGCCATTGATGAAGCCGCCCTGAACTGGGGCGTGAAGGTGCTGCGCTACGAGATCAAAGACCTGACGCCGCCCAAAGACATCCTGCACGCCATGCAGCAGCAAATTACCGCTGAGCGCGAAAAGCGCGGTTTGATCGCTGCGTCTGAAGGCAAGCGCCAAGAACAAATCAACTTGGCTGAGGGCCAGCGCCAAGCCTTCATTGCCAAGTCTGAAGGCGAAAAGCAGGCCCAGATCAACAACGCGCAGGGCGAGGCTGCGGCCATCACCTCGGTGGCAGAAGCCACGGCAGACGCCATTTCGCGCATTGCAGCGGCCATTCGCCAGCCCGGCGGCATTGAAGCGGTGCAACTGCGGGTGGCTGAAAAAGCGGTTGATTCATACGGCCGCGTGGCCGCCGACGCCAACACCACCCTGATCGTGCCCAGCAACATGACGGAAGTCTCGGCCCTCATCACCTCAGCCATGAAGATGGTGCAAGTCGGCGGCGCCACCCCCACCAACCGATAAGCCCCGCGCTGGGCAATTGAGCTTTTTGATCCATGCAATTGAATGTGTTGGGCCAGCCCTTGCTGCCCTGTTCCTATGACCCGCTAACCGGCTACCACCGCGACGGCTGCTGCAGCCACGACGCCACCGACCCCGGCACCCACGTGGTGTGCGCCAAGGTCACTGCGGACTTCCTGGCGTTTTCCGTCAAACGCGGCAACGACTTAGTCACCCCCCGGCCTGAATGGCGCTTTGCAGGCCTGAGGCCCGGCGACCGTTGGTGCCTGTGCGTGCTGCGCTGGAAAGAAGCCTTCAACGCTGGCGTGGCCCCACCCGTGGTGCTGGAATGCACCCACGTGCGGGCCCTAGACCACGTGGACTTAAGCGACTTGCAGGCCCACGCCCTGCCCCCGCGCACCGCCGCCTAGGCCGCGAGCCAAAACCGCTGCTGCCGACGGCTACAATCGCCGCCTTCGCGGAGGGGTGGATGAGCGGTTTAAGTCGCACGCCTGGAAAGCGTGTGTGGGTTAATCCCCACCGCGGGTTCGAATCCCGCCCCCTCCGCCAATAAGCCTCGAAAAAGGGGCATCCCCGGGTCTGACAAGCGCCAAAAGGCGCTCTGTCCCTCCCTCTTTCTTTACAGACGACTGCATTAGGCGTCTTCATCGGTCCGCATAGGTCCGCATGAAGCCGACGCTTGCTGAGGGTAAATTTGAGGGCAATTTGGGCGTTACCCACACGCCAGCCCCTCCGTTACCCACAGTTGGTTTCCAAACTGTAAGGTTTCTGCGTAACCCAGTTACGCCGGAAAGGGGTAAAAAATGCTGACCGACACCGCTATTCGCAAGGCCAAAGCCAGCGACAAGCCGTACAAACTCACCGACGAAAAGGGCTTGCAGTTGGTTGTCCAGCCAACAGGGTCCAAGCTGTGGCAACTGCGCTACCGCCATGAGGGGCGCGAAAGGACCGCATCGCTTGGCAGCTACCCGGCTGTGAGCCTGACCGATGCCCGCGACAAGCGCGACGAACTGCGCAAAGTGATCGCCAAGGGGGCCGACCCCATCGAGGTCAAACGCGCCCAGCTAGCCCAGCGAGAACAAGCCCGCACCCACACCTTTGAAGCCGTGGCGCGGCAGTGGCATGCCCACTGGAGGACGGGCAAGAACCCCAGGCACGCGGGCTACGTCATTGCGCGGCTGCAAGCTGATGTGTTCCCCGCCATCGGTGCCCGCCCCGTTGCCGAGGTGCAAGCGCCCGACCTCGTGAAGATGCTCAAGACCATCGAGGCGCGGGGCGCTGTGGACATTGCTGCGCGGTGCCTGCAAATGGCGGGGCAGGTGTTTCGCTACGCCATCGCACACGGGTTAGGCGGAGCCACACGCAACCCAGCCACCGACATCAAGCCGGGCGACATCCTGCCCGAGCGCAAGAAGTTGAACTATGCCCGGGTAGATGTGCGCGAACTGCCCACCCTGCTGCGCAAAATTGAAGGCTACCAAGGCACGCCCGCGACCCGGCTGGCCATAAAGCTGATGGCGCTCACCTTCGTTCGCACCGGCGAGTTGATCGGTGCCAAGTGGACCGAGTTCGACCTTGAGGCGCGGCGCTGGGACATTCCAGCCGAGCGGATGAAGATGCGAACCCCCCATGTGGTGCCCCTGTCAACCCAGGCAGTCGAAGTGCTGGCAGTGCTGCGGGAAGTCACCGGACACCGCGAACACCTGTTCCCAGGCGAGCGCAACCCGCGTGGGCCGATGAGCAACAACACCATCCTCAAAGCCCTAGAGCGCATGGGCTACAAAGGCACGATGACCGGGCACGGCTTCCGTGGCATCGCCTCCACGGTGCTGCACGAACATGGGTTTGAGCACGCCCACATCGAAGCCCAGCTAGCCCACCAAGAGCGCAACGCGGTATCAGCGGCCTACAACCACGCGCAGTACCTCACCCAGCGGGCGCGGATGATGCAGGAATGGGGCAACCTGCTCGAAGGCATGCAGCGGGGCACTGTGCTGCCGTTTGTGAGGCTGGCAGCGTGAGCGCTTTTTAGCTTGCCACAGGTTCGTGGCAAGGTACTGCAAGTAAGAACAAACCCTCTCGATGTGCATGCTATAAAATATGTAGCGTGACAAGACGACGCCTCGCGCCCTAAAAGGCAAAAAAGTGCTGGTAAAAACGGAAAAAAATTCACATGATGTTGTGACCCTGCAATTGAAAAATGGGTCGACTGCCGTCAATATTGATGCCCCATGACTGCTCAGTACACACCCCGGCTTGTTGCGAATGCCATGCTGTTTAAGGCTCGGCAGGAAGGCGTACGCCTGACGCATTTGAAAGTTCAGAAGCTGGTTTTCTTCATGCACGCTTGGAGCCTCGTTTTCTTCACTGAAAGTGTGGTCTCCGAGCGCCCGCAGGCGTGGCAGTACGGGCCGGTCTTTGACTCCCTCTATCACGACCTAAAGGGCTTTGGGTCCAGCGAGATAGACGCTTACCTGCTGCAGATTGAGCCGCTGAGCGGCGAGCGGAAAGCGCTTATGCCGGTCCAGAGCGACTCCCAGTTTTGGGGCTTGCTTGATCGCGTTTGGGAGCGCTATTCGTCACTGAGCGCCCGGCAGTTGTCTACGATCACCCACGAAGCTGGGGGGCCGTGGGAGGCTGCCCGGCACTCGAAGGTTGCAGTGCTGCCCGACCAGCAAGTCCGCGCTTACTATGTTGCGCAACTAACGCAGGGCAAAGTCGCTGAGCATGCAACCTCCTGAAGGTTCGGGCGCGTTAGTGGGTGCTGCGCAAGAGGTGCCGCCCCTGCCAGATCGGGGGCGGGACAAACTACCTGCGGACCCAAACTCGGGCAAGGAAGAGCGCCAAATAGACCTTGATGGTCGGCAAAGCCACAACATTCGGCGCGTGGCTGGCTACGGCGCGTTGGTGATCGCTGCCGTGCTTTACGTGGCTGGGCTGTACGCTGCGTACGAACTGCTGCGAAATGCCCACGTAGCTTACCTTTGGCATGTGGCGTTAGCGATTCTCATACCCCTCTTTACTGTCCCCACCGTCTTGATGATTGCCGTTCTTCGGGCAGTGGCCGCGAAACCTCATTCCGACGACAACATGCCCACATCGATGGCCGAAGCGCTCGGTCGGTTGATCGAGAAAGCGTTGGAGAGACTGGGAGGCAGCAAGTGATAGCGCTGGCCTTGAGAGTCAGCCCGCCGAGGTGAGCGGGGCACGGGGGCGGGGTAGGCCCCCCAAAGCTGCCCAATCGCTGGAGGAAGCCTGGGACCGTGCTTGCAAGGGGGATGTGCCCCCCAGGCCACGCAATGAGTTTGAGCGGGCGGCATTTGGCAAGCGCCCGGGACGTAAGCCCGCGCCCCAATCGCCCACACAGCAGGCGGTGCAACTGGCGGTGTACCTCGTTCGCGCCTATGGCGTGTCGATCCGATCTGCGGCGGCGCACGCTGCGGCAGAGTTTTTGGTCAACGAACGCAACGTGCGCACGCGGGCAAGCGCTGCGCTGCGTGGGCCTGTGAGCGTTATCAGTGTGCCAGTTGCCCCGATGCTCGGGCAGTTGCTGCGCGGGTCACTCACGCACACCGTGCCCCTAATGGTCAACCCTGACGATCCGCCAACCGGCTGAATTAACAGCGCTATTCATACGCCACTAGGCCGAATCTTTATCGTGCGCCACCTTGTTTTCACAGGAGTGCGCACATGGACCAAACGAGTCAAACCCTGGGGCCACGGCTCTACAGCCAGCCCGACGTAACGGCACGCTGCCGCGTGTCGCGCAGTCAGATTTACAACCTGATGCAGCGCGGGCAGTTTCCGCAGCCGGTGCTGCGGCTAGGGCCGAAGTTCACCCGCTGGTCGGCGTCGGACGTCGATGCGTGGGCATCCGACCCGGCGCGGTGGATTGCTCGTCACGCTGAAGCTGTTGAAGGGGTCGCAGCATGAGCAACACCACCCCAACCGGCGACAAACCGCGCCCGCTGGCCGCAGCCTGGCTGAACCACCCCAACCGGCGACAAGCCGAGGGCATGGCCTTGGACCCCAGCAACGCGCTAGGGCCGGACATGCTGAACCAGTACCAGGGCTTTGGCGTGGAACCCGTGGCGGGCGATGTGCAGCCTTGGCTTGAGGTATTGGCGGCGCTGGTGCCCGATCCCGCGTACCGGGCGTACGTGCTGAATTGGCTAGCTTGGAAGATTCAAAACCCAGGCGGCGTGCCCGACACCATCTTGATATTCCGGGGCGCAAAGGGCACCGGCAAAAACAGCCTGTTTGACCCCCTGATGGCCATCTTCGGGCGGCATGCCATGTTGGCCGACAACCCCGAGCTTGTGGCGGGCCGTTTCACCGGCCACTTGATGCACATGCTGTTCGTCGTGATGGATGAAGCGGTGTTCACTGGCGACCCCAGGCAGGCCGCCACCATCAAGGCACGGGTCACAGCCAAGCTGATGCACTACGAGTCCAAAGGCTTGGAACCCATACCGGGTAGAAACCTGATCGCCTACGTGATGCTGACCAACGGCGGGCATGTGTGGCAAGCCACCACCGATGAACGCCGCGCCGTGGTCATTGATGTGGGCGAAGGGCTGCGCGGCAATTTGGAGTTCTGGAGCAAGTACCACGCATGGGTAAACACGGGCGCAGGGGCGTTGCTGCACTACCTCCAGCGGGTGGATGTGCGCGGCTTCAACCCGCGTGCCATCCCCAAGGGCGATGCCCTCAAGAAGCTCAAAGAGTGGGCCGGGCCGGGCGATATCACAAGCAGGCATGCCACGCCCGAGGAAAAGCGGGAGCGCAGCGCATGACCGGCGAAGACCTCAAAACCGAGCTTGCCCAGGCTGAAGAAGCCGAACTGCACAGCGCCGACCAGTTGCGGCGCATGTTGCTACTGCTAGACGGCGCAATGACCTCCCAGGGGGTCAAAACACCGAGCGACGTTGCCCGTCTGGCGGCTGCGGCGCTTTCGCTGAACGAGCGTCTGGCGGTGCTGAAAAAGGCCGCTGCCAGCGCCGTCACTAACCACCGGCTGCGCACCGAGCGTGAAGCGGCCTGAGCCGCACCAAACAAAAAAATGCCCGCACGAAGGCGGGCAAATCGATTGGAAAGCTAATGGTACCTGACCCGAAGCAAATTGATGCGGCGGCGGCGCAAGCGCAGCCGCGTGCAACCGTCCTGGCGGTGGCTGAGTTCTTCGACATGGTGGCGGTCGGACATCCCACCGGCATACAAGGGGCCGTGTTTTTGCCCGGCGCTGAGGGCGGCGCGGTGCGCCACATGTGGAACCGACGCGGTGCGCCATTCAGCCAGTGGGCACCCGACAAAGTAACGGGGCGATGCCCCGCGTACTACACCCTGGCCGCGTTTGACGCCGCCAAAGTAACCGACTTCAAAGGCCGCAGCGCTGACAACGTGGTGGGCTTGCGGGTCATCGTTATCGACATCGAAGGCACCGTGGCCAAGGGTGGATACGAGGGGCCGAAGGCAACAGCCGGGGCATTGAAGCAGGCGGTCAGCGACGGCCTTCCAGTCCCCAACGTGGTAGTGCCGACGGGCAGCGGTGGTCTACATGCCTACTGGATTTTGGATGCATGGGTGGTGCCTGAAGCTTGGCTCCAGCGGGCGCAAGCGCTGCGGGCTTTGTGCGCCAAGGTCGGGCTGAAGATCGATGCCCAAGTAACTACCGACGCGGCGCGGATCATGCGTGCCCCCGGTTCGCTGCACCAGAAAACTAAGCGCGAAGTCAAGGCGGTGCTGTGGCGCAAAGAGCGCTACACGCTCGCGGAGTTGAGCGAGGGGGTTGGCTACGTGCCTGAGCCAGTCACGGCACCCGCAGCAGTAGCGAGTGCGGCCCAGAGCATCAATGCCGATGTGCTGGAAGCCGACCACAAGCCGTTTAGCTACGTCAAGGCCGCTAAGGAATGCGGGGCGCTTGCCCTGGCTGCCAAAGACAACGGCGCAGGGGTGGCGTACCCGGTGTGGGTGCTGGCGCTGCGCACGGCGGCGCTGTCCGTGGAGGGTGTGCAGTTCGCGCACCAGATCAGCAGCGGCCACGCTGACTATGACCCCGCCAAAACGGACGCCAAGCTGGCCAGCCTGACAGGTGGCCCAGCGGGTTGTGACAAGTGGGCCGATGCCTACGGCCCAGGCGGGCCGTGCGGGGTCTGCAGACACCGTGGGCGCATCAAGAACCCGGCTGTCCAGTTGGGCACGTTGGACGCTGCCAGCGGTGGGATCGACAGCGTGGACCAAACAACCCAGTTTTTCATACGTTACTCCATTCTTGCCGGGCGGGTGACCGCAATCGTTGACCATGAAGCCACGGACGATGAGACAGGCATGAAGGTTGTGGAACTGATCGAGCTTCACGCACTGCGAATGCGGCACGCTCACCAGTTCGCCCCTGCGCAAGGCCCCAACCAAAAGCCACGGTCATTGGTGTCTTACTGGCTCAGCCACCCGGACACGAGGCGCTACGAAGGCACCGTGTTTACCCCCGGCAAAGTGGTGCCACTTAACAAGTTACAGCTATGGACAGGCTGGGCAGTTGCCCCCGCCCCCGGTGATGTCACGTGGTGGCTGGACGTATTGGCGGCGCTGGTGCCCGACCCGAAGCAGCGGCTCTATGTCTTGTGTTGGATCGCTTGGAAGATTCAAAACCCCGGCGACGTGCCTGACACGGTGCTGATCTTCCGGGGCGGGAAGGGCGTCGGCAAAGATAGCCTGTTTGTTCCCCTGCTGAAGATATTTGGTCGTCACGCCATGGTGACCGACAGCTCCGAACTGGTCGCGGGGCGGTTCACTTGGCACCTGATCTACAAGGCCCTGGCGGTGCTGAATGAAGCCGTAGCCACCCGCGACCCCAAGCAGGCCGACGCCTTCAAGAACCGCATCACGGCGCGGGCCATGATGTACGAGCAAAAGAAATTTGACCCGGTGCAAGGCATCAACCGCTGCGCTTTCGTCATTCTCACAAACCATGAGCACGCTTGGCAGGCGACGCCCGACGAGCGCCGGGCTGTAGTGATCGACATGGGCGGCTCACTGCGGGCCAATCTGGATAGCGGCGAAGTGGACCTTGCCAAGCTCAAGGCCTGGGAGGCTTACCACGCCATCGCAAACACCGACGCGCGGGCCGGGGTGCTGCTGCACTACCTGCAAAACCTAGACCTGACCGGCTTCAACCCAAGGGCGATCCCCAAGGGCGAACCGCTGCGCAAACAGATCGAACTCACGGCGCTGCGTGACCCCGTGGTGGCTTGGTGGACCAACTGCCTGAGCGAAGGCGCTGTGCGCTGGCACTCGGGGGGGGTCGAGCGACGGGTGACCCTTGGCGACAGTGAGACGGAAATCGACCGCGCCGGGCTGCGCTTGTCCTATGACCAGTCGGCAACGGTACGGGGGTGGCATGCGCTCCCCTATGCGGCAGTGTCTCGCAGGTTGAACGAGTGGGCCGGACCCGAGGGCATCGCCAAGAGGCGACAGCGCAACGGCACCGCCCGCGAGTGGATTGATGTGCTGCCTCCACTGCCCGTTCTCCGCAGCACCTTCACCGAAAAAACCAAGGTTTTGTTAAGTGAATAGCTCCGATTCAATCGGGCCGGGTGGGTCAGGCATCGGGGGGGTCCCCCAGAAATGCTTGGCCCGCTGAAACCCGCATGGATATTGGCTTGGTCCGGGTGGGTCAAGTGGGTCAAGCATTTTTTGAAGTTGGAGAAATAGTTTCTGTGACAGGCCCCCCGCCCACCCAAACACCCACCAAATGCCGAAACCGAAAACTGCCCAGCCCACTTGACCCACCCGGACCAAGCGAGCACTGGCGCGGGTTCCAGCCGGGCCAAGCATTTTTTGCACCCCCCCTTTGCTTGACCCACTCTTGGCCCAAAACCACCCAAACCTAACGATTTCACAAGGAGCGCCCGACATGCCACCCAAAAGCTAACACCGCCCCTTCAAACCGCTGTCACACCGCCCCGGTGTGACAAATCCACCGAAAGGCCACCCGACCACAACCTAGGAACCCATGCCATGAGTTACGCCCACACCATGAAATACCTCGACGACTACAACAGCCCACACCCCCTGTACGACCGCCTGCGCGATCTGGTGAACGCCCCCGTGCAAGGCCGCGCAAGCCTGTACAAACGCAAGACGCAAACGGTTGACAACAAACTCAGCACCCCGCCTAGCGAGGTCATTGCTGGCTACTGTGATGCCCGGCACGCCGGATTTGTGGAGCCCGGCACCGAAGGCCTATGGGGGGCTGACGCCACGTACCACCTGCCTAGGGATGTCACCCGCGCACTGCACCTAGCTGCGGAGTTCCTGACCGGAACCGAGATCGATTCGCAATTCGCCGCCCCATCCAGCCACCCCAGGCGGGCCTGTGGGGTGATGGCCTGCATCGTTGGGTACCGATACATCCGGGGCGTGGCAGGCGTCGCCGACGCGCTCACCCAAAGCGGCATCAAACCGCAACGGGTGCAAACCTTCGCAGACGGACGCGCCGAGTTCCTAGCCGCCCTGCTGCGCAAGCTGGACGCCGCCCACGAAGTCAACGACCGAGGCGACAACCCCAACGCCGTGCTGGCGGCCTTGCAGATGCTGATTGAAGAAATGCGCCGGGTCTGCGAGTGGCTGGAAATGGCGGGCCAAGAAGGCAATGCCGACAGCATCCGACGTGACCTTGCCCGGACCGAACGACTGTTGGCACGGGGCGTGGGCAAGCGGGGGCGGCGCGATGAGGAGGAGTTGATGCCGTAGGGTTGATGCATCGACACGGCAACACCCCGCTGATGCTTCAATTCAAGGAGCCCAGCACCGCATCGCGGGCTTGCTGAAGCTCCCTGAATTGCAACGGGGTCGCGTCGCTCGGCCACATGGAGTCCACCGTCCACAGCCGACTGTCGCTAAGCACAATAGCCTTCTCGAACACTCCCTCGGGGTTCGACTGCAGTCCGCGATAAGAAATTGCTGAGCGCCCACTCAATGTGAATGACTTCAAAGACTCGGTCCGCAACTGGATGCCGGACCAACGAGCTTGTTCTTCAGCAGCCAAAGCGTCTAGAGCGGCGCCCAAGGCGGCCGACCTGAGTCGCAAAATGACTTGAGGACCAACGCCTTCCGGTTGGCCAGACGCTCTAAAGACAAAGATGGTGTGCGTGTCAGTTGCGTAAGGGAACACGGCCCAATGCGGGGGGATGTTCGCGCTAAATCCGGTGAGCGGGTTAACCCATGGCTCGTCGCTGTGAAAGCCCCGTTGGGTGCCTTGAACCACCGTGGAGCCGAGGGTCTGAGCATGGGAGACCATGAGGCCTAGCGCCCCGAAGTACCCCACCACGAAAACAGTGACCGCGATGGTACGAAAAGCATCCATTTTTTCGCCGATGACTACAAAGCGGCCTTCGTCATAGCTGGCCGACCGACCTGTGCGAATCCGTTGACATTGAGAGCCCATCGCAAAAAGTTGAATCAGTGGCAGACCAGCCCCCAAGCCAGACCAAAACACGCCCCACTGCCGTTGGAAGTACTGCTGGCCAGTTGGCCGACGCCCCTGTGCATCACGCACCCGAATATCAGCCAACGCCTTACCCAGCGTTGTACCGAACACCGAAAAGATGATGGCCTCAACAATCAGAACTGGCCCCGTGAGAAAGAAGCCGCCGACCACCCAAACCCAAGGCAATTGCAGCCAGCCCGGTGAGAGATGAGCTATCAAGGCACCCGTGCTAAAGCCAAGGCCAACTGCGATGACCCAAATATCGATGAAACGCGCAAAAAAGCGCCGCCAAGCCCCAACAGGCTGGAGCGTCGGTTCAATTGCGGAATGAGTCGGCGGCCTAGGAGGGGCGCTGTCTGATGGCCGCGACGGACGATCTTCCGTCAGCGCTGCCGCTCGCACTGCCGGGGTCGGGCGGGAAAAGACTCCGGGTGCCGACACTGCGGCACTTGAACCTTGCGCTTCCATGACTCGTTTCAAGTGCTTGGCAAGTTCAAGGTGTCCATTTTTGACCGCAATTTGAGGAGCGAGTAATCCGTTTGGACCGATAGCTGATGGATCGGCGCCACCTTCACAAAGCAACTCCACCGCAGTTGCCCACCCCTCCTTCGAGGCAACATGTAAAAGTGATGCGCCCACATCATTTTTAAATGACAGAACGAAAGCTCTATCTTCCAAGGGAATCGAATTGATGAAAGTGAGAACTGCCTTTTCATCTACATACTGAAGCTCGGATATCTGACGTCGATATTTGGCGGCGAGGGCAGCCCTCTTTTCATCTGTTAGCTGTGCAATGTTTCGTTCGGCAATGGCGGCTTGCTCCGAGCGCTTTAATTCTGCAAGGGCGGCTTGCTCAGCGTCAGACTGCAATTGCTCAACTCGGAGCTTCATGTAGGCAACTTTTGCCGCTGCCTCATTCCCACCCGTGTCCGCATAGCACTTCGCCCACAAGCCCGGTCGCTTGGTCGAGCCCTCAACCTCAGCAGCGACTATTGACCAATGTTTTTCATCTTCGTCAGTGAACAAACGCTCAGACCTACTCATTATTTTTAGTACCCTAACGAGCTAAATTACCTTCAATTAAGCTATCTAACATTTCCTGTTGGGCCAATAGTAGTCTATGGCGCCCTTGCACACCGCTAATATTCAAAGCAGCCAACGTAATTGGCCATCCTCCAATCAAAGTCAGTGCGTGCATGTTCTCTACGTAACGGAGTTGGTTGCCCGGGAGGCGTAGGGAAGTTTTCATTGCATAGTAGACCGCATTTTGGTCTCGGCCAATGGGTTGTATTTCTGCGCCAGCCACCGTGACCGCCTCCCCAAGCTTCCGAGCACGAAGCTCCACCGTTGGCACGAGCCGATCAATTGATTTGGTAAGCTCCTGTATCTGCGGTGCCAGCACCTTTAGGTACTGTGATCTTGGTATGGTTATGGGTATATCGCCTCGTCGGCCCCTGTTCCAAGTTATCGTCAGAGCTTGGCTAAAATTGTCAATATCCCCTGTGATGAATAGCCGAAGTTCGTTGCAATTGACCGCAAACAATAGTAGGCGGTTCTCTTGGCCAACCATTAACTCAGCACGCGCTAGATAGTCTCGTTCGTTAGGTGTTCGCGGATTCATGGCGCAGAAGTTGGCGGGTAGGACTCCACGTAAACTGTCGTTTACTACGCGCACAATGAAAGGGGTAGGTGCGTCGCCCACTGGCTGTGCAATTGCGCTGGTTGCCACGGTAACAACACCAGCCGAGGCCAGCAAGAGAGCCGCCGTAGCAGCGACGGTGGCCCCGCAAGGTATGTATACGCCGCGCTGGGTGTTGATAACCAAGTGGGTGTGCCCAGGTTGGCCGTTCCGCATTTGCACGGCCGGAGGCTTGAAGGGCAGCCGGAACCGAAGCAGCGAGGACAAGACAAGCGCACGCATGGCAACCCCGTATCAATTCGTTTAAGAGCCACGCTAGTGCGGGTCGCTCATCTGGTCAACCCCCTTGCGCAACCAAGGGCCAAATTGCCGGGATGTCCAAAAATCGACCCTGGCGTGAAAGCCACATCTCCACACCGGGGGGCGGGGTCGCGCAGCTTTGGTCCCACCTCCCCCGGGGGTAGGGCGGGTGCCTGTGCATCGGGGGTCTGTCAGCGGCCCAGCGGGCTCAGCCCCTCTCCAGCGCAGCGTGGCCCAACTTGACTATTAAACTATGTTTGTGAGTGAATTCAGGCTCCACTAACCCAAGGAGCCCAATATGCAAACTGCCCCACTGCCCCGCCTCACCGTCAAAAGCCTTGACGTGCTGTGCGACGTCGCAACCGAAGACGAAGCCGGAACTGTTGGCACGGTGCAAGGGCTGATCGAAGGTGTCCTAAACCGATATGAAGGTGTGCTGGACGACGCCGCTGTGGCGGCGCTTCTGGCTGTCGCTCACTGGCACGTGCCCCTAATGCAGGACGACATAGACGCCCTTGAACGCGCCCAGGGGGCCGCCGATGCCCATTGAACAGGCCCACACCTACCAACACCCCGATGCAGCCACCCAGGCCGATCTGGTGCGCCGGGGCAAAGCGGCATGGTCGGGGCCACCGGACAGCGGCGCACCCAGGCACGGCACCCCCGATGACAGCAGCGGCTATGCCGCACGGGGCGGGCTGGGCTACGTGGTGCTGCGCCAAGGCGGCGCGGTGCTGGCTGTGTACCGAGTGCGAAGTGACAACCTCATGCTGCGGCGCATGAAGCGCCCGCCCAAGGGGTTGAAGTAGAGTGACTGGAATCGTCTGAGGGTAAGAGAACGGGTAATGCGTGAGTGGTGGCGGTCAATCTGCAATTAAATCAACAGCTTGCAGTGTTGGTATGCAAGACGCCCCCCCGCCAGCACACTGGCCCAAGCGCTTAAGGCGCTTGGGCTTTTTCGTTTTGGGCGGGGCCAGAGGCAGCGGCCTTTTTTTGCACTTTTGCAAAGCTGGGTAAACCTGCCTCAGCAGGCTGTGCAGCAAGATGGGTTTGGGTTGAAATGTGGGTCAGCGACTGCGTCGCCCATCTAGGAGCCCACACATGCGCCAACCCGAAACCTCTTCGCCGATCCATCGCCGCTCGATGCTGAAGTGGATCGCCAGCGCTGGCGCCGCATCGGCTGCGGGTACGGTACCGAGCGCCTGGGTGTGGGCTGCCGCACCGCAGACATCTATGTCTGGCACTGCTTTGGCGGCGCATCTGCTCAACCGCGCTGCATTGGGGCCGCGCCCCGGCGACTTGCAAACCGTGGCCGCCACGGGCTACGAACGCTGGGTAGATCAGCAACTACAGCCGCAAACCCTGGCCCTGCCTGCCCCGCTGGCCGATGCATTGGCCGAGATGGTCACACCACAAGAAAGCCACGCGCAGTTGTTGCGCCGTTTTCGCGACGGCATCACGGCCGAGCGCCGCGCGCCCGACACGCCGCAAGGCAAAGCGCAGGCCGAAGAAGAGCGCCGCGCGCTGATTGGCCCCACGGTGACCGACGCCATATCGGGCCGCATCTGGCGCGCGCTGGCGTCGCCGCGCCAGTTAGAAGAAGTCTTGGTGGATTTTTGGTTCAACCACTTCAACGTGTTTGTGGGCAAAAACTTCACCCGCGTGCTGGTGGGCGCGTATGAGCGCGAAGCCATCCGCCCGCACGTGCTGGGGCGCTTTCGCGACCTGTTGGGTGCCACCGCCAAACACCCGGCCATGCTGGTGTACTTGGACCAAACTCAATCGGTGGCACCCGGTTTTCGCGACAACGCGGGCCCTAACTTTGCGGGCATGCCGCCGCCCAGCGGCTTGAATGAAAACTACGCCCGCGAGCTGATGGAGCTGCACACCTTGGGGGTGGACGGCGGCTACACCCAGGCCGATGTCACGGCTTTAGCCCGCATGCTGACGGGCTGGACCATCAACCGCCGCGCCGCGCAGGCCATGGAGCCGGGCCATTTGTTCACCTTTGACGCGCGCCGCCACGACACCACTGAAAAGCTTTGGCTGGGCCAGCGCGTGAGCGGCCCCGGCCAAGTGCAGGGCGTGGCCGAGGGCGAATGGGCGCTGGACGTGTTGGCCGCCCATCCCGCCACAGCAAGGCACATCGCCTACAAGCTCGCGCAAGCCTTCGTGGCTGATGACCCGCCCACTGCCCTGGTGCAGGGTTTGGCTGAACGTTTTGCGGCCACTGGGGGCGATTTGCGTGCGGTAACCCGTGCGCTGCTGCTGTCGCCCGAAATGGCAGACGCGGCCTATCGACAGGCCAAGTTCAAAACGCCTTATCACTTTGTGCTGTCCAGCCTGCGATCGGTGGGCGCCATGCCCCGGCCCGCTGGGCCAGTGGCGGCGGCGCTCAATCAACAAGGCATGCCGCTGTATGGCGCGCAAACACCTGACGGCTACAAGAACACCGCCGCCGCGTGGGTGAGCGCGGAAGCCATCACCCAGCGCATTCAGTTCGCCACCCAGCTGGCCCAAGGCCGCCCCGTGCTGGTGGCCGATCGGCCTGATGCCGCCCAAGTGCTGGCTACCTTAGGCCCCGCCATCGGCGACACCACGCGCAGCCATGTGATGGCCGAGCGGGCCGCCATGCAGGCCACCGTGTTGTGGGCCAGCCCCGATTTCATGCGGCGCTAAGCCGTCTGCACCCCTTAACCGCTATTGGTTTTGACAAGTAAAGGCTTCCAAATGAAACGCAGAACCTGGCTGACCCACGCCAGCGCCGCCACCGCCGCTTTCAGCCTGGGCGGCTGGACGGTGGTGCGCGCCCAAACCCCAGCCACCACCCAGCGCCGCTTGGTGGTGGTGATGCTGCGCGGCGCGGTAGACGGCTTGCATGTCGTCATTCCGCACGGCGAGGCGGCCTATGCCCGCGCCAGACCCACTCTGGCGGTGCCGCCGCCCGGCGCAGACGGCGGTGCCATCGCGCTGACGCGGCTGTTTGCGCTGCACCCATCGCTCGCGCTGCTCAAGCCCCACTGGGATAGCGGCACCTTGGCCTTTGTGCATGCGGCGGGTTCGCCCGACCCCACCCGTTCGCACTTTGACGCCCAAGATTATTTTGAGACGGGCACCCCTGGTCGCAAAAGCACGCCCGACGGCTGGCTCAACCGGCTGATTCAAGCCAATTGGCCCGATGCGCCCAATTCATCGGCCTATGCAGCTATAAATTTAGGAGCAACCACCCCGCGCATCCTGGCCGGCACTGGGCGTGTGGCCACTTTGGGCCTTGGGCCCGCA
>JAAFIY010000193.1 GCA_013297985.1 Comamonadaceae bacterium | reverse complement strand
GATGGCGACCGCGTGGCCGTGGTCACTCGCGATGGAACAACCATCCATACCGACCGGCAGCTGATGCTGCTCGCCCCCGATGTGCTGACGCGCCACCCCGGTGCGGCAGTAGTGTTCGATGCCAAATGCAGCCAAGGCCTGGCGCCTGTGATTGAAGCCGCTGGCGGCGTGCCGGTGATGGACCGCACCGGCCACTCGCTGATCAAAGCCAAGATGCGCACCTTGAATTCGCCCCTGGGCGGCGAGATCAGCGGCCACCTGTTTTTTGGCGACCGCTGGTTCGGCTTTGATGACGGTACTTATGCCGCTTGTCGCTTGCTGGAAATCTTGAGCCGCAGTGCAGACGCCAACGCCGTGCTGCACGCGCTGCCGGACAGCCACATCACCCCCGAGCTTCACATCGCCTGCCAGGAGGGCGAAGCCCATGCGCTGGTGGAGCAGATACTGGCCACACTCACATTGGATGCAGATGCCCGCCTCAATACCGTGGACGGCCTGCGCGTGGACTGGCCTGACGGTTTCGGCCTGCTGCGCGCGTCCAACACCACCCCGGTGCTGGTGATGCGCTGCGAAGGCCGCACGCCCGAAGCGCTGGCCCGCATTCAGACCCTGCTGATGGAATGGGTGCGACGCATCCAGCCTCATGCCGCATTGGTGGAGGCTTCGCATTGAAAGCGCCTCAAAAAATTCTGATCGTCAAGCTCTCGTCCCTGGGCGATGTGGTGCACACCATGCCTGCAGTACAAGACCTGCGCGCGGCCTTTCCCCGTGCCCGCATCGACTGGGTGGTGGAGCGCGGCTTTGCGCCGCTGGTGGCGCGCTGCGAAGGCGTGGCGCGTGTGATTCCGTGCGATATCCGCATCTGGAGCAAAAAACCATTTGCCGCTGCGACCCGCGCCGCCTGGCGCAGCTTCAAGGCCGACCTGCAGCAAGACGCCTATGACGCAGTCATTGACCTGCAGGGCCTGAGCAAGTCCGCGCTGGTGGCCTGGCTGGCTCGCACTACGCCGGACGGGCGCCGCTATGCCATGGCCAACCAGACCGAAGGCTCGGGCTACGAGGCGCCTACGCGCTGGGTGGCAGACACGGCCATTGCGCTGGAACCCCATGTACATGCAGTGGAGCGCGGCCGTTTGCTGTGTGCCAAGGCGCTGGGCTACACACCCGCGGATGCACTGCGCTTCGGGCTGGTAGGCCAATCCAAGGCCCTGAGCGCGCCGCTGCCCAAACACCTGGGCCATGCCGACAACCCCTTCGTGCCCCGCAAGCCGCTGGTGGCGCTGGTGCACGGCACCTCGCGGGTTGACAAGGAGTGGCCGCTGGAGCACTGGATTGCGCTGGGCCGCCGATTGAATGATGCCGGCTTTGGCGTGTCCTTGCCCCACGCGGGCGCCCGCGAGCTGGCCACCAGCCAAGCCATTGCAGCCGGGCTCGACGAGGCCTGGGTGCTGCCCGCCGTGGGGCTGGATGTGCTGACCGACACCTTGGCCCACTGCGCGGGCGTGGTGGGTGTGGACAGCGGGGTGAGCCATATCGCTGTGGCGCTGGACTTGCCCCACGTGCAGATCTACAACTTTGATACCGCTTGGCGTACCGGTCCGGCGGCGCTGGATGCACGCGGCAAGCCCGCGCGGCAATGCAGCGTGTACGCAGAGCCCTGCCCCGACGTGGAGTCCGTGTGGTCGGCCTGGGAGGCGCTGGCGACACCGGTGCTCAGCCGCTGAATCTGGACCCACCCACCATGATGATGCGCGCCCTCTATTCCCTACTGACCTATGCCGCCCAACCCTGGGTGCGGCGCAAGCTGGCCCGCCGTGCCAAGGTAGAGCCGCTGTATGGCCAATGGGTTGAAGAGCGCTTTGGCCATTACGCCGATGCGGTTGACCTTGCCTCTTGGCCAGCAGGCGGCGCAAGTGGTGCACCAGTGGTCTGGCTGCACGCCGTGTCGCTGGGCGAAACCCGCGCCGCTGCCGTGCTGCTGGCTCGCTTGCGCGAAACCTTGCCCGGCATGCGCTTGGTGCTCACCCACGGCACCGCCACAGGCCGCGAGGCCGGCAAGGCCTTGCTGCAGCCGGGTGACGTGCAGGTCTGGCAGCCCTGGGACACGCCGGCGGCGGTGGGCCGCTTTTTGGCGCGGTTCCGGCCCGATGTCGGCTTGCTGATGGAGACCGAAGTTTGGCCCAATCTGGTGGCCGGCTGCGCACAGCGCGGCGTGCCCCTGTGTTTGGTCAACGCCCGCATGAGCGACAAAACCTACCAAGAGTCTTTGCGCCTGCGTTGGCTGGCCGGCCCTGCGTATCGTGGCCTGCATGCGGTGTGGGCCCAGAGCGAAGCGGATGCGCAGCGCCTGCTCGACTTGGGTGCGCCGGTGCAGGGGGTGCTGGGCAATTTCAAGTTCGACGCTACGCCCGATGCCGCGCTGCTGGCCCAAGGCCGCGCCTGGCGCGCTGGCGCGGGTCGCCCGGTGCTGATGTTTGCCAGCTCACGGGAAGGCGAAGAGCAGATGCTGCTCGATGCTTT
>JAAFIY010000192.1 GCA_013297985.1 Comamonadaceae bacterium | reverse complement strand
ATCAGGCCCACGTCCAGCATGCCCTGGGCTAGCACGCGGACGGCGGCTTCATGCGGATCAGTAAAGCGCTGGCCGGGGCGGGTGGCGGCCACGGCGGCTTCTTGGGCGGCGTGCACGATGTCATACAGTGTTCGCTGCGGGCCGGTGAACTTGCCGTCAGCCGGAAAGGTTCGGGTGATGTCGCTGGCGTAGCCGTCTAGCTCACAGCCCGCGTCAATCAGCACCAGTTGGCCCGCGCGCACCGGGGCGGCGTCGGCGTGGTAATGCAGCACACAGGCGTTGGCGCCGGCGGCGACGATGGACGCATAGGCCGGATATTGCGAGCCGTGCTGGCGAAATTCATGCAGCAGCTCTGCGTCTAGCGTGTACTCGCGCACGTCCTGGCCCGCCCGCAGGCCGCGCACGCTGGCTTGCATGGCGCGGATATGGGCGCGGGCACTGATGGCCCCGGCGCGCCTCATCACGCTGATTTCATGCGCGTCTTTTAACAGGCGCAGTTCATCGAGCACGGTGCACAAATCATGCGTGGTGGCGGGGCACTGAGCACCGTAGCGCACGCGGGCGCGCACCGCCTGCAGCCAGGTGGCCACGCGAGCTTCTAGTCCACTGTGGATGGCGCTGGGCAGCCACACGCTGCGGCGGTTTTCTAGCCGCTTGGGCACGACGGTGTCCAAATCCGCCACCGGCAGGGCTTCGTCAACGCCCAGGGCGTCGGGCGCGGCGGCTGGCCCCAAGCGCACGCCGTCCCAAATTTCACGTTCCAGATCTTTGGGGTTGCACAAGAGCGTGGTGGTGAGCGCCCCGGCGTCGTCGGTGGCCAAGAGCAGCCAGGCGTTGGGCTCGGTAAAGCCGCTCAGGTAGAAAAAGTAGCTGTCAAACCGAAACAAGAAATCGGTGTCGCGGTTGCGCGCACGCTCAGGGGCGGTGGGCACAATGGCCAGCGCGCTGGGGCCGATGGCCTGCGCCACCCGGGCGCGGCGCTGAGCGTGGCGCGCCTTTGCGTCGGCGCTTAAGTGGGCGGGGCTTTGCAGGGCGTGGGCGTCGTGGTGCATGGGGCCATGTTAGCGACGCGGGCTGCACATTGGGCGCGCGCTTGCCGATGGGCGCAGTGCCGCCGGGGGTGGGCGGCTGGGCTGGCATTTGCCCTTAGGCGTTGAGTTGGGCCAGACGCTCGGGCGTGCCCACATCGGTCCACGGGCCGACCCACAGTTCAGCGCTGACGCGGCCGGCTTGCATGGCGCGGCGCAACAGCGGGGCGAGCGCGGCACGCTGCCCGGCTGGGTTACCGGCCGGGATATCGCACCACGGCGGCGCCAACAGTTCGCGCTTGAGCAGGGCCATCGTGCTGTAGGTGTAGACCGGGCCTCCAAAGGCCGGTTGGCCAGCGCTTACATCCACAGCTAAGCCTGTGGCTGCATCTAGCCCGAAATCACCCGCCGCGTGGTGCGCGGGGTTGGGCACCAACCACAAATGGGCCAAGTAGGGGCTGGTGGCAAAGCGCAGGCGCTGGGCGTCGTCAAAGGCAAAGCCCGGCACAAACACGTCGCCCGCCGCCAGCCAGAAAGCGTCAGCCAGCCAAGGCGCGGCGCGACAGATGCCGCCCAGGGTTTCGATGGCGCCGCCAAAGTCCAGGTCTTCGCGCGACAGGCGAACCTGCAGGCCAAAGGCGCGGCCATCGCCCACATGCGCCTGCACTTGCGGCCCCAACCACGCCGCATTGACCACCACCTGCTGTACGCCACCGGCGGCTAGCGCGCGCAGGTGCCAGTCGATCAGCGGCTGGCCGCGCACCTGCAGCAAGGGCTTGGGGCAGGTGTCGGTTAGCGGCCGCATGCGCTCACCGCGGCCGGCGGCCAGCACCAGGGCTTGGGCGCCTTCGGCGTGACCAAGTTGGCGCCCACTCATGCGGCAGCGCTTGTGGCAAGACGAGTACGCTTGAAGGCGGCGCGGGCGGCTTCAATGCCGGCCCGAGACGCGCAGCCCTCCAGGTGGTCGTTGACCACGCCCATCGACTGCATGAAGGCGTACATCGTCGTGGGCCCCACAAACTTCCAGCCGCGCTGCTTGAGCGCCTTTGATAGCGCAGTGGACTGCGCGCTGTGGGTGAGCGTGGCGGCCACCTCAGGCGTGATGCGCGCCGGGCGCTCGGCTTGGGGCGGCTCAAACTGCCAGACGAAGGCGGCAATTGAGCCAGATTCCGCCCGCAATTTGACAGCGCAGCGGGCGTTGTGCAGGGCCGCTTCAATCTTGCCGCGGTGGCGCACGATGGCCGGGTTCCCCAACATGGTCAGCACCTCGGGCTCGCCCAGGGTGGCCATGTGGGCAAAGTTCAGGCCCCGGCCGCGTGGGTCGGCCACGCCTGCCGCCCCGTTGAACGCGGCGCGAAAGCCGTCGCGCTTGCGCAAGATGGTGATCCAGCTCAAGCCCGACTGAAAGCCTTCCAACACCAGCTTTTCAAATAAGCGCTGGTCGTCGGCCAGGCTGCCGTCGCCTACGGGCTGGCCCCATTCGGTGTCGTGATAGGCGCGGTAGTCGGCGCTGCTGGCGCACCACGAGCAGCGGGCTTGGCC
>JAAFIY010000191.1 GCA_013297985.1 Comamonadaceae bacterium | reverse complement strand
CAGGAGAAGAGCAGCGCCAGAAATGCCGCCGCAGCGCTTGCCAAAGCGCCGAAAGCGTTTGCTGCGTTTGGATCGGATTTCAGAAGCGCAACGAGTGCATCCATGTTGTTTGTGAAGCCTAACAGTCAGCGTTTATCTGCCGCCGCACGGCATTTGCCACACAGCTGAGCGCAACTGGCGGCAGGTAAACCGTGTTGAACCAAACCGCCGCTCAAGTCGCGGTTCAGCGGGTGTGTTGCGGTGGGTATTGGGGATTGGATCGAAGGCAGGCTGCGCATGCACTCGATTCTGCTGCAGCGATGCAGCGCCGGGATGCGTGCAAGCCCGGAGCAGCGCTGTATTCCCTCGCCGCTGGACTGGCGCACCCCATCCAACCCGGCGCGCGCGGTGGGCCTTGGTGCAGCCGGCGCAGCAGCGCTCCCCACCGCTCACACGGCATGGTGCACAGCGCTCGCGCCCTAGCGGGCCTCCTTGGCCCTTGGCTGCGCCAGCTCACGGCGGGCCCCGCGCCTGTCCTGCTGCCGGGAACGTGGGCACCGCCGCACCCGGCAGCGGCAAGCGCTTGGCGCCGCTCAAGCGCTCCACCACCCGAAGTGGCCCGTGCTGGCACTGCGGGCAGGTCAGCACATCGATGCGCGCCACCCGGGCCATGAAGGCCTGCGCAGCCTCTTGAGCGGCTGGACTCGGCGCGGGCTGGTTCAGCGCCTGACGCGCCCGTGCAAGCTGGGTCTTCTTGCAGCCGTTGGCCAGTACGCCGTAGTGGCGGATGCGCTGGATGCCCGTGGGCAGGACGTGCAGCAAGAAGCGGCGGATGAACTCCTCGCCGGCCATGGTGACCTGGCGCTTGCCGCCGTGGGCATTGGCCCGCACGCTGAACACCACCTCGCCTTTGTTGGTGATGGCCTTGATGCGCTCGTTGCCAATGGCCGTGCGGTGGGTGTAGCGGCTCAAGTAGTCCAGCACCTGCGCCGGGCCACCCAGCGGCGTCTTGGCATAGACGACCCAATGGTGGCGGTAGAGCGCGCGGCGGCCCTCGGGGGCGAGGCTGGGGTCGTCGAGTGTGGCGGCTGAAGTCGCCAAGCCCTTGAGCGCCGCCATGAAGTGCGCCCTAAAGACACTGGAGAGCGCATGCACCGGGAACAAGAAGTCGGGCTTGCGACTGGGCAAGGCCCAGCGCCCCTCGGGGCTCAACACACCGCAGGCCATGACGGCGTGCAGGTGCAGGTGCTGGCGCAAGTCTTGGCCCCAGGTGTGCAACACCAAGCTAAAGGCCCCTTGCCCGCCGGCTACGCCCATCCAGCGCGGGTTGGCGGCGAACGCGTTGAGCGTGCGCGCGGTGCAAGCAAACAGGGTGTCGATGACCCAGCGGGGTTGGGTTCGGTACAGGCTGTGAAGCTGGTGCGGCAGGGTGAAGACCAGGTGCGCGTAGGGCACGTTCAGCACCTCGGCCAAGCGGCCCTGCAACCAAGCGTCCTTGGCGCGCGCACCGCACTGCGGGCAGTGCCGGTTGCGGCACGAGTGGTAGTGCCAGTGGCTGTGCCCGCAGTGGGGGCAAGCCAAGCGCTGGCCACCCAGGGCCGGCGTGTGGCAGGCGCAGATGCCCCGCCACGCCTTGGCTTGGGGCGTGCTCAAGGGGTGCTCGCGCAGGTAGGCCGGCCCACAGCGCTGCAGCACCTCGGCCAGAGTGGCCATGGTGGCTTACCCAGACCGGGGTCAGTGCGGTGGCAGTCTTGTGCTCGGCGGCACCACCGGCAGACCCGCCAGCAAGTCCAGTGGGTCGATGCCGGTTGGGGGCTTGAACTGCGGGCTGATCAGGTGCAGGTAGCGGCTAGTGGTCTCGATGTGGCCGTGGCCCAGCAAGCGGCAGATGGTGTGCAGATCGATCCCGCCTTCGAGCAAGTGCGTGGCGAAGCCGTGGCGCAGGGTGTGGGTGCTGCCGCTCTTGTCGATGTGGGCATCGCGCCGGGCGGCTTGGTAGTGGCGCTGCACGCCGCACGCGCTGAGCGGCTGCTGGGTCTTCGGGTTGAAGAACAGCCAGCCCTCGGGCCGCTGGTGGCAGCCGAAGCGGCGGCAGTGCGTGCGCAGCAGCGCCAACAAGGTGGGGCTCAGGAGGGTGTAGCGGTCGGCCCCGCCCTTGCCGGCCACCACGCGCACGCACAGGCGGTCGGGCGCGCTGTCGATGTCGGCCACGCGCAGGTGGCAGCCCTCGCTCAGGCGCAGCCCGCAGGCGTACAGCGTTTGCAGCAGCATGCGCACCATGGGGCTGTGGCAGTGGGCGAAGAGCTGGGCGGTTTGCAGGCGCGACAGCAGCTCGGGCTGGCGCTGGCGCGTGCGCGCCACCGGAGGCAACATGCGCTGGCCTGTCTCGGGCTGGACGAGCACATGGGTGAACAAGAAGCGGCTGGCGGCGGCGACGTGGTTGACGCTGGAGAAGGAGAGCTTGCGGTCCTTGACCAGGTGCAGCATGTAGGCCTCGATGTCTTGGGCCGTCAACACCGCAGGGCTGCGCTTGAAGTAGCGCGCCATGCGGCCCAGCGAGTCGACGTAGGTCTCTTGCGTGCGCACGGCCAAGCCGCGTACCGCCATGGCGTCCAGCATCTGTTGGCGCAAGGGGGTCATGTTCATCTCCTTCAGGCCGGGGAACGTTCCCCAGGCTGAAGGCTTGACCTCACCGACGCTACGCGCAAGTACTCGGCTGTAGAGACGCAATGCAAAACGCGGTAACCGACGGTGTGC
>JAAFIY010000190.1 GCA_013297985.1 Comamonadaceae bacterium | reverse complement strand
CACGCACACCCAAATCGGGCGCCATCACCTTTGCCCGAGCCTGCCTGCGCATGCTTGAAACCCTCAAGCTGCCGCACCCTGATTCGCCCTTGGGGCCGTCGATTACCTTGTCAGGCGGCATCACCACGGTGGTGCCTGCCGCCGACACCCACCCGGAACACCTCATCCAACGCGCGGATGAGTCGCTCTACGCAGCCAAAAGCAAAGGCCGCAACCGCTTCTTCAGCTTTGAGCTGCAGGTGGACACCACCGAGCGCTAGCGCCTGGCCGCGCGCCGCGGGGCCTCAGTCAATGAACAAGCGCCCGCGCGCCGCCTGGGTGATGGCCGCCAAGCATGGGTGGGTGATGCGCCGCTCAACCGACACCGCATAAAACTGCTCTTCTAGCTCCGGGCTGCGGCCCACCACGTCGACGTGGTAGGTCTCGCGGGTTTCGTCTTCCAACACGCTGGGGGCAGCAAATATGCCGTGGCCTTGGCGGCCAAAGGCTTTCATCAAGGCGCCGTCGTCAAATTCAGCCACGATGCGCGGCTGTACGTTCTGGGTTTTGAACCACGCGTCCAACAAGGCCCGCACCGACGAAGTGGCGCCTTGAATCAAATACGGCGCCTCATGCAGGCACTGAGGAAACGGCCCGACCAGTTTTTCGCGCAGGCGTGGCGCGCAGAAAAAACTGATGGCGGTGGTGCCCAGCGCGTGGTTAAAGGCCTTCACGCTCAAGCGGCGCGACAAGGGCTCGTCGGCCAGCACCATGTCCAGCCGGTGTAGCGCCAATTGGCCCACCAGTTCAGAGAACTTGCCCTCCACCGCAATCAGGCGCACCGGGCGGTCGGCCAGCAAAGCGGGCTCCAGCAGCCGGTAGGCCACCGTTTTGGCCACCGAGTCAGCCACGCCCACGCGAAATTCCAGCACCTTGGCCTCGGCGGTGGTCTGCGTCAGCGCGGTTTGCAGCTCAGCCCCGAGGTTGAAGATTTCCTCGGCATAGCCCATCACCACATGGCCGTCGTCCGTCAGCTCCAACTGACGGCCGCGCTTGCGAAACAGGCGGCGGCCCAAACGGTCTTCAAGCAGTTTGATCTGCCCCGACAAAGTTTGCGGCGTGGTGTGCAGTTGCTCACCTGCCCGTACGATGCCGCCTGCTTTGGCCGTGACCCAAAAGTAGTGCAAGTGCTTGAAATTAATAGCCATTTTTCCGGATACACCAAAATTTCAACCCTGACGGTGCAGGGGTCAAATGTGCGCAATCAACCTTGTGGTTGACGCGGCAATGATGCGTAAAAAACTGATGGTTCGCAAATTTAATACGAATTTATTTTTTATTCACAGGCTCTAAAGTAGGGGCATCAACAACCCTGACAGGTCCTGATGGGCCTGCAAAACCGTCCCAGGAGCTTCACCATGCGCTTGAGTACCAAAGGCCGCTTCGCCGTCACCGCCATGATTGACATCGCCCTGCGCGAGCATCTCGGCCCGGTTTCCTTGGCTGCCATCAGCACACGGCATCAAATGTCGCTGTCGTACCTAGAGCAATTGTTTGCTCGCATGCGCACCACCGGCTTGGTGGACAGCACCCGCGGCCCTGGCGGCGGTTATTCCCTGGCCCGTCGCCCCGAACAAATCACCGTAGCCGACATCATTGGCGCAGTTGAAACCCGCGTGGACGATGTGGATGAAGACGACGACAGCCGCGCCCACCCCGCCTGCTTGGCCACGCAAGACCTGTGGCACAACCTGTCGGGCCGCATGCGCGACTACATGCAGACCATCAGCCTGCGTGCCCTGGCCGACGCCGAGCGCGCCAAGGGTGTGAAAGTGGAAGCCCCGGTGGCCAAGCGTGGTGTGTTTGCCCGCCCCAAGGCCGACGTGGTGCGCCCCGCCGTGCCCAACTCGGTGTTTGCTTTGGCCGGCAGCGGCGTCAAGCGCTGAGTGCTTGGCCTAACGCTGTTTGGCCTAACGCGGCACCTCTAAGGATCAGGTTCACCCGCTGCTCGGGTTGAATCGTTTCCGGGCCTCGCGCGAGCGGGGCTTTTTTTTGCCTGCTCGCTGCCGATGCACAGCGACGGTGCCAGCCCTCAGTCGGCCACCGCGACGATGGACGCAATCCCGTCCAGCGTGGTGTGCGCGGCCCGCGCAGCCGCCTCACCGTGCTCATGCATACGCTGCGCGCACTGCTGGCGGGCGCTGGCGTGCTGGGCATGTTCGGCGTTCAAAAATGCCGCGCCCAATTCCAGATTGGGTACCAGCACCATCGACAACAGCGGCACGCCCACGCTCAGTTGCACCTGCATCAGGCCCTGCGCCACCGCATGGGCCAGATGGTCATAACGAAACGGCCCGCCGTCCACGATCAGCGCGGCACACACCACGGCGGCAAAGCGGCCTTTTTCGGCCAGGAGGCGGGCGTGCAAGGGCAGCTCAAACGCGCCGGGCACTTCGATGCGCTCCAGATCGGCCAAGGTGCGGCCCAAGGCCACCCATTGCGCCTCAAAGCCCTGGCGACCCGCCTCAACGGCCTCGGCGTGGGTTTGCGACTGCAACAAGGCCACGCGCTGGCCCCGTGCGGCGGGGCGAATGGAATACGACGACTGGATGCGTGACGACATAAAGAACCTGGGCCGGGCTGCAAGCTCGCAGCGAGGTCGTTGGAAGAAAAAGTGTGAAGCGCGCCGATACGCCGGATTCTGTGCACAAGCGGCCGGTTGCCCTGCCGCCTGCGTGACCGCCATTCATCTGGGCCGGTGGTCGCCCACACGGCTCGGTGCTACCCACCCG
>JAAFIY010000019.1 GCA_013297985.1 Comamonadaceae bacterium | reverse complement strand
CCGAGCTGTCCACCCGCAATGCGTGGACCTTTGCGGCCGGGCCGGGCGCGGGCGAGCCCGAGGGCACACAGCACACGGTGCGGGTGCAGGGGCAGTTGCAAACCAACAGCAGCGAGGTGATCCGCTCGGCGGTGCTCAGCGGCATGGGCATTGGCTATTCGCCTGATTGGCTGTTTGACGACGAACTGGCCCGTGGGGAGGTACTGACGCTGCTGCCCGAATGGCAAACGCCCAAACTGCCGATGAACTTGGTCAGCCCGCCTTCACGCCAGCACGCGGCCAAGGTGCGGGCCTTTGGGGATCATGTGCAGACGGCGTTCAGCCGTCGGGGGTGAGCGCGAGCTTGAGCTTGGGCACTGGGCTGAATGGGGCTGCAGCACCCTATTTAATTGCGTAGCAAGCTATCAAATAAGTAGCAGCTCACATTTTTGTGTGCCACTTTCGACCTCGCGTGCTGTGCGGCGTGGCGGGGTGAGCGGGCTCAGTCGAGCAAGGCCCCGTCTTCGCGGAAAAAGTAAGGGCCATCAAACTGGCCAATTACCGCTTGGTGCGTCACCAGCCGCCCGCCAATCCAGCCGTGCAGCAAGTAGCCGGGCGGCTCCATGGTGTAGTTGTCGGGGCCGTCGGCCCGAAAGTCCAGCGCCACCTGGTGGGCCGGGCTGGGGCAGGTCATGGCCAAGGTGCCGCCAAACAGCGCCTGAATGGGGCGGTGCAAATGACCGCACACGATGCGATGCACGGGCGGGTGGCGCCTGAGCACGGCTTCAAACGCGGCGGCGTTGTGCAGACCAATGCCGTCCATGTGGCCGATGCCGGTGGCAAAGGGCGCGTGGTGCAGGGCGAGCATCACGGGTCGGTCTGCGGCGGCTGTCAGTTCTGCGTCAAGCCAATGTAGGCGTGTGTCGCACAGCAGGCCGTGCGACTGGCCGTGCACCACGGTGTCCAGCGCTAACACGCGCAGCGGGCCGATGTCGGTGCGGTATTGCACAAATCCGTCTGGCCATTGGGCCTGGGCGGCGCGCAGATAGGGGTGCGCATCACCGAAGGTGTCCACCAGCACCCGGCGGTCGTCGTGGTTGCCGGGCATCAGCCACAGCGGGGCCTTGAGCGGGGCCAGCAGCTCATTAAGTAGCGCAAAGTCGCCCGCCGTGCCGTGGTCGGTCAGGTCACCTGTGGCCAGCACCGCGTCAAGGACGGGCGTGTGGGCGTTGAGTTGTGCCACGCAGGCTTCGAGCATGGTGGCGGTGTCCACCCGGCCATAGGCCTTGCGGCGCTCGGCCTTGATGTGCAGATCAGAGATTTGGGCCATCAACATGAGTTGCCTCTCAAGGGTTCAGTGCGTGACTGGCGGCGCGCGGGGCACTGCCTACAAAGTGGTCGACCTGTACGCCCACCCGCTGGCCCACCACGGGCGCGCTGCGGGCGCTGGTGCGCAGGCTGACGCGCGCGCCGTCGCTCAGCGCGACCACCACGCGGGCGTGGTCGCCCAGGAAGAAGGACGACTCCACCACGCCGTCAAAGGCGCCGCGGCTAGCGGGGGCCACCAAGTGGGCGTCCTCAGGCCGAAAGCGCTGGTTGCCCACGCTGTTGAGCGTGCCAATGAACTGTTCCACAAACGCGCTGGCGGGTTCTTGGTAGATCGCCTGTGGTGTGCCAACCTGTTCTAGGTGGCCGTTGGACATCACCGCAATGCGGTCGCCCAGTGCCATGGCTTCGCTTTGGTCATGGGTGACATACACGGTGGTGATGTGCAGCGCGCGCAGCAGTTGGTTGATCTCAAAGCGCAGCGATTCGCGCAGCTGTGCATCCAGGGCGGTCAGTGGTTCATCCAGCAGCAGCACCCGTGGGCGCGGGGCGATGGCGCGCGCCAGGGCCACGCGCTGGCGCTGGCCGCCGCTGAGTTGATCAATTCGGCGGCGGGCCAGCGGCTCAATCTGCATCATGGCCAGCATCTCTTGCGTGCGTTGGTTGCGCTCGGCCTCGGGCACCTCGCGGATCTTCAGGCCGTAGGCCACGTTGTCATGCACGTCCATGTTGGGAAACAGCGCGTAGCTTTGAAACACCATGCCCACGTGGCGGCGCTCAATGGGCAGCGCGGTCACATCGGTGCCGTCAAAGTGCACGCTGCCCTTGGCCTCAGGAAATTCAAGGCCTGCAATCAGCCGCAGCAAGGTGGTTTTGCCGCAGCCGGAAGGGCCTAGCAGCACCAGCGTTTCGCCCGCGTGGATGGACAAGTCAAGCGGGGCCAGCACGCGCTGGGTGCCAAAGCTTTTGCCGCAGCCGCGCAGCTCAATGGCCACGCCTTGGGGGGTGTGTGGTGTGGAATCTGTCATGCGCGGCGGTTCCGGCGGCTGAAGATTTGCAAGGCCACCAGCATGGGCATGATCATGATGAAAAACATCACGGTGTAGGCGCTGCCCACCTCGATGCGCAGCGACGCATACGCGTCGGCAAGGCCCACCGGCAGGGTTTGGGTAAAGGGCGTGTGCAGCAGCAGCGTCATGTTGAATTCACCCATCGACAAGGTGAGCACCATGAGCGATCCGGCCACGATGCCGCTTGCGCAGTTAGGCACCACGATGCCCCAAAAGCGCTGCCAAAAGCCAGCCCCCAGGCTGCGCGCCCCTTCTTCTAGCGTGGCCATGTCCACCGACTGCATGACAGCCAAGACAGAGCGCACCATGAAGGGCAAGGTGAACAGCACATGCCCCACCAAGATAAAGCTCCAGTGCGAACGAAACCCCCCCACCGCGCCATACACCGTGATGAGCGCCAGCGCAGTGGCAATGCCGGGCAGCGCCACGGGCAGCATCAGCAGTTCTTCCAGCACGCGGGCCCAGCGGGCGCTGCATTTGGTGAGCGCATAGGCCGCAGGTACGCCCAGCACCAGCGTGCAGGCCAAGCATGCAAACGCAATGCCCAATGAGAGAAACGCCGACTGGCGGTATTCGGCCCACACCTTCACCAGCCACTTGGTGGTCAGGCCGCTTGAGAGGCCGATGAAGTAGTTCTCAGTCAGTCCCGCCAGCACCGACAGCACGATGGGCACCGCCAAGAACGTGGCCACCATCAGGGTGAACATCAGCAGCAGCCACCAGGTGGCGCTGCGCGGGCGGGTGGCGCTCATGGCCGTCATGCGGCTGCCGCCACACTGGTGCCCGCCAGTGAACGCGCCAGCGCCAGGGCGGCCCAAGTGATGAGACCCAGCACCAAAGACAGGGCAGCCGCAGTGGCCAAGTTGGCCTGCAGCGTGAATTCGGAATAAATCACCATTGGCCACACATTGATCTTGGTGGCCAAGGTAAAGGCCGTGCCAAACGCGCCCATGGCCGTGGCAAAGCAAATGGCGCCGGCGGCGATCAGCGCGGGTTTGAGGGCGGGCACCGTCACATCGCGCACCACCTGCAGCGGCGTGGCGCCCAGGCTGCGGGCGGCTTCTTCAAGCCGGGGGTCTAGTTTTTCAGCCGCCGCCATGATGGTGAGGATGGTGCGCGGAATCGAGAAGTACACATAACCCATCAGCAAGCCAAAGATGGAATATGCAAACACCACGGGCGGGCCGCCCAGCGCAGTGGACATCTGTGTGAGCAAGCCCTGCCGCCCGGCCAGCATGATCACCATGAAGCCAATCACCACGCCGGGAAAAGCCAGCGGCAGGGTGAGCAGGGCGGTCAGCCATTCATGCCCCCCAAACCGATTACGGGCCAAAAAAGTACCCGCAACGCCTGAGATGAACAGCGTGATGCCGGTGACGCTGGCCGCCAGCGCCACGGTGGCCAACAAACTGTTGAGGTAGCGCGGATTGCCCACCCACTGCCAATACGCGCCCCAGCCCAGGGCCCCGCTGCCGCCCATCACAAACAGGCGGGCCAGTGGCAGGGCAAAGAAAGCGATGAACACAGCCGCCAGTGGCAGCAGCATCCAACGCGCGGTGCGGTAGGGATCGGGCGGCGTGCGCATCAAGCAGCGGCTGCGGGCTCAGGCAGTGTCAACCCACTTCGCGCTGATAGCGCTCGGCAATTGAGCGCGACGCGCCGGCCAGGCGCTGCACATCCAGCGCACGGGCGCGTTGGTATTCAGCGTCGGGCAAAAAGCGCGCACGCACCTCGGCCGACATGGCGTTGGCAAACACCGGGCGCAAAAAGGCATTGGCCCAATGGCGCTGGCCTTCGTCAGACAACACAAAGTCCAAGATGCGCTTGCCTTGGTCGGGGTTGGGGCCGCCCTTGATCAAACCCATCACGTAGGGCAGTTGCTGCGTGCCTTCTTGGGGAATCACAAACTGCACCGGTGCTTTGTCGGTGTGTTGGGCGCGGTAGGCGTTGAAGTCGTAGTCCACCAGAATCGGAATCTCGCCCGACAGCACCCGGGCGTAGGCGGTCTGCGTAGGCACGATGGGCGAATTGGCTTGCAGTTGTTTGAAGAAGGCAATGCCGGGGTCGAGGTTGTCGTAGGTGCCGCCCAAGGCCAGGTTGACCGCAATCACCGCCACTTGGCCCACCGCCGCGCTGCCGGGGTTGAGGTAGCCCACCAGGCCTTTGTATTCGGGGCGCAGCAAGTCGCGCCAGCTGCGCGGCACCGGCGCGCCACGCAACGCCTGGGTGTTGATGAACAGGCCCAAGGTGCCGGAATGGATGGTGGTCCAAAAGCCATCGGCGTCTTTCAGGCTGGCGGGCACATCGGCCCAGCGCTGGGGCCGGTAGGGCTCAAGCACATCGGCTGCGCGGGCCTGCGGGCCGACTTGGCCGCCTAGGTAGACCACGTCGGCCACGGGCTTGGCTTTCTCGGCCACCAACGCAGCCAATGCCTGGCCTGAGTTTTTGTTGTCAGGCGGCACTTGCAACGAAAGGCGCTGACCCATCAGGCGCAGCATGCCGCCCCAATCGGCCCATTCGGGTGGACAGTTGTAGCAAACGGCGCGAGCCGATTGCGCTTGGGCCAAGAAGGGGCTCAGGGCGATGCCGCCCACCACAGATTGCAAAACAGACCGGCGTTTCATGGGACTTCCTTCAGGGTGGTTTCAGTCAGACCGACGAGGGTGGCTTTCACATTGCGCGGGCACGGACTGCCCACGCGGCGAAGCGGCGGTGCCGCCTTTTTTGAGGCTGTGGTGCAAAGTGGCCGAGCCCAGCATGTGCTGCCCGCTCAGGCGCTGGTGCAGCATCTGCACAGCGGTGCGGCCAATCTCCACGACCGGCTGCACCACAGTGGTAAGCGGCGGGGTGAGCAAGTCGCCAATGGCCACGCCGTCAAAGCCGGCCACCGATACGTCTTGCGGGACGCGGCGCCCAAGGCGGCCAAGGCTGTGCATCACGACCAGCGCCAGGTGATCGCTAGAGCAAAACAGCGCGGTGGGCGCGGGGTGTGCGGTGACCACTTCGTGTAATGCGGCCGCGGCTTCGGTGGTGTTGAAAGGCAACTGCACCGCAGGCGGCGCTTGCAAGCCTGCGTTGCCCATGGCGTCTTCATAGCCACGGTGTCGCAGGCGGGCGCGGTCAGACTGCGAAAACTGGCCTGCAATCATGCGAATGTGGCGGTGGCCCAGCTCAATGAGGTGCTCCACCATGTGACGCGCCGCCAAGCGGTTGTCCACGCTCACGCTGACCCGAGCGGCACCTGGGCCGTACTTGGCCGCCCGGCCGCCCGAGCGCACCAAGCCGGTTTGGTTGAACACCAGCACATAGGGCATGTGTTCGCGATCGAGCTTGTCGAGCAGCGGGCTGCGCCGCCAGTCGGCCACCGTCAGTACCAGGCCATCGACGCGGTTTTCCAGCAGCCTTTCGCTGGCCGCCTCTTCATTGGCGGGGTCGTATTGGGTGGTAGTGAGCGCCACCACCTGGCCGTGCGACTGCGCGCTTTGCTCGATACCCGACAGGCATTCCGCAAACACCGGATGCTGCAGCGTGGGCAGCATCACCCCGATGGTGTGCGAGCGCCCCGCACGCAAGCGCCGACCTACCAAATTGGGCCGAAAGCCCAAGGCCGCTGCCGCTTCGCGCACCGCCTGCGCGGTGGCGGTCGAGACCTGCGCGCCGCCGTTCATCGTGCGCGAGACCGTCGCCAACGACACCCCCGCAGCTGCCGCCACCTCACGAACCGTGGCAGCGGGCTGTTGTGTCGGCGGGGTTGCTGTCAGGCCTTGGACAGGTCGAGATTTGGGCATCGGAAGAAAAACATGTAAACGTTTTCATCCTAGGCCGCGTTTTTGAAGATCGTGTGACGGTCGGCGTGCGGCCGCGTGCAGCAGACCCAGGGCAGCACCCTCGACCGGTACTGCGGCCCCTTAAAAAAAGCAGATCAAGCTTCCTGAGCAAAACGGCCTACGGCGCTTGAAAAATAAGCGCAAGTAGCTATTAAAATAATAGCTAGCCGCGCCCGCCGAGCCGCGGGTCGACCTCAGGGGCGCGGGGCAGCGACCGACACGCAGTGCGGGAGCGTGGGGGCTAGGCGCAGGCCGCCCGGCCGCCCGAAGGCCGGAGCGCGCCCCCTCGGGGGGCAGCGACCGACACGCAGTGCGGGAGCGTGGGGGCTGGATATCAATCAGCCTTGATCTTCTGCGCCGCAATCACGCGACCCCAGCGCTCAAACTCGGCCAGTTCGTATTTGCGCATGTCGGTCGGGTTCATGTAGGTGGACACGGCGCCCTGGTCCACCATGCGGCGCTGGAACTCCGGCGTGGCCACCACTTGCTGCACCGCTGCGGTCAAGCGGTCCACCGATGATTTGGGGGCCTGGCCGTGGGTGTGCATGGCAAACCAGCTGGCCACCTCAAAATTCTTCACGCCCGCTTGCTCGGCGGTGGGCACGTTGGGCAGCGCGCTCAAACGCTGGCCGCTGGTGACCAGCAACGCCCGCAGACGGCCACTGTTGACATGCTGCACCAGCGGCGGCGCCGTGGTCATGGTCATGTCGACTTGGCTGGCCAGCAAGTCAGTCACCATGGGGCCGGTGCCGCGATAGGGGATGTGGGTGATGAAGGTGCCGGTGAGGTTCTTGAACAGCTCAGCCGTGATGTGCTGCACCGAGCCATTGCCCGCTGACGAATAGTTCAGCCGCCCAGGATTGGCCTTGGCGTGGGCAATCAGTTCTGCTGCGGTGGTGAAGGGCAAGGACGAGCGCACCACCAGCACCTGGGGTGCGCTGACTAAGTTGGCCACTGGCTGGAGGTCTTTCAGCGGGTCATAAGGCAGCTTGACCAGGTGCGGGCTCATGACATGAAAGCCGCTGAACGAAAGCAAACAGGTGTTGCCGTCAGGTCGGGCGTTCAGCACCACTTGGGCGCCCACGGCGCCACTGCCGCCGCCCTTGTTGTCAACCACCACCGTGCCGCCCAATACGCGCCCCAAGGGTTCTTGAAGCACGCGTGCAGTGAAGTCGGCCGTACCTCCGGGGGGCGCTGGCACGATCACTGTCAGCGCCGCGCTTTGGGCATAGGCCAGCGGCACACCCAGTGCGGCAGCCGAGGCCACGCCAGTGGTCACCCAGGCGTTGAATTGCCGACGGCGAAGGGAAGTGGTTTGCATGTATGTCTCCGAATCATTGTTGGATGATGAGTCAAGTGGCCGCCTAGCGCCCCAAAGCCCTGGGCCGCCCAAACCAAATTGTGGCTGCAGCGGGCTACCCCACGGCAACAGTGGGCACCCGCGCGGCCAAGGCGCACATCAGTTCGTAGGACACGGTGCCTGCGGCATGCGCTACTTCGTCAATGGGCAAGCTGCCCGCGTCGCTAGCGCCAAACATCACCACAGCTGAGCCAGGGCCCACCGCCACGCCCTGTGCGTCTAGGGGCGACAAGTCCACGCAAATCATGTCCATGCTGACGCGCCCTACGGTGTGGGTTCGCACCCCCGCCACCACCACGGGTGTGCGTGGGGCATCGGCTGTGGGGTTGGCGCCCGGGGCGTGCCGTGGATAGCCATCGGCATAGCCGCAGGCGACGATGCCAATGCGGTGCGCCACCTGGGCGGTGTAGGTCGAGCCGTAGCCCACGGTGTCACCCGGCTGCAGTGATTGCACCGCCAACACCTCGCACGACAGCGTCAGGGTGGGCAGCAGGCCCCAATGCGCAGCGCTGTGTTCAGGAAAGTCGGGCGAGCTGCCATACACCGCGATACCAGGGCGCACCCAGTCACCTCGTACAGCGGGGGCTTGGGCATGGCGCAAGGTGGCGCCGCTATTGCTTACGCTGCGCTCGCCCGGCAGTCCCTCTACGGCGGTTTCAAAGGTGGCCATTTGGTGCGCAATGCCGCGGGGGCCGTCAGAGTCAGAAAAATGCGTCATGTGGGTGATGTCGTCCACCTGCGCCAGGGCATCGAGCCGTGCGTAGGCGCTCCGATACCGGTGGGGCGCAAAGCCAAGTCGGTTCATGCCCGAATTGAGCTTCAGAAAGACCCGCTGCGGCTGATCGGTCTTGTGCGCGGCGAGCATTTCAATTTGTTCATCACAATGCACCGTGTGCCACAGGCCCAGGCGGCTGACCAGTTCCAGGTCGCGCGGCTCGAACACACCTTCAAGCAACAGCACTGGCCCGCGCCACCCCAGGTCACGCACGCGCTGGGCTTCATCTAAATCCAACAATGCAAAGCCGTCGGCTGCACGCAAACCTTCGTAGGCACGCTCAATGCCGTGCCCATAGGCGTTGGCTTTGAGCACGGCCCAAACCCGTGCGCCAGAGCGTTCACGCAGGTGCTGTATGTTGTGGCGAATAGCGGCTCGGTCAACCGTGGCCAGAATGGGGCGGGGCATGTTGCAGAATGTGACGGATCAATGAAGCGCGGCTTTTACACCATCATGTCGGCGCAGTTCTTCAGCTCGCTGGCCGACAACGCCCTGTTTGTGGCGGCCGTGCAGCTGCTCAGAACTGACGGCGCACCCTCTTGGCAGCAGGCGGCGCTGGTGCCGCTGTTTGCATTTTTCTATGTGGTTCTGGCGCCCTTTGTAGGCGCTTTTGCGGATGCGCTGCCCAAAGGCCGTGTGATGTTTGTCAGCAATGCCATCAAGGTGGTGGGCTGCTTGATGATGCTGTTTGGATCGCATCCCTTGATCGCCTATTCGGTGGTGGGTTTGGGGGCCGCAGCTTATTCGCCTGCCAAGTACGGCATCCTCACTGAGCTATTGCCGCCTTCGCAGTTGGTCACCGCCAATGGCTGGATTGAAGGCCTCACCATCGGCTCGATCATTTTGGGTGTGCTTTTGGGCGGGCAATTGGTGGGCCCTGCCATCTCGGCCCATTTGCTGGCCATTGATGTGCCCGGCATTGACACCCACATCGACACCGCGCCAGAGGCCGCCATCATGGTGCTGGTGGGCGTGTACATCGTGGCGGCCATGTTCAATCTGCAGATTCCCCGCACCAGCGCGCCGCTGCGGCCCATGCCACGCAACCCCTTGGTGCTGTTGCCTGACTTTTGGGGCTGCAACCGGCGCTTGTGGGCCGACAAGCTGGGCCAAATCTCATTGGCATCCACCACCCTCATTTGGGGCGTGGCGGGCAATTTGCGTTACATCGTGCTGGCCTGGGCTGCCGCTGCGCTGGGCTATGGCGTGACCCAAGCCAGCGCCTTGCAGGGCGTGGTGGCCATTGGCATGGCCATCGGCGCGGTGGTGGCCACGGTGCGTACCAAGCTGGTGGACGGCCCCAAGGTGATCCCCCTGGGCATCTTGATGGGCGGGCTCATCATGCTGCTGATGTTCATCCACAACGTGTGGGTGGCCGCGCCGTTCTTGATTTTGCTGGGTGCCCTGGGTGGCTTTTTGGTGGTGCCCATGAACGCATTGCTGCAACACCGTGGCCATATGCTGATGGGGGCGGGGCGGTCTATTGCGGTGCAGAACTTCAATGAACAGGCCTGCATCTTGTTCTTGGGCGGGCTGTATGCCGCTGGGCTGGCGCTGGGCGTGGGCACTTACCCGTCCATTGCGGCGTTCGGCATCGTGGTGGCCAGCGTGATGACGATCATCTGGCGCTGGCACCGGTCCAACACGGTGCGCCACGCGACGGAGTTGGAGCGTCTGTACGACATCGCCCGCAACGACAAACTGCACGGAGGCTGAGCGCATGGCCATTGCGGATCCTGCTACCGCCATCCAAAGCCTGTTGCTGTTCGCGGCCGAGCAGCGGGCATCGGATCTGTACATGACCACCGGGGCGCCGCCGTCGGTGCGGGTGATGGGTGTCAAGCAGCCGCTGGGCAGCAAACGCTTTGCGCCTGGGCAGACTCGTTCTTTGCTCTACGCCCTGATGACGCCAGAGCAAATTGCCACGCTTGAGCGCGACAAAGAACTCAGCTTTGCCTATATGGCGCCCGATGTGGGCCGGTTTCGCGTTAGCGTGTATTGGCAACGCGGCGAACTGGCAGCGGTGCTGCGCTATATCGACAGTCGAGTGATGAGCCTCAAGGAGCTGGGCTTGCCCAGCGCCATTGCAGATTTGGCCCTGTTGCCGCGTGGCTTGTTGCTGGTGGTGGGCTCCACCGGCTCAGGCAAAAGCAGCAGCCTGGCCGCCATGATTCAGCACCGGGCCCAGCGTCAAGCCGACCATATCCTGACGATTGAAGACCCGATTGAGTTTCATCTGAAACACGCCAAGTCCACGATCGACCAGCGTGAAGTGGGCAGCGACACCCACAGCTTTGCCGATGCGCTGCGCTCTAGCCTGCGGCAAGCGCCCGACATGATCGTGATTGGCGAAATCCGCGACCGCGACACCATGCAGCACGCACTGGCCTATGCCGAAACCGGCCATTTGTGCGTGTCGACCCTGCACGCCACCAACGCCAGCCAGGCCATCAAGCGGGTGTTGAACTTCTACCCCGAAACGGCGCACCAGCAGGTGTTGATGGATCTGTCATTGAACCTGGCGGGTGTGTTGGCCCAGCGGCTGGTGCCCGCCCTAGACGGCACCCGGGCGTTGGCCACTGAGCTGATGACGCGCAGCGCCTATGTGGCCGAACTCATTCGCAAAGGCGCCATTGATGAACTGCGCCCGGCCATCGCCAAAACGGGCGAAGGGGGCATGCAGTCGTTTGACCAAAGCCTGATGGACTTGCTGGACGCTGGCCGCATTGACGCCGACGTGGCGCTGAGCTTGGCCGACTCGCGCACCGACTTTGCGCTCAAGCTGCGGCTGCGCGACGCACGGTCCGGCTAGAGCCGAACCGACAGCCCACCTACAGCCGACCCCAGGCGGCCAGCAAGTCAGGGCTGACCGCCAGCCCAAGTGCGACCTTGTAGCCCGTCAGTGGTTGAGCAAACCAGCGTTCATGGGTGCGCGCCAGTTGTCCCTGACTGTGCAAGGACTTCAGGGTGCTTTGCGCCAATGCGGCCATGCCAGGGTCGCCGCGCGGAAACGCAATGGCCAGCGGTTCGGGCTGCAGACGCTCAGGCAACAGGGTGTATTCGGCGGCGGCGGCGGAGGTCTTCCATTGCAAAGTCAGCGCCACTTCACCGCGCACAAAGGCCTGGGCCCAATCCAGCTTGAGCTGCCCCAGCGCTGCGTCACCATCGGTGGCGCTCAAGATCGTCAGGTTTAGCTTGTTTTGCTCGCCATAGGCACGAATGACGTCGGCAGAGGTCGAGCGTGCAATGGTCACCACCTTTTTGCCAGCCAACTGATTGATCTGCGCAACGCCCGCACTGCGACGCACCAGGGCGCGGGTGGCATCCACGAAAATGGGCGGCGAAAACGCCACCTGCTCGCGCCGTGCGGGCGTGTCGGTGAGGTTGCTGCACATCAGGTCTAGCGAACCACTGGCCAGGTTGCGCATGGCCTGGTCTAACGGTGTGGCAATGAAGCGCACGCGCAGATCTGGGCGGCCGCTGGCCTTGATCATGGCGTCGACAATGGGCTTGCACAAATCGATGGCATAGCCCACCGCTTGGCCTTGCATGTCGTATGAGAAAGGCGCCGCATCGGCGCGGTAGCCCACATTGATCTGGCCGCGCTTGGTCACGCGGTCTTGCCACGCTTGGGCGCTGGCGATGGTTGGCATGGCTGCAAGCAGCATCAGGGCCGTCCATCCGGACACGGCCATCCCTTGAAACATCGAACGCATGTGCATGAAACCTCTGGGTGACGTGTGCCGATGAGTCAGGCACACCGTTGCAAGCACTTACTCTAGCGATACCCGGTTACGAAAGCCAGTACTAAACCTTGCTTAGGGCGCGCAACCTACAACCCACCGAACAGTGTCTTTTACGGCTCGTGCGTTGGGCGCAGTTGCAGTGCGCGGGTGTACAGGGCATTGCGTGCCGCGCCGCTGATTTGCGCGGCCACCTTCACCGCCGTCTTGGTGGGCAGCTCGGCCAATAGGGCGCGCAGCAAATCGTCATGTGCGGATGACTGGGCATCGTCATCGGGCGCTGCCGGTGCCAGCGGATGCAAGAGCACCGCATATTCACCTTGCGGGGGCTGCGGCCCCAGGGCCTGCTGCAACTGGGTGGCGGGTGCGGTGACGATCTGCTCAAACTGCTTGGTCAACTCGCGGCCCACCGTGACTACCCGCTCGCCCAGCGTGGCCAGCCAGCTCAGCAAATCGGCCATGCGGTGAGGCGACTCCAACAGCACCAGCGCATCGGCACATTGCGCCCATTGCGCCAGGGTGTCGGCGCGCTCGCGGCCCCGCGCGGGGGCAAAGCCCACAAAGCGCAGGGGTGCAGCCAGCACCACCCCAGCCGCGCAGGCCAGCGCGATGGGGCTGCTGGCGCCGGGCAGCGGCGTCACCCGCAGGCCCGCTTGCTGCACCGCTTGCACCACCCGCGCGCCAGGGTCGCTGATGGCCGGGGTGCCCGCATCTGTCACCAATGCCACGCGCTGGCCCTGGTGCAGGCGGCTGAGCACTTCGGCGCAGGCCTGCGCCTCGTTGTGCTGGTGCACTGCCAACAGGCTGTGGGGGGTGCGCTCAATGCCCAGGGCCCGCAGCAGCATCTGGGTGTGACGGGTGTCTTCGCAGGCCAGGGTGTCGCACTGCTGCAGCGCATGCAGCGCCCGCAGGCTGATGTCGCCCAGGTTGCCAATTGGCGTGGCCACCACGTACAAGCTGTGGGTGGGCCAGTTCTGATCGGCCACGGCGGCCGAGGCGGCTTGGGCAACCGGGCCATAGCGCTCGGCGGGTCGGGCTAGCATGGGCGCAATTGTGACTGCCGCCCACTGCGATGCCGCCCGCACTTCCACCCCTGACCAGCACCAAGGCACGCGGCGATGCCGCTGAAAACGCCGCCTTGGCGCATCTGCAAGCCCACGGCCTGCGCCTGCTGCAGCGCAACTTTCGCACCCCGGGGCGCGGCGGCGGCGAGATTGATTTGGTAATGCGCGCCCCCGACGGCACGCTGGTGTTTGTCGAGGTGCGCGCCCGCCGCAGCCACGCCGCAGGTGGCGCCGCAGCCAGCGTGGGCGCCCTAAAGCAGCGGCGCATTGTGTTTGCCGCGCGCCACTACTTAAGCCGTCTGCCCAGTTGGCCGCCCTGCCGCTTTGATGTGGTCAGCATCGAACCCAGCGGCTTGCAGTGGGTCCAAGGGGCATTTGATGCCCACGGCTACTAAAGTGAAGGCACTTAGCGATACTATCGTTTTGATAGCTGCCTGCGCCGTCTATAGGCCGCTTCGGCCCCTTTTGGTTCATAAGCACAGGCCTACAATTCGCCCACCATGCTTGAGCAACGCATTCAGCAGCACTTTATTGACAGCGCCGACTTGAAATACCAGGCCGCCCCGCTGTTGGCCGGCCCCATCGCGCAGGCGGTGCAGGCCATGGTGAGCGCACTCACCAACGGTGCCAAGGTCATGGCTTGCGGCAACGGCGGGTCCGCCGCCGACGCGCAGCACTTTGCCGCTGAACTGGTGGGCCGCTTTGAGCGCGAACGCCCGGGCTTGAGCGCCTTGGCGCTCACCACCGACAGCTCGGTGCTCACGGCGCTGGCCAATGACTACGACTACCGCGAAGTGTTTGCCAAACAGGTGCGCGCGCTGGGTGTGCCCGGCGATGTGTTGTTGGCCATCAGCACCAGCGGCGGCTCGGCCAACGTGCTGGCCGCCATTGAAGCCGCGCATGAGCGCGACATGACGGTGGTGGCGCTCACCGGCAAAGGCGGCGGGCGCATCGGCCAGAAGCTGCGTGAAACCGATGTGCACATCTGCGCCCCGCATGACCGCACCGCCCGCATCCAAGAAGTGCATTTGCTCACCGTGCATTGCCTGTGTGACGGCATTGATGCCCTGCTATTGGGCGAGCCTGACAACCCCGCGTGACGGGCCGCCTGGCGCTGTCGCTTTGAACCACCTCCGCCACCTAGGTCTGATATACCCATGAACTCTGCTACCCGCCCTGGCTTGTGTGGTGTGTCCTTGTCCTTGCGGCGCGGCCCTGTGCTGCTCTTGGCCGCTGTGTTGGCCTTGGGCGCGGTCAGCGGCTGTGCGCCCCTGCTGTTGGGTGGCGCCGCTGTGGGCGGCGCCTTGGTGGCCACCGATCGCCGCACCTCGGGCACCCAGCTCGAAGACGAAGGCATTGAGCTGCGCGCAGCCAACCGCCTGCGCGAGCTGGGCGAACGTGCCCACATCAACGTCACCAGCTACAACCGCCAGGCCCTGCTGACTGGCGAAGTGCCCACCGAAGCCGCCCGTCAGCAGGCCGAAGCCATCGTGGCGCGGGTAGAAAACGTGCGTGGTGTCGTCAATGACCTTAGCGTGGGCGCACCCAGCACCCTGGGCCAGCGCAGCAATGACGCGCTAGTCACTGGCCGCGTCAAGGCCGCGTTTGTGGATGCCAAAGACGTGCAGGCCAACGCCATCAAGGTGGTCACTGAGCGCGGCGCGGTGTATTTGATGGGCCGCGTCACGCAAGCTGAAGCCCAGCGCGCCACCGAAGTCGCCCGCAGCCAAAACGGCGTGCAGCGCGTGGTGCGGGCCTTTGAATACATCACCGACGAAGAACTGCGGCGCCTGCAGCCCGCCAATACCCCAAGCAACACCGGCGCCCCAGCAGCCGCACCCGCCAGCGGCGGCATGGTGCGCTAAGCGCGGCAGCGATTTGGCCCAACCCACTTGCTACAGATTTTGCAGCTGACTGCGCTCTGTTTTAGGGCGCTTCAGCCTGATTAGGTCAGGATGGGTGGCTACTTCAGCCGGGTGATCAAGCTCGACGTATCCCAGCGGCGCCCACCGGCTTGCTGCACGTCGGCATAGAACTGATCGACCAGCGCCGTCACCGGCAGGCGTGCGCCGTTGCGTTGCGCTTCAGCCAGCACCAAGCCCAAATCTTTGCGCATCCAGTCGACCGCAAAGCCGAAGTCAAATTTGCCTTGCGCCATGGTTTTGCCGCGGTTGTCCATTTGCCAGCTTTGTGCAGCGCCTTTGCCGATGACGTCCAGCACCTGCGCCATGTCCAACCCGGCGCGCTGGCCAAAAGCGATGGCTTCGCTCAAGCCCTGTACCAGCCCGGCAATGGCCACTTGGTTGACCATTTTGGTGAGCTGGCCTGCGCCGCTGTCCCCCATCAAGGTGAAAGCGCGGGCAAAGGCCATGGCCACCGGCTTGGCTGCGTCAAAAGCGGCCGTGTCGCCACCACACATCACCGTGAGCAAGCCGTTTTGTGCGCCCGCTTGCCCGCCGGACACCGGGGCGTCGACAAAGTGCAGCCCTAGCGGCTTAGCAGCGCCATACAACTCGCGCGCCACATCGGCCGAGGCGGTGGTGTGGTCCACCAACACCGCGCCCGCTTTCATGCCGGCAAAGGCGCCATCGGCACCCAGCACCACTTGACGCAGGTCGGCGTCATTGCCGACACAGGCAAATACGATGTCTGCCCCCGCAGCGGCCAGGCGCGGCGTGGGTGCGTGGCTGCCGCCAAACTCGGCCACCCACTGCTCGGCTTTGGCCGGGCTGCGGTTGTAGACACACACCGTGTGCCCCGCACGGGCCAAATGCCCGGCCATCGGGAAACCCATCACCCCCAGTCCGAGAAACGCCACGCGGGCGGCGGGTGTGGGGTCATAGGTTTTGGGGTTCAAACTGGGCATTCGGTCGTCTCCGGCTTTGGGTGGTTCAAGGCAGCCGCGCAGTCTAGTGCGACCAAGCGTGGGCGGCTTGCGCGGGCCACCATAGGCCTACTGCTTCTTATTCAAGCGGGTTGTCGATCGGCCACTGCGTAGTGCGCCACCCCGTTGCCGAATGACCAGTTCTCGCGCACCGTTTCCAGCAGATTGACTATGACGTCCTCGGGCCGCACCCCGGCGGCAGCCGCCACGCCTTGGGCCACCTGGGCGTACAGCGCCTCTTTCACACCCACCCGCCGCCCAGGTGCGCAGCTGATTTGCACCAGCACCACCGATTCGGTGTGCGTCACGCCTAAGAAAGACGGCGCCACCACCAAGCCGCCGGGCGGGTGGCGTTGAATGACCTGAAAGCGGTCGTGAGCCGGCACCTGAAACACCGCCACCAAGGCGGCGTGCACGGCATCGGCGGCGGCACGCGCTTGCAGCGCTGTCAGGCTGTCGGGAAGATCAATTCGAACCAAGGGCATGGGGCTCTCCTGTGCACAACAGTCATTGGGACTGCAGTGTGGGCAGGGCGACCCGCTGAAGGCCAGCCCCGCCCGCGCACAAGCCTTTTGCGGCCCATGCAAGGCCCGCAGACTTGGGTGCTGCCTACTGGCGCGGCTTTTCAGTCAAGCGACGAACCAGGCCCACCGCATAGGGCGCGGCACGGGCCGACAGCATGGGGTCGGTGGAAGGCTCCACGCCCTTGGGCAGCACGATGGGGTTGAAGGTGATGGCGTCGCACTCGCCCCGCGCATCGGGGGACACTTGCCGAGCCGTCAGACGCCCCAGCGTCACTTTGCGGCGATCTTCAGGCAGGGGGACCACTGCACTGTCCAAACGATCGCCGGCCTGCGCCAACTGCAGATTGAAGTTGAAGGCCACCGTGCCCGCCGCCACGGCTTGGCGCAGCTCATCAAACAAGAACTGCGGGCCTTTGGCTTTGGCCTCGTCATCGGTCAGCGTTTTCACGCCGCCCACGGGTTCAAAGATCCATTTGCCAAACTGCTTGTTGCCCTGCGCGTTCACAAAGGCAAATGCGTGCACGCCCCAGTAGTTGGTGCCGCCATAGCTGGCGGGCACCGCTTGGCTGGCCAAGTAGCGTGGCAGCAACAGCACATCGGGGTTGGCGTCGGCAAAGGCTTTCACCTTGGCCGCGTCAGCCGCTTTGGTGGCCGGGTCGGGTTGCAAGGACTGCAGGCGGCCAAAGAATTGCTCAGGCGTGGCCGCGCCAAACACCGGCGCGGAGATGTTGCCCATTTGCCAGACTTCGCCGCCCGGCAAATTGAACTGCAGTGCCAGATTGCGTTGCGTACGGGCGTTGTCCGGCGCTTGCGGATTGGCGCCGCCCACCGAAAACCGCACGATCACCGGCACCGGGCGCCCGCTAAAGGCCGAAGCGGTGGACAGCATGCGCCCTTGTTCGCTGCCCACAAATTCGCCCGTGGCGCAAATGCCTTTGGCGCCCGAGCGGCGGAAGCCCTCAAACTTGCCAAAGGTCGATTCAAACTGATCGACGAAGCGGTTGGGGTCCACTTGCGCCCGGGCAGGCACACTGGACAACACGGCGGCCGCGCCAACGGCGAGCGCTAGCAGTGGGTGACTCGACAAACCACGCATGGCGTGCTCCTGGTGACTGTGAAGCGCGGCCCGGCAATGCGCGAGGACACCTCTGTAGTTCGCCAGAAGTCCCGGTTTGGTTACATCACCCGTCAAAAAAGGGGTTCGGCGGCCCGTGCGGCCCACAGGCCCACGGGGCTGAAGCAGCGGCTAGACGATCGCCAGGTGCTCGGTGCCCGCTGCCAAATCCTGCGACTTGGCGCGCTGGCTGTTGAGTTTGATCTGCAGGCGCAAGTCGTTGACTGAATCGGCGTTGCGCAGCACGTCCTCATAGGTGACGTGGTGGCCTTCGTACAAATCAAACAGCGCCTGATCAAAGGTTTGCATGCCCAGGTTGCGGCTTTTCTTCATGATCTCTTTGATCTCGGCCACTTCGCCTTTGAAGATCAGGTCAGCAATCAGCGGGGTATTGAGCATGATCTCGACCGCCGCTACCCGGCCCTTGCTGTCTTGCTTGGGCAGCAGACGCTGCGACACCATGCTCTTGAGGTTGAGCGACAAGTCCATCAGCAGCTGAGTGCGCCGCTCTTCGGGGAAGAAGTTGATGATGCGGTCCAGCGCCTGGTTGGCGCTGTTGGCGTGCAGGGTGGCCAGACACAGGTGACCTGTTTCGGCAAAGGCTACCGCGTGTTCCATGGTTTCGCGGTCGCGAATCTCGCCCATCAAGATCACGTCCGGTGCTTGGCGCAGGGTGTTTTTGAGCGCGGCTTCCCAGGTATCCGTGTCCAGCCCCACTTCGCGCTGGGTGATGACGCAGTTCTTGTGCGGATGGACAAATTCCACCGGGTCTTCCACGGTGATGATGTGGCCGTAAGAGCTCTCATTGCGCCAATCCACCATGGCTGCAAGCGTGGTGGATTTGCCCGAGCCCGTCGCGCCCACCATGATCACCAGGCCGCGCTTGGTCATGACCACATCCTTGAGCACTTGGGGCAGGCCCATGGCGTCAATGGTGGGCAGGGTGTTAGGAATCACCCGCATCACCAGGCCCACTTTGCCCAGCTGCACAAAAGCGTTGACGCGAAAGCGGCCAATGCCGGCCGGCGAGATGGCGAAGTTGCACTCTTTGGTGCGTTCAAATTCAGCCGCCTGCTTGTCGTTCATGATGGCCCGCGTCAGCGCCAGGGTGTGCGCGGGCGACAGGGGTTGCGGCGACACCTTGGTGACTTTGCCGTCCACTTTCATCGCTGGTGGAAATTCAGCGGTAATGAAAAGATCGCTGCCGTTGCGGCTGATCAGAAGCTTGAGCAAGTCGTTGATGAACTTGCTGGCCTGGTCGCGTTCCATATGGGTCTCCGGGCAATGCTTGAGTTTCAGGCGTGGCGGTTCAGGTCAGTCAGGCGCAGGCTGACCGCGCGCAAACGCAGCGACAGCTTGCGCGCCAGCAACCCGACCAGGCTGGCGGCGATTTGAGGTTCTTTGGTGAGCATGTCGTCGAGCGCGCCTGCGCTCAGTACGGCCACGTTGCATTCGGTGACGGTGGTACAGGCTGAAAACCGAATGCCGCTGTCCAGCAGCGACATTTCACCCAAAATGTCGCCAGGTTTTGTTTCGGCCAGGCGTAGCCGCTCGCCCCAGGGCTGGTACCGGTCTACCGCCATCGCGCCGGTCAGCTGCACCACCATGAAGTTGCCGTATTCGTCTTGACGAATCACTTCGCGGTCGGCCGCAATGGTGGCAAAGTCAAAGTAGCCCTGCATGCGCGCAATGGCGTCACCATCGAGCAGGGCCATAAAGCGGTCACGCTCCCAGGCCTCGCGCATCTCGCGCACGCCTTGTTCGACGCCCAGGCGCTTGGCGTCCACTTCTACGGCTCGTGCTTCCCAGGGCACCACGTGGGCGGGGTCGATGCCGTGGCCCAGGAAGGCGTCGGCAAACAGGATCGATTCACGCGGCGCGTCGGGATCGGGTTGCGCGCCGTCGCTGTGATCCATCAGGTTGATGATGCCCTTCATGATCGGTGTCCTGTGTGGGAAAGAAGTGCCAGAAGCCGTGCGCGATCAACCGGGGAAGTTCTCAGGCGTCTTGGCTTTGCTGCGTGCTTCTGCTGCGCTGATGATGTTGCGCTTGACGAGATCGGCCAGGTTCTGATCCAGCGTTTGCATACCGACGCTGTTGCCGGTTTGGATGGACGAATACATCTGCGCCACCTTGGCTTCGCGGATCAGGTTACGAATGGCACTGGTGCCGATCATGATTTCGTGCGCCGCCACGCGGCCCGAGCCGTCTTTGGTTTTGCACAGGGTTTGCGAAATCACCGCCTGTAGCGATTCGGACAACATCGCCCGCACCATTTCTTTTTCTTCGGCGGGAAACACGTCAATGACCCGGTCAATGGTCTTGGCGGCGCTGCTGGTGTGCAGCGTGCCAAACACCAGGTGCCCGGTTTCGGCGGCTGTCATGGCCAAACGAATGGTTTCTAGGTCGCGCAGTTCGCCCACCAAAATGCAGTCGGGGTCTTCGCGCAGCGCGCTGCGCAAGGCGTTGGCAAAGCTCAGCGTGTGGGGGCCTACCTCGCGCTGGTTGAGCAAGCACTTTTTACTTTCGTGCACAAATTCGATCGGGTCTTCCACCGTCAAGATATGCGCGTATTCGGTCTCATTGAGGTGATTCACCATGGCGGCGAGGGTGGTGGACTTGCCCGAACCCGTGGGGCCGGTGACCAGCACCAAACCGCGCGGCTTGAGCGCCAGGTCCGCAAAAATCTTGGGGCAGTTCAATTGCTCCAGCGACAAGATCTTGCTGGGAATCGTGCGCAGCACCGCGCCGGCGCCGCGGTTTTGGTTGAAGGCGTTCACTCGAAAGCGCGCCAACCCTTCAATTTCGAACGAAAAGTCACACTCCAAAAACTCCTCGTACTGCTTGCGCTGCGAGTCGTTCATGATGTCGTACACCATGCCATGCACCGTTTTGTGGTCCAGCGGGTCCACGTTGATGCGGCGCACATCGCCGTGCACCCGAATCATGGGCGGCAGGCCAGCGGACAAATGCAGGTCTGAGGCCTTGTTCTTGACGCCAAACGCCAGCAACTGGGTGATATCCACTCGTGCTCCTTTTGCTATGCACAACCTGCGTCCTGCATCGCTTGCCACGGCCTGTGCACAGGCGGGCTTGATGACGCTTTGCTACGCTCGAAATCCATTATGACCATGATTGCCCAGCGCTTGATGGCCGTACGCGAACAGATTGCGCAGGCCTGTGTGCGCGCCAGCCGCGACACTGATCGAGTGCAGTTGCTCGCGGTATCCAAGACCTTTGGTGCCGACGCGGTGCAGGCGGCGTTTGACGCGGGCCAGCGTGCCTTTGGTGAGAACTACATCCAAGAGGCGGTAGAAAAAATCGGCTTGCTGGCCCACCTGCGGGCGCAGGGGCTGCAGTGGCACTGCATCGGTCCTATTCAAAGCAACAAATCTCGCTTGGTCGCTGAGCACTTTGATTGGGCCCACACGGTCGACCGGCTCAAGATTGCCGAGCGCCTGAGCGCCCAACGCCCGCCCGGCATGCCCGCGCTGCAGGTGTGCATCCAGGTGAATGTGGACGACGGCGCCAACAAGTCGGGCGTCGCGCCGGCCGAAGCGGCGGCGCTGGTGCGGGCAGTGGCGGCCCTCAAAGGCCTGTGTGTGCGCGGGCTCATGAGCTTGCCCGAGCCTAGCCGTGACTACGCTGGTCAGCTAGACGTGCATCGACGCACGCGCAACCTGTTTGACCAGATCGGCGCCCAGCGCTGGCCCGAGTTGTCACAGTGGGACACGGTGTCCATGGGCATGAGCCAAGACCTAGACGCGGCGGTTGCCGCAGGCAGCACGATGGTGCGGGTTGGCACGGCTGTTTTTGGTCAACGCCTTGTAAATCCGTGATGTCAATGTTTGAGTCAATGGCCCGCCTGCCTTCGCTGATGAGCGTGGTTGCTTTGTCGACCACCCTTGGGGTGCCCCTCAGCCTGTGGGCGCAAACCAACAGTCCAAACGTTGGCCAAGCGGCCGCTGAAACCGATGCCGATTCGGCGCTGCAAGGCTCTTGGAAGTATTTGATTGGCGGCACGGTGCTGTCAGCGCCCGAGTATTCGGGCTCTGATCGCCACGCCACTGAGGTGCGCGAGCTGTTGGCCATTCGCGTAGGGCGTTGGCGGCTGAGTACATCGCAGGCGGGGCCTTTGTTGGACTTTGCCAGCACCACCCTGGGCCCAGGGGCCAGCACGCAGTTCAGCCTGGTTCCTGGCCTTAAGTTGGGCGTTGGATTGCGTTTAGACAACGGGCGGCGCAGCAGCACCTCGGCCTATTTGCTAGGGCAACCCGAGGTGCGCCGCACGGTGCGGGCGCGGGTTGCTTTGTCACAGTCGCTGGGTGAGCACTGGAACTTAGGCGCCAACGTCAGTGTTGATTTGTTGGGCCGGGGCGGCGGCGCGACGGCCGGCGCAGACATCGGCTGGCGCACTGAAATTGCCCCGGGCTGGGAAGCGGGCGTGGGCGCAGGCATCACCGGTGGCAACCGGACGCACATGCAAAGTCTGTTTGGTGCGGTGCCGGGTTCTGCTTTGGGCGGGCCCACCGGGTATTCGCCCGCTTCGGGGCTGCAGCAGGTGGGGGCTTCGGCCAACATGCGCTATGCGCTGAGCCCGCAATGGCTGGTGTTTGGCACCCTGCAGGCGGGCCGCTTGGTGGGCGAAGCCGCCCGCAGCCCGCTCACCCTGCAGCGCAACAGTTGGGGCGTTGGGGCGGGTGTGGCGTGGCGCTGCTGTGCGCCCAGCCCGGCTTTGGGCCCAGCCGCGGCCGCCCGCTGAAGAGCGAGACCGCCGCTTAGCGAGCGGGGGCTGGCGGCGCACCAGGGCGGTTGGGTGCGCTGATAGGCCGCACCGCGCCGCAATCGGCGCTGACCCATTTGGAGCTGTTGTCAATCACCTGGCGCACCGGCTTGCCTTTGTCGGTGCTGTTCATGGTGATGCGGCTGGTGTAGGCGCTGTCGCTCACGAGGGTGGTGACGGCTTCACCTTGGGTGGGTGGCTTGGGGCAACTGAACGTCATGCGCCAAGTGTTGCCAGACTTTTGCACAGGGCCGTGGGTGCAGTCGCCTTGATCGCCCTTGGCCCAGTCATCGTTTTGAATCATCTCGCGCGTCAGGCAGATGCGGGTGGTCATGGCGCCGCCTGGGCCGCTGCCCATCTGTACGCCTTGGCGGGCCATCATGTCCTGCATGGCTTTGCGTTGGTCGGGTGGCATGGCGGCCAGTTGCTTTTGCATTTCGGCCATAGCGGCTTCCATTTCGGGGCTGCCGCTCATCTTGGTGGTGTTTTCCCACAGGCCGGGCTTGATGTTCATGCCCCCCATTTGGGCTTGTGCCCACAGGGGTGCAGCGAAGGCCAGGCCCAGCAGCACAAAACGTTTGAAGGTCATGACAAGCTCCTAAAGAACCGCAGCAGCGCCTGGGCCACCTGTGCGTGTTGCTCAGCGTAAGACAAGTCTGCCCCGCTGATGCGAATCTGTTGTGACCGGGTGTCCCACTGCTGGCTGAGTTGCGCTCGCTGGGCGCTGGCGTTGACATGGGCGGCAATGCCGCGTTCAGCCACCACGTCTAGCGTGGCTACCCGCCGCATGCCAAAGCCTGAGAAGCGGCCAGTGTGGCCCAGCGCTGCCCAGCCGTCGATGGCTTGGGCCGAGCGCGCCAGATATTCGTTGAGCATCCAAGCGCCCATGGTGTGGCCCACCGCAAATACCTTTTGCGCGCCTTGTGCGCGGACGTAGGACACGGCCGCCTCTATGCGGGCTACTGCCTCGGGCATGAGAGCCGCGTAGGGTGCAGCGTCGGTGATGTTTGTCATGTCCAAGATGGGCGCCTGGATGGCCAGGGTGCTCATGCCGCCTTCAAACAATGATTGGCGCAGTTGGCCCGTTAGGCCGTGGTCGGGGTGGGTGCCAATGCCATGTACTAGCACCACCGCGCTTCCCACCGGCCGCTGCGGCGCCCAAATGGCCGCAAAGGTCGGTGCACCTGATGCACCTGGCAAATCGATCACATCGCCCAGCAACACGCCGGGCGCGAATTCAGCGCGCCAGCGGGCTTCGCGGGCGTAGTCGCTGCGGCTGGCCTGGCCGCCAGGGGTGGCGCACGCAGCCAGCAGCGGCAGTGCGGTGGCGGCAAGCAGAGTGCGGCGGTGCATAGGGGTGTGGGGGTCAGCGATCAATCACAAAGGTGGCTTCTACTTCCACCCACACCTCGTCGTTGGGCAGCATGCGGCTGACTTCCACCACTGTGCTCACTACCGGCTGGGCAAAGAACAGACCGCGCACCCGGTTGTAGGCGGGGTAGTGGCGCAAGTCCCGAAAGTACTGCACCAGGCGCACCACGTCACGCATCTCGGCGCCTGCTTCGTGTGCAATTTCACGGATGCGGTTGAGCACCGTCCAGCTTTGCACCACGATGGGGGCTTCAAACACATCTACCGACAACTGCCCGGTGGCATAGCCCAGGCTGCGCAGTTCGGGCAGCGCAGCAGCGGGCAGTTGCTCGTAGCGGCTTACCACTTGGCGCGTGGCGGGGTCTACCGCAATCACGCCGCTTGCAAACACCTGGTTGCCCACGCGGCGCCAGGCGGCGTAGTTGGCCAGGGGCTGGCCGGTTGGGGAAGTCGTCATGGCAAATTGAGGGTTAAGTCACAGACTGAAGCCGGGCACACACACGGGTGATGAAGGCTTCACATTCAGCGCGACTGACGTTGTTCATGTTGTGCAGTTGCAGCCATGTGGTGTGGCAGCGCGGCGCCATCAGCGCCCGCAGGCCGCGCATCACCATGCGCCGGTGCGGGTCGCCCATCACCTTCAACCACCACCAAGCCGCGCCGCCATGCGTGACCACGCTAAAAGCGCGAATGTGCTGCAAGCCCGGCACCGCCATCTTGCCCTTTTTGGGCGGCGGCATAAACGCTACGCCGGGTAGCCAAACGCGCTCTAGCCAGCCCTTGAGCATGGCGGGCGGGCCGTAGAACCAGGTGGGGTAGATCAGCACCAAATGCTCGCACCAGCGCAGCGCGTCCACATGGGGCTGCACCCGGGCTTCAATCAGGCCCGGGTTGGGCAGGTAAGCGATGCGTTCTTCAAGCGTCATCACCGGCTCAAAGCCCTCGGCGTACAAATCCATGCAGCGTAGCTCATGCCCGGCTTGCTCCAGCGTGCCCCGCACGGCGACATACAGCGCGTGGCTGAAGCTGTCGGGGTTGGGGTGGCAGTGGACGATGAGTGTCTTCACGTTGAGAAAACGCCGTCGCTATAAAAACTATAGCTGTATACGCCCTGTTGTAGGGCGCAAGCCGCTCGTTTCTTATAGATGATGGTGTTCATGGCTGCGCCATCTCAGGCTGCCAGCCACGGGTCTTGCCGGGATTCATCAGCCCGTGCGGATCAGCCAGGCGTTTGAAATCAATTTGCGCGGTGTCAATCGTCTTCATGCCGCCGTCTTCGATGGTGACCACATGGTTGTCAAACACCATGCAGCCGTCGGCTTCAAATTCGGCCATCAGCTCATACAAACGGTCGCGATCTAGGTAGGCCACCAAAGGCAGCTCAAACGCGATGCACTCGCCAAACTGGTAGCCAAACTCATGGTGGCGCAAGACTTCGTCGCCCCAGCGCTGGTTTTGGCGCATGACCAAATCCACATCGATGCCTTGGCCCGGTGTCCAGGGGAACACGGTTTGCAGATTGCTCCAGCTTTTGTCTTGGCGCAGCGCCATTAGCGTGGTGTGGTTCCAGCCACATTCATAAGTGGGAATCAGGCCGCGTGGGGCCAGTTCATCAAAGCGCGCGGCCAGGGTTTCGGTGCCGCCCATTTCGCGCATCAGGGCGCGCCAGTCGTCTAGGTGTTCGGGGCGCACCATGCTGAAGATGGCGTCGCGCTCGGGCGGAAACAGCGCGCCAAAGGTGTCAGCGTAAAACGGCGCAATGCGGCGATCTACTGCAGTGATTAAAAAAGCGTCTAGCCGTTTGGCGGTGGCATGGGGCAAAGGATGCACACGCTCGGTGGCCACGCAGCCAAAGCGCAAGGCAGCGTCATAGCCGTCAAACAGCGCAATGTGGTGCACCCAATCCACCCAGGGGCTCAAGGCCAGCTCAAGCGACACGACGATGCCGTTGGTGCCATACGCGTGATGCACCTTTTGGATGTCAGCACCCCGCAGTTCAATGAGGCGCGGGGTTTCTTCTAGCGTGAGCACCTCGATCAAGGTGACGTTGCCCGCGTCTTTCAAGATGCCGTTGAGCACCGTGCCCGCGCCGCCGTAGCCGCCTGCAATAAAGCCACCGATGGTGGCGATGTCGCGGGTGGATGGAAACATGCGCAGTTGCCATCCGCGCGCGTGGGTGGCGTCTTCCAGCGCGTTGATCATCATGCCGGCCTGGCAGCGCACCCGCGCTTGCGCCTGGCCGCGCGCATCTAAGCCCAGCCCTTCGGTGGTCCAGCCCAACACCTGATTGAGCCCGGTCATGTCAATGATCAAGCCGCCCGACAAGGGCGTGCATTGGCCGTAGTTGCCAGTGCCCCCGCCACGCAGGGTAACGGGCACGCGCAGGCGGGCGCAGGTGGCCGCCACACGGGTGAGCTCGTCCATGGATGTGGGTCGTACCACCAAGTCGCCGCGCTCTTTGGCATAGCGCTCGGCCAGCACCGGGCTGTACCAGGCGTAGTCGTGCGATGCAGCGTCTAGCAAACGCGGGTCATCAATGAGCCGCATGCCACTGAGTGCCTCGCGCAGGGCAGCCAGCGTGGCAGCGCTGGGGCGGGGTAGCAAGTGGGCGTCTGGCAGGGCTGGGGCGTTCATGGTGCAAAAAATGGGGTCAAGCAGCGGGCGTGAGGACTCGGCGGTTTGCTCATGCAAAAAGCGGCCCACGCAACGTGGGGTTTGCCGGGCCAAGCGCTGAAGGCGTCGCCACTTGGCCCGCCCGAATCACGGTGCGCGGCAGGCGGCCGGGCGGGATCAGGCTCCACGGATCAGCCGCGTGCAGCATCAGCAAATCCGCCGGGGCGCCCACGCGCAGGCGGCCGTCCCAGGGCAGACCCATGGCTTGGGCGGGGTGGGTGGTGATGGCGGCCAGCCATTCGTGGGCGGGGGTCAGGTGGGCCAATTGCACCGCCAGCGACCAGCTTTCCAGCAGGTCATAGCAGCCGTAGGGATAAAAGGGGTCGGCCACGTTGTCGGTGGCCACGCTGGGCGTCATTTGATGGGCCCAGGCTTCGCGCAGGCGGGTGATGCCGCGCTCGAGCGGGGTGTCTTGCCAACTGCCTTGCAAATAGGCGTTGGTGGTGGGCAGGGCCACCAAATGCACCCCGGCGCGCTGGCAGGCCACCAAGGTGCGCAAGGCCTCGTCACGCGGCTGGGCCATCAGGCTGCAGGCGTGGCCTGCCACGACGCGGCCACCCCACTGGTAGTGCGTGGTGAGTTGCGCCACCCGAGCCAGGCCGCGGGCGTCGGCGTCCAGGCCTTCGTCTACATGCAAGTCCAAGCTCAGGTTGTGCTGAGTAGCCAACTGAAACAAGCGGTGCAGCTTGTCGTCCATGCGTTCATTGCGATAGATAAAGGCACCCATTAACGCGGCGTCGCGCGTACCGGCTCGCTGATTGAAATCGGCCAGCGTTGCCGCAATGCGAGCCCCAGCGCGGATGTCGTCCAACACATCCAGCGGCACCAGGGCGGCGCATTGCAGTTCCATGCGACCACGCCATGCGTGGCGCAGGGCTTCAAACTCAGCCAGGGCCAGCGGCGCGGGCGCTTCTACCCAATCCAGATGGGTGCGCAAGGCGCGGGTGCCGTGCTGCCAAGCGTCTTGCAGCGCGCGCGACATGCGCTGGTGCAGGTCATCGGCTGTCCAAGTGCTGCGGTGCTGGGCCATGCGGGCAATGGCGGTACCCAAATCACCCTGGGCGGCGCCCACCTCACCCACGGTGTAGCTTTTGTCCAAGTGGGTGTGCAGATCGACCGGGGCGCTGATGAGCCACGCCTTGGGTTCATCGGCATCACTGGGGTTGATGCGCTGAACCTGGCCTTGCGCCAGATGCACGTCAAACGTGCGGTGATGCGGATGCGTGTCAAAGCCGCGCAGCGTGTGCGGGATGGCCACCGAACGCAGCACCTGCGGCTGCCCGTCCTGATACGGGTCGCGAGGCCCGGCAACAGCGGCATTCATGGGGCAATCACGGGCTGCGGGTTGAGGGTGGTCAGCGGCAGGCTGGATACTTCGGCCAGCAACTTGGCCAATTGCTGGCCTGCCGATTCGATCACCGCCTGCCCTTTGGCTGCGGTGGCCAAGGTGGCGTCACCGGCTGCGCCCATGGCGTTGTAGTCCTGCATTTGCCAGGCCAGTTTGGCGCTGCTGCCATTGCCCAAAATGGGGTAGTGCTGAGCGCGTACGGCGGCGGTGCTGTCAAAGTTGCTGGCTTGGGCCATGTCGCATCGGTCGGGCCGCAGGGCCAGCATCATGGAGGTTTCCATGTCACCGGCGTGAATGCCAAAACGGTGTTCGGCCGGGGTGAACAGGCCATTGACGGCATCGCCCAACGGCAAGGTAAACCAGTTGCTGGCCAGCACCAACAAGCCGTGGCGCACCCGCAGCTCACGCGCCACGATGTCCATCATGCTCACCTGCCCGCCGTGGCTGTTGAGCAGCAGTAGCTTTTTAAAGCCCGCACGCGCCACACATTCGCCCAGTTCTACCCATACGTTGAAGAGCGTGGTGGCGCTCAAAGTCAGGGTGCCCGCAAACGCCAGGTGTTCATTGCTTTTACCCACCGCCTGGGTGGGCAAAAACAGCGCCGGCACATCGGCGCCAATGTGCGGCAGCGCCGCCTGGATGACGCCGTCTACCAAGCTGGTGTCGACGCTCACCGGCAAGTGCGGGCCGTGCTGCTCAATGGCTGCCACCGGCAACACCGGCACCAAGCGGTGCACATCGGGGGCGCTGGCCAGCCGAGCAAATTCACGCGCGGTGAGCTCGGCCCAAAAGCGGCTGCTGGGGCGAATGGCGGCGCTGGTGGGGCGGGTGTCAGGCAGCAAATGGGTGTGGTCAGAAGTCATACAGGGCATCTTAAGGAACTCGGGCGGTTTGCCATGCCAGACTTGCGGGCATGACCTTGCCACCCACCCTTGAACTCTTCCGCCAAGACAGCACCCTTGCCGAATGCACCGCCACGGTGCTGGCGGCAGACCCGCTGCAAGGCGTCATCTTGGACCGTACGGTGTGCTACCCCCTGGGCGGCGGCCAGGCGGGCGATACCGGCACGCTGTGGCTGGGCGATGTGCCGCTGGCCATCACCGACACCCGCAAGCACAAAAGCGCCGAAGGCGTGGCCACGGGCGCCATCGCGCATGTCTTGGCCGCCGACGATTTGGCCCGCATCCCCGTGGGCGCCACGGTGCGCGTGGCCATCGACGCCGCGCGCCGCCGCAAGCTGATGCGCTTTCACACCACCACCCATTTGCTGTGCCATTTGGTGGCGCGGCCGGTGGATGGCTGCAGCATCACCGCCGATTCGGCCCGCTTGGACTTTGTGATGACGGAGCCGCTGGACAAAGACGAACTCAGCGCAGGGCTGCAAGGCCTGGTGCAACAAGCGTGGCCTGTCACGGTGAGCCAAGTGAGCGATACCGAACTAGACGCCAATCCCGGTCTGGTCAAAAGCATGAGCGTGCAACCCCCGCGCGGCAGCGGGCAGGTGCGCACCATTCACATCGGCCGTGGCGACACCTTGATTGACCTACAGCCGTGCGGCGGCACGCATGTGGCCAACACAGCGGAGATTGGCGCGGTGCGGGTGGTGAAGGTAGAGAAGAAGTCGGCGCAGACTCGGCGGGTGGTGTTGGCTTTGGATTGAAGTGCTACATATTTCATAGCTAGATAGGCAGATCTTTCGGGCGGGGTAGGCTGTTTTGGCTTGAGGTTCTTCTGGTGCTTGATCTGAGCGCTCTGCCCAGAAGCGCAACAGCCGAGCGGGCAGCCCGCTGACTGCGTGTCCCCCGGCGCGGCTTGACAGCCGCCCCTCCTCCTTTACCTCCGTCAGCGGGCCACCCACTCGACTGCCGCGCTTCCGTCCCGGCCGTTGAACCCGGCGTGTTGCGTGGCGCAGCTCGTGGTGTGCGACAGGGCCTTGGGGGCGCATGGATGCCGCCGAGGAACGCAGGGAGCACAGGTTGCCCCGAAGGGGTCCGCCGCAGCTGTTTGAGCCGTCAGGCGAGTTCTGCGGCGGCCTGTGATCCCGAGTACCAGCAGGGCAGTTTGGGCGCATGCGGCCAAACCGGCGATCCCTTAAGCCCCCAAGGCCCTGCCGCACACCGCGTGCGGAAGTTCGTCACCCCAGCCGCCGCCGCACATCACAGGCCGCAAGTTCGCCACCCAAACCAACGCCGCACACCACGGGTGAAACTTCGTCACGGCCTAAGTGACGAAAGAAGAAGCCGAGATCAGGACCCAGCCGAAGCCGCCGCTTTCTTGGCAAACTCCGCCCGCAAAGCCTTGAGCTTTTCGCGCGGATCTTCACGCACAGTGCGTTCGTCCAGCTTCATCTCCGCAATGAAACGGCTGGGCGCGGCGCTGACCATGTCGCGGCCCTGTTTGCGTTTTTTGCACCAGCTCACGGCCAGCGTGTGCTGGGCGCGGGTGATGCCCACGTACATCAGGCGGCGCTCTTCTTGAATGCGCTCTTGCGTGGCGGGGCTGGCGGCTACTTCGGGGGTGGAATGGGCGTCGTCGCCGGGCTTGAAAGGCAGCAGCCCTTCGTTGATGCCCACCAGCGTCACATGCGGCCATTCCAAGCCCTTGGCGGCGTGCAGGGTGCTGAGGGTGATGGCGTTTTGATCTTGTTCGCGCTCGCTCAGGGTGCTCAGCAGGGCCACGGTTTGCGCCACTTCCAGCACGGTGCGCTCGGTGCCCGCGATTTGCAGGCCGTCGCCCATGCCGCCGACGTCGTCGGGCGTGCCGCAGCGCTTGGCCATCCAGTCGGCGAATTCCAGCACGTTTTGCCATTTGGTGGTGGCGGTGCGGGCGTCGTCAGAGGTGTCGTGCAAATGGCGTTCGTAGCCGATGTCTTTGAGCCAATCGGCCAAAAACGCCACGGCTGCGGTGTGGCCGGTGGCATGGCGGGCGCGGTATTCCAAATCGTTGATGAGGCGGCCAAACTCATGCAGGCTGCCCACGGCGCGGGCGCTTAGCGCGCTGCCCAGGCTGGGCGAAAACAGCGCTTCAAACAAGCTGAGCTTGTAGCTGCTGGCAAATTGGCCCAGCGACTGCAGCGTTTGGTGGCCAATGCCGCGTTTGGGCGTGGCCACGGCGCGCAAAAAGGCCGGGTCATCGTCGTTGTTGGCCCACAGGCGCAGCCAGGCGGTCAGGTCACGAATTTCGGCGCGGTCAAAAAAACTGGTGCCGCCCGACACGCGATAGGGCATTTGCGCCTTGCGCAAGGCTTGCTCGATCACCCGGGCTTGGTGATTGGCGCGGTACAGCACCGCAAAGTCGCGCCATTCCATGCGGCGCGCCTCTGGGCTGGCCGCGGCCGCTGCGTCGGTGCCCGCACGGATGCTTTGGATGCGCGCCACCACCCGCTCGGCTTCGTGCTCATCGGTGTCGGCGTCCACCACCCGCACCGGCTCGCCTTCGCCCAATTCTGAAAACAGCGTTTTGGCGTACAGCTTGGGGTTGGGGCCAATCACCGCGTTGGCCGCACGCAAGATGGCATTGGTGCTGCGGTAGTTTTGCTCTAGCTTGATGACGCGCAGGCGGGGGTAGTCCTCGGGCAGGCGTTTGAGGTTGTCTAGCGTGGCACCTCGCCAGCCATAGATGCTTTGGTCGTCGTCACCCACGCAGGTAAATCGCGCCTGGTCAGGGGCGCCCACCAGCAGGCGCAGCAACTCGTATTGGGTGGCGTTGGTGTCTTGGTATTCATCCACCAAGATGTGGGCCAGCTGCTGCTGCCAGCGTTGGCGCACCGCATCGTGCTTTTGCAGCAGGGCCACGGGCAGGCCGATCAGGTCGTCAAAGTCCACCGCTTGGTAGGCCTGCAGGCGCTCTTGGTAGCGGGCCATCACGCGGGCCACGGCCACTTCATCGGCGTCTGCCGCTTGCGCTTCGGCTTGGGCGGGCGTCAGGCCTTCGTTCTTCCAGCGGCTGATGGTCCATTGCCATTGGCGGGCCAGCTTGGCGTCGGTGGTGCCGCCGGCGTCTTTGATCTGTGCTTGCACATCGTCGCTGTCCAGAATGCTGAAGTTGGCCTTCATGCCAATGGCCGCGCCGTCTTCGCGCAGCAGGCGCACGCCCAGGGCGTGAAAGGTGCACACCGTCAGGTTTTTGGCGTCGCGCCCCACCAGCGCTTTCACTCGGTCGCGCATCTCGGCTGCGGCCTTGTTGGTGAAGGTGATGGCGGCAATCTGCTCGGCCCGCATGCCCTGGTGAATCAGGTGGGCCATCTTGTGGGTAATCACCCGCGTCTTGCCCGAACCCGCCCCCGCCAGCACCAGGCACGGGGCCTGGGTGCAGTGCACCGCCTGCATTTGGGCGGTGTTCATTTGGGCGGGGCTGTTCATTGGGGGTGCCAGGGTTTTGGGACGGGCAAAGGGGCGGCAGTGTAGCCGTGATGGCCCCGCAAAAGCCCCGCCGCCCCGCCAGCGACAATGCCCGCGCCATGTGGGAAGTTCTTACCGTTACGTTTCCGTTTTTTGCGCTGGTGCTGTGTGGCTACCTGGCCTGCAAATCCAAGGTGCTGCCGGTAGCGGCCATTGGGGGCCTGAACAGCTTTGTGCTGTTTTTTGCGCTGCCGTGCATGCTGTACCGCTTTGGGGCCAGCACGCCTGTCACGCAGATGCTGAACCCGGCCGTGATGGCGTTGTGGGCGGTGTGTGCGCTGGTGATGGTGGCCTTTGTGCTGGCCATCAGCTTCAATGCCCGGGTGCGCTGGAACGACGCCGCGTTTGGCGCCCTGGTGGGCGCGTTTCCCAACAGTGGCTTCATGGGTGTGCCGCTCTTGGTGGCGCTGCTGGGGCCGATGGCTGCGGGGCCCACCATTGCCACCATGATGGTGGACATGATCGTCACCACGTCGCTGTGCATTGCGCTGTCGCGGCTCGATCCGCCCCCTGGATTGCCCGCTGGTTCAGGCTTGAAGGCAGTGCGAGAAGCGGGCGGCCGCGCACTGCGCGGCGTGCTAACCAACCCCATGCCCTGGTCCATCGTGTTGGGCGCTGCCGCATCGGCTACCGCATTTGAGCTGCCTGGGCCGGTGCACAAAACCGTGGGCCTGCTGGCCGATGCAGCATCCCCCGTGGCGCTGTTCACCATTGGCGCGGTGCTCGCCCGCCCGCTGCCAGTGCGCGACGGCTTGGCCCACGCGTTGCCACCGATCGACTATGTGCCCGCAGCGGTGGCCAAGCTGCTGCTGCACCCGCTGTTGGTGCTGTTGTTGGGCAGTGCGGCGGTGCAGGCTGGTCTGCCGTTGGATGCGGGCACACTCACCGTGCTGGTGCTGGTAGCCGCACTGCCCAGCGCCAGCAATGTGAGCCTGCTGGCCGAGCGCTTTGAGGCCAACACCGCCCGCGTGGCCCGCATCATTTTGGTGAGCACCGCGCTGGCGTTTGTCAGCTTCTCAGGCGCGGTATCGCTATTGAAAACATAGCTGGTCTCGAAGCTAAACAGGGGCGACTCCAAGCCCAAACGCAACCCGGGGGTCAGGGATGCTGGGGTTCATCGAACTTTGGGTCACTCGTGGCGCGGCGGCCCGCTGGGCTTTGCGTCGTTCGCGGTTGTTGGCCCGCACGCGGTGTGCGGCAGGTCCTTGGGGGCTTAACGATCACCGGTTTGGCCTTTGGCCAAACTGCCCTGCGGTACTCGCGATCGCAGGCCGCCGCAGAACTCGGCTGAAGCCTCGGACAGCTGCGGCGGACCCCTTCGGGGCAACCTGCAATCCCTGCGTTCCTCGGCGGCATCGATGCGCACCCAATGCCCTGCCACACACCGCGCGCTACTTGGTGCAGCACCCCGGGTTCGACGCCTCGGACAGCTGCGGCGGACCCCTTCGGGGCAACCTGCAATCCCTGCGTTCCTCGGCGGCATCGATGCGCACCCAATGCCCTGCCACACACCGCGCGCTACTTGGTGCAGCACCCCGGGTTCGACGGCCGCGCGTGGAGCGCAGCAGTCGAGTGGGTGGCCCCCTGACGGAGGTAGAGGAGGAGCCAAGTTCGATGGCCGTTGGCCATCGAACTTGGCGGGGGACACGCAGTCAGCGGGCTGCCCGCTTGGCTGTTGCGCTCTGGGGCAGAGCGTCAACTCAATCACCCCGCAGCCTCAAACCAAAACGGCTCTGAGCGCCCTAAATAACTGCCCAGTCAGCTATCTTTTCAATAGCAACTCACGCCCTACAAACTGCAGCCTGTTTTTATGCGTGGCGCTTGATGCTTTCGGCCAGCGTGCCCACCAACTGATCAATGTGCTCGCGCTCCACGATGTAGGGCGGGCACAGCACCAGGTTGTCACCGGCGGCGCGCACGAGCACGCCGCGCGCAAAGCAGTCCAAAAAGATGTCATAGGCCCGCTTGCCCGGCGCTCCAGGCAAGGGCGCGAGTTCGACCGCACCAGCCAAGCCCAGGCTGCGGATACCGACGACGTTGGGCAGGCCCTTGCAGGCGCTGTGCAGCGCGTCGCCCAGCACTGGGCCCATCTGGCCCGCGCGGGCAAACAACTGGTCGCGCGCAAACAAGTCCAGCGTGGCGATGGCGGCCGCGCAGGCCACCGGGTGGCCTGAATAGGTGTATCCGTGGAAAAACTCGATCGTGTGCGCAGGCGCGGTGGTGGCCATCATGGCGTCGTAGATGTGATCACGGCACACCACGCCGCCCAGCGGAATCACGCCGTTGGTGATGGCCTTGGCAAAGTTCAGCATGTCGGGCACCACGCCATAGAAGTCAGCGCCAAACGGCACACCCAGGCGGCCAAAGCCGGTGATGACCTCATCAAAAATCAACAGAATTCCGTGCTTGTCGCAAATCTCGCGCAGCCGCTTTAGGTAGCCCTGCGGCGGGATGTACCAGCCCGCGCTGCCCGCAATGGGCTCTACGATGATGGCGGCCACGTTGCTGGGGTCGTGCAGGGGCAAGATGCGTTGTTCAAGTTCCAGCAAGGGGTCATCAGCCCACACCGGCTCAGTGCCTTGGATGTAGGCGTGCTTCACCGGGTCATGAATAAACCGCATGTGGTCCACCCGTGGCAGCAGCGCGGTGCCAAAGGCTTTGCGGTTGGCTGGAATGCCGCCCACGCTCATGCCGCCAAAGCCCACGCCGTGATAGCCCCGCTCACGCCCAATGAATACCGTGCGGTGCCCTTCGCCCCGGGCGCGGTGATAGGCCAGGGCCACTTTCAACGACGTGTCGGCTGCCTCCGAGCCCGAATTGCAAAACAGCACCTTGTTCAAGTCACCCGGGCAAAGGGCGGCGATGCGCGCGGCTGCTTCAAAGGCTTGGTCGTTGCCCACCTGAAAGGCGGTGGCGTAGTCCAAGGTGTCGAGCTGCGCCTTGACTGCCTCATTGATCTCACGCCGGTTGTGCCCTGCGCCCACGCACCACAAGCTGCTGATGCCATCCACCACCTGGCGGCCGTCATGGGTGCTGAAGTGCATGCCATTGGCCCCTACAAACACCCGCGGCACTTGTTTGAAGTGCCGGTTAGGGGTGAAAGGCAGCCACTGGTGCTCCATGTTCATGTGGAGCGTGGCGGCGGCGTTGCCGGTGGATTGGGGGGTGGTGGTGGCGTCCATGCCCCCATTTTGGCGCTGATGGGCCGTTTTGTGCAGCGGGGTGGCCCTGCAGCGCGACGGGCCACCGCTGCCCGGCGCGCCCAAAAACGCGGTTTAGCCCCAGCGCTGCCGAGCGATCTCCGCCCCCGCCACCAGCGCTTGCAGCTTGGCCTGGGCGATGCTGCGGTCCATGGGCGCCATGCCGCAGTTGGTGCAGGCACGCAGCTTCTCGCGCGGCACAAACTGCAGGGCGCGGCCGATGGTGTCTGCCACTTCTTCCGCGCTTTCTACCGCGTCATTGGCCACGTCGATCACGCCCACCATCACCTCTTTGCCGGCCAGCAGCGCCATCAAATCCATGGGCACGTGCGAATGCTGGCATTCCAGGCTGATTTGGTCGATGCGGCTCTTGGCCAGCGCGGGGAATACTTGTTCGTACTGCCGCCACTCATGCCCCAGTGTGGCCTTCCAATCGGTGTTGGCCTTGATGCCGTAGCCATAGCAAATGTGCACGGCGGTCTTGCATGTCAGGCCCTGCGCGGCGCGCTCCAGCGCGGCCACGCCCCAGTCGGCGGCTTGCGCCATGTAGACGTTAAAGGCGGGCTCATCAAACTGGATGATGTCCACGCCGTCGGCCTGTAAGGCCAGGGCTTCTTGGTTCAACAGTTCAGCAAACGCAAACGCCAGCTTGACTCGGTCGCCATAGAACTGATCGGCCACCGTATCCACAATCGTCATGGGGCCCGGCAGGGTGAACTTGATGGGCTTGGCGGTGGCTGCACGCGCCACCTGCGCTTCAAACTGATGCACCCGGCCCGGTAGCGCCAGCGGCCCCACCACCTGCGGCACCATGGCCTTGTAGCGGTCATTGCGGATGCCCATTTCTACCTTGTGCTCAAAGTCAATGCCCTGCACCCGCTCGACAAAGCCGTGCACAAAGTGCTGGCGGGCTTGTTCGCCGTCGCCAATCACATCCAGCCCCAGGCGCTCTTGCGCGCTCACCCACAGGCGGGTGGCGTCGGCTTTGGCTTCTAGCAACTCGGCGCCGCTGGCTTTCCATTGCGGCCACAGCTTGTGGGTTTCCGACAGCCAAGCGGGTTTGGGCAGGCTGCCTGCGATGCAGGTGTCAAACATCTAGCGTCTCCGTTTGTTTTTTGAATGGGCAAAGCGGGTGATTCTGGCTGCACCGCGACAATCGCGCCCCATGACGACCGCCCACAACCCTGCTGCCAACCCGACTGCTTTGGCAAGTGCCGAGCCGCCCGCCTACATCCTGACGCTGTCGTGCCCCGACAAGCGCGGCATCGTGCATGCCGTGTCGGGCTTCTTGCTGGAGCGCGGCGGCAACATTGAAGAAGCCGCCCTATACAACGACCACGCCACTGGCCTGTTCTTTATGCGGGTGCGCTTTGCCTGCAGCGGCCCGCACGCTGCGCTGCGCGCCGACGTGCAAGCCTTTGCCCAGCCCTTTGGCATGACCTGGGCCCTGCACGCCGCGCAGGCCGCCATGCCCACCGTCATCTTGGTCAGCCAGCAAGGCCACTGTTTGAACGACCTGCTGTTTCGCGTCAAAAGCGGACTGCTCAATTTGGACCTGCGCGCCATCATCAGCAACCACCGTGATTTTTATCAACTGGCCGCCAGCTACAACGTGCCGTTTCACCACCTGCCGGTCACGCGCGACACCAAGGCGCAGGTAGAGCAGCGGCAACTTGAAATCATTCGCGCTGAAGGCGCTGAGCTGGTGGTGCTGGCCCGCTACATGCAAATCCTGAGCGACACCCTTTGCACCGCGCTGGCGGGCCGCGCCATCAACATCCACCACAGCTTTTTGCCCAGCTTCAAAGGTGCCAAGCCGTATTACCAAGCGCATGAGCGGGGCGTCAAACTCATCGGTGCCACCGCCCACTACGTCACGGCTGACCTAGACGAAGGCCCCATCATCGAACAAGACGTGGCCCGCGTGGACCACAGCATGGGCGTGGACGACCTCACCGCGCTAGGCCGCGACACCGAAAGCCAAGTGCTGGCCCGCGCCGTGAAATGGCATAGCGAACACCGGGTACAGCTCAATGGGCACAAGACGGTGGTGTTTCGCTAGATTGCTGTGCACAGACGCAACTGAGAGCAGCCCTTCATGACATCGAATGCATACAACCCACTGGAAAAGCTCAACCTTGGGCGCAATGTCGTCGAAGCGATGTTGGCCACGCCGGTTCGGTCTTTGGACGACACCGATGGGCTTCTTGGCGCAGGCATTTATGCGCTTTACTACGTGGGCAGTCTTGCGCTGTACCGGCCCATTGCTGAGGCAAACACCAGGGGGCGCTTCAGCCTTCCCATTTATGTTGGCAAAGCGATTCCAAAGGGTGGGCGCAAGGGTGGCATGACGCACCAGGCTGCGTCTGTCAGCACCTCGCTTAGATCACGGCTCAAGCAGCATGCCGAGTCCGTCCGTCAGTGCCACAACTTAGAGGTGCACGACTTTTCCTATCGCGCACTTGTGGTGGACGACATTTGGATTCCCTTGGGCGAGAACATGCTGATCGAAATGTTCAAGCCCGTCTGGAATCGAGTGATTGATGGCTTTGGCAACAAAGATCCAGGCATGAGACGGAAGGATCAGTACAAGTCCCCATGGGACGTGCTGCATCCGGGTCGCGAGTTTGCCGACAAGCTGGCCAACGGCCCAGAGACGGCAGCCAAACTCAAGAAGAAGGTTGCGCTGTTCTTCGCGGGTGATCTGTCGGCAATGTTGGACGACGATACTTCGGTAGGTGCCGCTGACGATTGACCTGAATGGACCTCAGTGAACTCGGGCGCGCAGCTTTCGAGCAACAGAAGTGGCCACCGTTTCGCCCAGCTTGACCGGCACCGCGTTACCAAGCTGACGCATCGTCTCGCTCCACGACCCGCTGAACAGAAAGTGATCGGGGAAGGTCTGGATTCGTGCCGCCTCGCGGACGGTGAAATAGCGATAGCTGCCGTCGGGGAAAGCAATCATGTTTTCGCCGCCGGGCACGCCGTGATCGCCCGCCTTGAGTGTCTTAGACGGCTCATCAAAAGCGCTGCCCGTGTGGCCCGGGTATACACGCGCACCCGGCCAGTAAACGTGGTTGGGAATGTCGTTGGCGCGATAGCGAACCGGGTCGGGCAGGTCTTTGATGGCTTCGCGCACGGTGCGCCATGGCCGCAGTGCAATGCCGTCGAGATCGCGGGTTGCGGCTTTCAAGGCCTTTGATTTCAGGCTGTCGGTCAATTGCGGCCGGGCTTTGATCGGCACCTTGTTTCGGTCCCAGTACTCGCCCGTGACCCACTGATCCACAAAAAGTGATTCAGCGCTGTGAGTGGCATTGGGAAACGACCACTCGATGCCCAGATCTTCTCGGAACCCAACAAAAAAGACGCGCTCTCTCTTTTGGGGAACGCCGTAGTTGGCGGCGTTCAGCAATCGATAGACCACCCGGTAGCGGGTGCCGCCAGCAGTGGGTCGGCGATGGGCGACGGTGTGCAGACGTTCCAAGCGCGACAGATGCTCATGCCATTGCTCCCCAGCTTTTCTCACCAAGTCGGGGTAGCACATTTGCAAATAGATGTACTGCACATAGGTGCCGAACGATTGGCGCAGCAGGCCCTTGACGTTTTCAAAGATGAACGCTTTGGGTTTGAGCTCACGCACCGCCCGAATGGCCTCGGGAAACATGTCGCGCTCATCGTCGTAGGCTTTGTGATTTCCACCAAGCGAGAAGGGTTGGCACGGGGGGCCACCCGACACCACATCAATGGGGCCGTTCACTGAGGCATAGACAAACTTGCGGGCATCGCCCTGGTGCAAGTGCCAGTCGGCGACTTGAGGAATGCCGCGTTTTTGGTTCAAGCGAATGGTGTCGCATGCGTTGGCGTTCCATTCGACCACCGATGCTGCGTCAAAGCCGGCATTGCCCATGCCGAGTGCCAAGCCGCCCGCGCCAACGAAAAGTTCGAGCGATCTCATGGCCGGGCATCCTTGCGAACCTTCAACGGTGTCGCAGCTTCTGCGCTGTCGCTGGCAAGGTATTCAATGACCGCTTCTCGGACCACCCACGCGACCGACACCCGCTTTTCCCGTGCGATGCGTTCGATCTCTTCGTAGTTGGGTTTTGGAAGCGTCACCGTTGTTCGCACTGTGCCTTCGCTTTCTTCATTGAGCATCGCTGACTCCTGCATCACTGCGCATCAATCTACACCAATTTGATGCAATGTGATGCAACGCGAGGTGCCTGGGCAACAATCTGTCTCACTCATACGCCCAAATTCGCTATCGAAATAATAGCTGTTTAGGCTTATGGAGAGGGCGCAAATGGCGTGTTTGCCCTAAACCATGTTGGTTCGGCGGGGCACCATAGCCTCAGGAAAGTCCTCAGCCAGGCAGCCGAGTCTGTCAGCGTGCCGGGCGTAGCCCCACGGCAAACTCGGGGCGATGACCGCCCGCATCCCCCCCATCCAATGCCTGCAAACCTTTGAAGCCCTGGCGCGCTTGCGCAGCGTCACGCTGGCGGCGGATGAGTTGTGCGTGACGCCCAGCGCGGTGAGCCACCGCATTCGGCAGCTGGAAGACGTGGTGGGCACGGTGTTGTTTGGGCGGGCGGATTTTTCACTTACCACTGACGGCAGCGAATACCTGGCTCATGTGCGCGAGGGGCTCGACCATTTGTCGCGCATGCCGGGCAGTGACCCATCGCCTGGCAAGCGGCGGCTGAAGTTGGCCGTGACGCCCACCTTTAGCCGCGCCATCCTCATGCCGCGCCTGAAGGGATTTTTTGATGCCTATCCTGAGATTGATCTGCAACTGCAGGTGAGCATTCCGCTACTGGATGTGGTGGCCGAAGACGCTGATTTGATGATCCGCTTTGGCACCGGCCGCTATGCCGATGTCGAGCATCAACTGCTGATGAGCGACGAAGTCACGCCTCTGGCCGCGCCCAGTTATTTGCGTGAGGCCGGGCCCTTTGACACGGTGCAAGACCTGCAAACACAGGCCAAGCTGCTGCGCAGCCCGCTGGAGCCTTGGCGCACCTGGTGGGTGGCCCACGGCCTGGACGCCGGCGAACCACCGGAGGGCAGCAGCTTCAACGACATCGGCCTGATGTGCGACGCCGCCGCCCTGGGCTTGGGCGTGGCCCTGGTGCGCTTGAAGCTGGGCGCGCACTGGCTTGAAACCGGGGCCTTGCAGCGCTTAAGCCCGCGCAGCGTGCCCAGCCCGCATGCTCACTATCTGTGCTGGAAAACCGGCACGATGGATCGGTGGGAATGCAGTGCGTTTGCCACCTGGTTGCAGGGCGCCCTGCGTTAGTCCAAACCAAGCACAGCGCTGGAGGGGCGAGCGCTCCGCTGATCGAGCTACGCTGCCTAGTGCACATTCAAAACCGAAGGTCTGAATAGCATTAGGTATTCAAAAACTTTGAATTTTGTCGTCAAACCACAGCCTGCGGTGGGGCGGTGGCAGTGGGTGTAATTCCTACACCTTGAAAGCACCCGCTACCCCTGCTGTGTTGACCTACTCCCGCCCCGCTGTGCTGCTGCATTGGCTGCTGGCGGCGTTGATCGTTGGCACTTTCGGCTTTGGGCTCTACATGGTGGAGCTGCCGTTTTCACCCGCGCGGCTTAAGCAATACAACTGGCACAAATGGGCAGGCATCACCATCTTGGCGCTGTCGGCGGCCCGCCTGCTATGGCGCTTGACGCACCAGCCGCCTGCACTGCCTGCTGGCATGGCCACTTGGCAGCAGCAGGCCTCCCACCTGAGCCACGGGGCCATGTACGCCCTGTTTTTTGCCATTCCGCTGGCGGGTTGGACTTACAGCTCGGCTTTGGGGTTTCCGGTGGTGTTGTACGGCGTGATTCCGCTACCCGACTTGGTGGGGCGCGACCGCGAACTGGCTGAGCTGCTCAAAGCCGTCCACCGCTACTTGGCCTACGGCTTGGCGGCATTGGTGGTGGTGCATCTGGGCGCTGCCTTGCACCACCAGCTGATTTTGAAAGACCACTTGCTTGCCCGCATGGGTTGGCGCCGCCGTGGCTAAACCTTCTTTGTTTCTTGGATTGCACACCATGGCTTTTGCATCGCTGGTTTCACGCGGCTTGATCGCGCTGACCGTGTTGGGCGCGGCGCCCTGGGCGGCCGCACAGGCCTTGGTGGCTACAGGCAGCAACATGAGCTTTGTCACTCGCCAAATGGGCGTGGGGGTAGAAGGCAGCTTCAAGCGCTTTGATGCCCAGGTGCAGTTTGACCCCAAACGCGCCGACGCCGCCAGGGTGGGCTTTGCGGTGGACCTGACCAGCGTAGACATTGGCGACGCCAACACCATGGCCGAGCTGCGCAAACCCGGCTGGTTCGATAGCGCGCGGGTGCCACAGGCGCGATTTGCGTCCACCGGCGTTAAGGCGTTGGGCGGCAACCGGTTTGAGATCAGCGGCACCCTGGACATCAAAGGCATCAGCCGACCGGTAGTGGTGCCGATCACCCTGGTGCAAACCGGTATGCCTGCGGGTCAAACCCGCGCTGAGGGGCAGTTTGCGTTGCGTCGCTTGGACTGGCGCATTGGTGACGGCGACTGGAACGACCCCAGCCTGGTGGCCAACGAAGTGCAGGTGCGCCTGCGTCTCGTGTTCACAGGCATCGCGCCTTTGTAAGGCTGCCGCCGAGCGTGCGTTGCAGCCCGAGTTTCGTGAGTGCCCCAGTCCGGGTGCGCTATTTCTTTGACCCTTCAACTTTTCATCCAACATGAACTTGAAACTTGCCTTGGCCGCTGCGGCCGCTGCCCTCATCGGTGCTACTTCTGCGCAAGCCCAACCCGTCACTTACACCATGGACGGCGCCCACACCTTTGTGACCTGGGAAGTGCGCCACTTGGGTATGTCCACCAGCCGCGGCCGCTTTGACCGCAAGAGCGGTGAAGTCGTGCTGGACCGCAGCGCTGGCACCGGCCTCGCCAGCGTCAACATTGAAATGGCGTCCATCAGCACTGGCGTAGCCCCGTTTGACAACCACCTGCGCAGCAAAGATTTCTTTGATGTGGCCACCCACCCCACCGCGCGCTTTGTGGGTGAGTTCCGACTGGAAGGCGGCCGCGTCACCAGCGTGCCGGGCCAGCTCACCTTGCTGGGTCAAACCAAGCCCGTCACTTTGCGCGCGACCGGCTTTGCGTGTTTAGACAACCACCCCATGGCCCGCAAACCCGCTTGCGGCGGCGACTTTGAAGCCACTCTCAAGCGCAGCGAATGGGGCATGGGCTATGGCCTGCCGGGCATTCCCGATGATGTGCGCCTGGTGATTCAGATCGAAGCCATCGCCAACTAAAGTGATGCGGCGGTGGGTGACATGGTGCGCCCGCCCTATCGAAGCCTTACGGCCAGCAGCGCCTGCGCCATCTGCGCAAATCCCGCACCCCGCGCCGCTTGGGTGAAATAGCGCGGGTGATGCGCCATCTGCGGCAAGGCCGCTGCGATGTTGGCCACGCCCACCGACTGTGGCAGGTGGGCAAACAGGGCTTCGTCATTGGCTGAATCACCGACGGCAACCCAGCGCTGGCGTTCATCCGGTGCGAGCAGATTGCGGCCGCAAGCCAGGCGCACCAACCAAGCCGCGCCGCTGAACTTGTCATGCCCATGGGCGCTGCCGTGCACATGGATGCTGCTCACCAGCGTGCGCAGACCCACCGATAGCAGCGCCGCCACCACGGCTGCACGGTCGGCCGGGCATAGGGCGGCGTGCTCGCTGTGGTCAAAGGCGATGTCGGTCTCGCGCCCTGGGCTGTCTTGCGCCAGCCGCGCGTGCGGCACAGCAGTGGCCACGGCGGCGATGCCTGCGTCCAGCTGCTGGCGCTGTGCAGCGCGGGTGGGCGCGTCGTCTTGATACAGTTTTTGTAGCGCCTTCGGCGCAATTTGATTGCCCCGCAGCCCGATGGGGCTTAAATCTTTGGCGCTTGCAGGCAACCAGGCCGCGCCGCCGTTTTCGGCCACCAGCGCATGCAGGGGCCAATGCTGCGCGGGCCCTTCGCTCCACCCCAGCGGGCGGCCAGTGACGGCAATCACCCACAGCCCGGCGCCGCGCAAATCGTGCAGGGCTTGCAGTGCGGCGGGCTCGATCTGGCCGTGGGCTGTGAGGGTGTCGTCAATGTCGGTGAGCACACCCACCACATCGCGGCGGTGCTCAGCGGGCCAATCGGCCAGCGCACGCAGCGCATCGCGCTCTGCCATGTGCTTCTAAGCCGCCAGGGCCAGCCCCGCGTGTTCGCGCAAGGGGTGAAATTGAATTTTGGGGAATCGCTCTTGCGCCAGCCGCACGTCGTAGGGGCTGGTGCACAAATAGGCCAACGCGCCCGCCGCATCGCGGGCCAAGCGCTGGGGGTAGGTGTCGGTAAAGGTTTTCAAATCGGCGCCCGCGTCAGCGGTGATCCAGCGCGCGCCGGTGTAGGGACAGCCTTCCAGGCGCACGTCGCAGTCGTATTCAGCCTTCAGGCGGTGCTGCACCACTTCAAACTGCAATTGGCCAATGGCGCCCAGCAGCATGGTGCCGCCCATCTCGGGCCAAAACACTTGAATGGCGCCTTCTTCGCCCAACTGCGCCAAGCCTTGTTGAAGTTGCTTGGTGCGCAGCGGGTTTTTAAGCACCACGCCCATGAACATCTCGGGCGCAAAAAAGGGCAGGCCGG